>NZ_QGSY01000096.1 GCF_003857035.1 Micromonospora arida
CCCCCACCGTCGGCCGGCACCCCCCGGGCCGGCCGACGGTGGCAGACGGTCGACACCCCCCGGGCCGACCGGCTGTCCCCTGCGTGACCGACCCGACCTCGGGCGGCAACGCGGGGTGGAACTGGTGGGACGCGCCCCCGCGCTCCGCCGCCCCCCACGGGGCGGAGCGCGGGGGCCCCCCGTCCCGGCTACTGCAGGAACGCCCCGAGGGGCGAGAGCAGCAACCGGCCGAGCGCTGCGGCGTTGTCGTCCAACCGTGTGCGCTCACACTCGCGGGCGTCCGGATCGTGCCGGCACCGCCAGATCTTCTGCGCGTTACGCCAGGCGACATCGCGGGTGTACTCGACCAGTTCCCCCTGGTACCAGTCGTCGATGTCGCCGTTGAGCATGTCGATGAGCAGCTGCCACCGCTCCAGGTAGCCCCGGCGCAGGCCGGGGATCTTGTCCGCGAAGATGTTGTTGATCTCGAGGTAGTCGTGGTGCTGGTCGCTGCCGTCGACCGGCTCCGACTCCAGGTGGTCGAACGTGGTCACCAGGGCGAACGGCAGGTCGAAGTTGATGTGCGCGTTCACCCCGGCCGCCGCCGACGGCAGCGGACGGGCATCCGGCCCCCGCATCCGCTCGAAGAGGCACGACCACGCCTTCGGGGTGCCGGGGCTGGAGTCGGTCCACAGCCGCATGGCGTCGAAGTACCGGGCGGCGAACTCGACGTCGAGCCGGGAGAGGAAGGCGGGATCGATGAAGCGGTCGTCGTACAGCCCGTCCAGCACACTGCTGGTGATGGTCAGGTAGAGCTTGTTGAAGTCAGCGAGGGGGCAACTGGCCTCCAACGGTGGCAACCGGACCAGCAGGTCCTGGAGCTTGGTCAGATGATCGACCACGGCCGGCACGTCCGCGGGATGATCGGCGAGCAAGTCGACGATGTCCCGGTGCACGGGCCCCCAGACCGGTTCGATCATTTCTCCTCCATTGTGGTCGGCGGCATCCCCCGTGCCGTCGTCGACGCGGCCCAGCCTCTCAGCCGACACCGGGCCACCGGATCAGTAAAACGACGTATCCCGGCGCGCACACGCGCCGGGATACGTATGAAGTGGTCGGGTCGGTCAGCCTCGTTGGTTGCGCAACTGGATCGCGCTGGCCTGCACGCGGGTACGGACCTGGAGCTTGTCGAAGATGTGCGACACGTGCACCCCGATGGTCCGCTCGCTGATGAACAGCCGCTGCCCGATCTCCCTGTTGGTCAACCCCTCGGCGACCAGGGCGAGCACTTCCCGCTCCCGGGCGGTGAGCGCCGCCAACTCGTCGTCGGACGCCTCGACCGGGACGCCGCGCGTGCCGGTGGTGCTGTCGCGCTCGTCGAGCGACACCCGGGCCCGCCCGGCCAGCTCGCGGATCTCCGAGGTCAGCGGCACCGCGCCCAACCCGTGTGCCACTCGGTACGCCTCCCGCAGGAGCTTGCCGGCGGTGGCCACCCGGCTGCGCCGAGCCAGCAGCGCCTCGGCCTGCCGCAGCCGCGAGTAGGCCGCCGGATAGGGGTGATTGCGTCGATCCCACTCGGCCGCCGACGCGGCCCACAGCTCCGGATCGCTGCCGTCGAGGCGGCTCACCTCGGCGGCGCACAGCGCCAGGAAGCCCTCCACCACCGAGCGCACCGGCCGGGCGGCCCCGGCGCTCTTGCGGGCCACCCGCTCGGCCACGTCCCGTAGCCGGCGCACCGCCGTCGGGTCCACCTCCACGGTGCGGCTGGCGTGCGCCTCAGCCTCGGCGCGCAGGCCGTGCCAGACCAGCGCGGAGAGGATCATCACGTCGTCGGAACGGCTCTCGGTGAGGCCGCGCTGCACCGCCTGGCGGGCCACGTCGTGCCGGCCCTCCCACATGGCCAGCCCGGAACGCAGGGTGAGCAGCGGAATGACGTGTCGCGCCCCGCCGCCGGCGAGCAGGGTCGCCACCGCGTCGAGGTCCCGGCCGGCGGCCTCGATGTCGCCGTAGCCCACCGACAGCCGGCACCGGGCCAACAGCAGCTCCACGGCGTCCGCACCGGACGGCCGGTGCCGCAGGGCGATGGCCACCACCTTCTCCGCCTCGGCCCATTGGCCCACCCGGAACAGTCCGTTGATGGCGATGGCCAACAGCCGGGTGCCCCAGGTGCGGCCCAGCCCCAGCTCGGCCACCCGTTCGGCGCCCCGCCGGGCCACCACCACGCCCTCTTCGAGGACGTTCAGCGGCCCGGTCAGCAGCTCCGCCAGGTGCAGGTACGCGCAGGCCACGTCCTCGGGCTGACCGGCACGCTCGGCGGTCTCGAGAGCGTCGCGCATGACCGCCAGACCGGCGTCCGGGTCTTCCAGACAGGCGTCGCTGAAGCCCAACGCCGAGCTGGCCAGCACCACCTCGGTGGCCGAGCCCGCCACGTTCTCGGCCAACGCCAACGCCTCGCGGGCCCGCTCACCGGCGTCGGCGTAGCGACCCAGGTGCAGCAGCAGCTCGGCCAGGCGGGCAGCCGCGCTGGCCCGGTCCCGAGGGGAGCAGTCCGCCGCCTTCAGCGCCCGCTGGTATTCCTCCTCGGCCAGCGCGGAGCGACCGGCGGCGGCCAGGTAGCGGGCCCGGCGGATGTACAGTGCGCAGCTCGGCTCGCCACCCCGCAGCGTGGCCAACTCCTCCAGCAGGGCCAACGCGCGGGCGTGCTCCCCACAGTGGTGCGCCGCCTCGGCGGCGTTCTCGAGCAACTCGACCCGGTCCACCGTCAGCGGGCCCGGCTCGGCGGCCAACTGCAACGCCGCCGACCAGTGCCGGTGCGCCTCGGCGTAACCGTGCAGCCGCTCGGCCTCCTGGGCGGCGGCCACCGCCGCCGGCAGGGCGCGCGCCGGTTCGCCGGCCAGCCGCCAGTGGTGCGCCAGCCGGGCCTGGTGCAGCTCACCCGGCGCGGTGGTCAGCGCCTCGGCGTAGCGGCGGTGCAACCCGGAACGCTCGGCCGGCAGCAGCTCGTGCGCCAGCACCTCGGCCACGAGGCGGTGCCGCAGCCGGTAGCCCTCGTCGGCGCCGACCAGCAGCCGGTGCGCCACCGCGGCCCGGGCCGCGGCGATCAGCTCGTCCTCCGGCATTCGGAGCACCTCGGCCAGCAGCCAGTGCTGTACCGGCTCGACCCCGGCGGCCACCGCGTGCACCACGGCGTGCGCGTGCTGGGGCAGCGCGTCGACCCGGTCGAGGAAGATCTCCCGCAGCGTCTCGGACAGGCCGTCGCGGCCGTCGCGCAGATCCCGGGCAAGCTCCTCGATGACGAACGGGTTGCCGCCGCTGCGCTGCCAGACCTGCTCGGCCGCGTCGGCGGTCAGCGTCCGGCCGACCACCGCGGCGGCGAGCGTCTCGGTGTCGGCCCGGCCCAGCGGCGCCAGGTCGAGCACCCGCACCGTGCGGAGTCGACGCAGCTCGGTGAGCACCCGGCGCAACGGGTGCGCGCCCTGCAACGACTCGGCACGCACCGCCGCCAGCACCGACAGCTGGAGATCACCCAGGCCGGCGAGGAGGTAGAGCAGGAGCTGCCGGGTGCTGCGGTCGACCCACTGGAGGTCGTCGAGGATCAGCACCAGGGGGCGACCCTCGGCGATCAGGTGCAGGCCACGGGAGACGCGCTCCAGCAACGCGCCCGCGCCGTCCGGGCCGGCGGTCTCGTCGGCGAACATCTGCAGCAGCCCCCGCACCGCCGAGGAGGTGCGGGCGGGCGAGGTGGACACCTCGGTGTCGAACCGGCGCAGCGCCTGCAACAGCGGGTGCAGCGGGGAGGCGTCACCGATGTCCAGGCAGCTGCCGGTGAGCACCACGGCGCCCCGCTCCCGTAGGCGGTCGCCGATCTCGCCCAACAGCCGGGTCTTTCCCACACCGCTCTCGCCGGTCAGGAAGACCGCAGCGGTCTGCCCGTGCGCGGCGTCACCGAGCAACGCGGACCGAACCGTCTGCACCAGCTCGGCCCGGCCCACGAGCGGTGCGGTGTCCACATCGCTGGCCATGCCACGCAGCCTAATCACAGGGCCCCGTACCGTTCTACGTCCGCCCACCGCTTGTGGTACTCCTCGCGTCGACTTTGCGACTAAAGGTTGCAGGTGGCCGACATACGTCGTTCGGCAGATCCCCCGTCGGCCCAGGAATGCCAATCTCCGGAGGTGATCAGGCAACAGCGGGGAGAGAGGCCGGTGCGACACCCATGACCACCAGCATCACCGTCGACACGCAACGGACCGTCACCCCGCTCTGGCCGGTACCCCAGGAGAGGCGCGTCGTCACCGTCCTCTTCGCGGACATCGTCGGCTCCACGGCCCTGGTGGACCGGCTCGACCCCGAGGACGTCCGAGCGTTGCAGCGGGCCTACTTCGACACCGTCGCAGGTGTGCTGCACCGCTGGCACGGGGTGGTGGAGAAGTACATCGGCGACGCCGTGATGGCGCTCTTCGGCGCACGGCACTCCGACGGCTTCGACGCGTACCGGGCGGTGCGCGCCGGGCTCGAGATCCAGGCCGCGCTCGACCGACGGCCCATGGTCGACGGCATCAGGCTGCGCGTCCGGGTCGGTGTCGCCACCGGCGAGGTCGTGGTCGACCTGGGCGACGTCGTCACCGGGGGGCACGGCGTGGCAAGCGGCGCGGTGATCACCACCGCGGCCCGCCTGCAGGAGTACGCCGCACCCGGTGCCGTCGCGCTCTGCGCGGCCACAGCGCGCGCCACCGCCGGACTGATCACCCAACGTCAGCTGACGCCGGTGCCGGTCGCCGGCCGGGTGCCGCCGGTGCCGGTCTGGCACGCCGTCGGTCCGGTACGCCCCGGCGCCGACCGGCACGACGGCCCGTTGATCGGTCGACGCCGCGAACTGGCCACCATCCGCGACCAGTTGGGCGCGGCCATCCGAAGCCGGACGCCACGCTGGATCTCACTGGTCGGCCCCACCGGCAGTGGCCGCAGCCGGCTGTTGCACGAGCTGACCCGTGGGCTGACCACGGTGGACGGATTGTCGGTCCGCTGGTGCGTGGCGACCTGTCAGCCGTACCCCGATCAGGTGTTGGCGCCGGTCGCGCACCTGCTCCGCGGCCTCGCCGGGATCCGGCACAGCGACGGCCCGGCGGCGGTCCACGACCGGCTCGTCGCCGCCCTGTCGCCGCTGTTCCCGCCGACCCGGGTGGCCACCGCGGTTCCGGCGCTCCAGCGGATGCTGACCACCCCGGACGGCTCGGCCGCCGCCCTCGCCGGCGCGGCGATCTGCCGCGAGGTCCTGCTGCGGCTGGCCGCCCACCGGCCGCTGATAGTGGCAGTCGACGACCTGGACCGGGCCGCGCCCGCGGTGAGCCGCTTCCTGCACGCGCTGTTCGGCGCGGCGACGGAGCGCGGGCTGCCGCTGGCCCTGCTCACCGTGCACCAGCCGCAGTGGGCCGACACCCGGCCCGGTCCGGCCCGCCAGATGACGATCGGACCACTGGCCACGGTGCAGTCCGGACGGCTGCTGCGCCACCTGCTCACCCGGGCCGGGCAGCCGGTGGCCCTGGTCGACCGGCTGCTGCCGCTGGTGGGAGGCCGCCCAGGGCACGCGACGGCGTATGTCACGGCGCTGGTGGACGGTGCCGATCCGGCGGCGCTCCCGCTGCCCGAGGCGGTACGCCGGGCCGTCGGCGCGGAGCTGGACCACCTCGACGGTGAGCGGCGGGCGGTGCTGATGGCCGCCGGCACCCTCGGCGGTCTGATCTCCGGGGCTGCCGTGGACCGGGCACTCGACTGGACGCCCGGCCGGTCCGCACCCGCACTCCGCATGCTGGTCGCCGCCGGGCTGCTGCTCCCCCACCACGTCGACGGGTACGCGTTCGCCGCTCCGGCGCTGCGCCAGGTCGCCGCCGAGCGGTTGCCCCGCGCCCTGCGGGCCGTCTTTCAACGCCGGGCCGCCGGCGTGCCGCACCTCGACACCGTGCACCGGGACGCCGACCCGCCCGCTGGTGCGATCAACGGTTCGGCGGCGAGGAGTGCGCAGATCGTGCGGCTCGACACCGTCGGCGCTCGGACCGGCCGCCTCGACGCCGTCTTCGCGGCACTGGCCTCGGCAGGGCCGGGCGGTGCCACCGGCCCGACCGCGCTGAGGCGAGGCAGCCCCATCCCGACGATGGCCACCCGTCCCGCCGCGTCGGGTCCCGACGCCAACCGTACGGCGGGCCCACGCCGGCTCCGAGCCGTCGCCTCGGCGGGCGACGTACCGCCGACGCCGGCCACAGCGGCGTCCCGACCTGCGCGCGGTACGGGCGGTAACCCATTTCGGGACCTCGGGCGGCCCGCAGCGCCGAGCCGCCCCACGCGAGTGAGTTCGGCTGGGCACTGGACACTCGCAGACGCCGGCACTCCACCAGGGGTGGTGCGGGCAATATTCCGCCCACCGTTGATCCGCCCACTGGACGGCCTGCCCGCCTCCGCCTGACCCCGATGATCACTTGATGCCCGGCAGCCGGACCGGCCCCACGCCGACTGGTCAGCAGGGCAGGTCAGGACGGTCGCCCGCCGAACTGCCAGTTGTGCACCTCGATGTCGGCATACCGGTCGGCCGTCAGGATGGCGCGCGCCGCGTCCGGGTTCGGCGCCCGGAGCAGCGCGGCGGTGCCGAGCCAGGTGACGCCGTCGTCGGCCAGCAGAGGTCCGTACGCGATCAGTTCGTCCGGATCGGGCGGCACGGCCAGGTCGGCGGCCTGCCCGGCCCCGAGGCCGAGCACCAGATAACGGTTGCCGCCGGTCCGGCCGCCAGGGAAGTCCCACATGGTGCGGCCCAGCATGTTGTGCCACCGGCGCAGCAGCACGTCCCGGTACACGCCGGCCTGGTAGTTCGGCTCCTCGAAGGCGAAGGTTCGCGCGGCGGCCGGGTCGGGCACGTCGACGATGTGCACGCTGCCGGTGGGCGTGTCGCCGACGAAGGTCGGGCCACGGGCGATCATTCCCGCCGCGTACCGGTCCATGTAGGACCAGTGCTCGGGCAACAACTCGTCGCGCAACGCCGCCGAGCCGGGCCGGTCACTGTGGTAACAGAGAAACTCCATGCCCCGCATTCTCGACACCCCGTCTGACGCGGTCGAACGGTTAATCGTCAGTCGTCGAGGGGCACGGACGCCGAGGCCAGCAGCGCCGCGGTGGGCAGCGCGAGCAGGCCGTCGGAGCCACGGTAGCGGGCGGTCAGCTCGTCGTACGCGGCACGAATGCGGGCGATCATGGCGGCCGGCTGGGTCTCCATCACCAGACCTGGCTTGCTGATGCCGTTGGCGGGGCCGCTCCACCAGGCCTCCGGGTCGGTGCGGTGCGCCCAGGTGATCGTGTCGCAGCGCACGTCGGTGAGCCCGGCCTGGTCGAGCAGGCCCGCCAACCCGTCGGGGGTACGGGGGAAGTCCCGGTCGGCGTCCACCGTCGGGGCGGCGGCGCGACGTCCGACCCCAGCGGCGTCGAAGACCTCACCCCAGAGGCTCTGCGCCTCGGGTGGAGGGTACGGCCACACGGTGACCGCGACCCGACCAGCGGACCGGACGACCCGTCGCAGCTCGATGATCGCGGCCAGCGGATCGCCCACGTGATTGATCACGAAGTTCGCCACGGCCGCGTCGAACGACCGGGAGGCGAACGGTAGGTGCGGCAGCGACGCGAGGCGGACTTCGTCGACGGACGGAACGCGGTCGCGCACCAACTCGACCATGCTGGGTTCGGCGTCGACGGCGACGACGCTGGCGTGGCGCGCGCACGCCAGCCTGGCCACCGTGCCGGAGCCGGTGCCGGCGTCGAGCACCCGCGTGCCCGCCCCGACGTTGGCGGCGTCCAACAACGCTGGCGCGGGGTACGCGCAGAGCGCGGCGAGACTGCTGTCGTACGCTCCGGCGCGCCCGGCCCAGCGCGACCGTTCATATTCATCGAAGGCCGTCTTCGTCATTGCCAGGCGCCCTTCGAGGATCTTGATGGTGGTGTCAGGCTATCGAATGAGGCGTATTCGGCGGTGCCCCGCGCGCTGCCGGGCCGCCGCCCGCACCTGCCGTGAGCTGGCGCAACGGCACGTCACCGCCCGGGAGTGGTAACCCAGGGTCGAGCCGGGCGTTCAGCCGGCGGCCAGGAAGGCCAGCACGCGCGGCCAGGCCGCTGCGGTGGCGTCCGGGGAGTACTCGGCCAGCTCCGGGTCGGTGAACAGGTGACCCACGCCGGGATAGCGGAAGACCGTCAGGTCGGCGCCGGCGTCGGTCAGCGCCTGCTGCCACTCGTCGACCTCGTCCGGCGCGTCGTACGGATCCGGGTCGGCGAGGTGCAGCTGCACCGGCAACCCGGGTCGGACCGCGTCCGGGGCGCCGCCGGTGCCGTGCAGCAGGAGCAGACCGGCGGCGGCGGGGCGTTCGGCCAGCAGCGCCCCGGCCACCCCGGCACCCATCGAGAAGCCGGCGAGCACCGTCTCCGGTGGAAGGTCACGCAGCGCGTCGCGGGCCCGGTCCAGCACCACCTCCTGGCCGATCTTGTCGAGTAGCGCGAAGCCCTCCTCGACGGTGTCGGTGGCCGGGACGCCGTACAGGTCGGGGGTGCTGACCCGGTGCCCGGCGGCGCGCAACCGGTCGGCGAGAGCGCGCACGGCGGGCCGCAGCCCGTACACGGAGTGGAACAGCACGACGTGTCGCATCCGGTCATCCTGCCGCAGTCGACAGTGCATCCGGGGTGGCCACGCGGGGTGGGCGTCAGACCAGTGCCGCCAGTCGCGCGACCAGGTCCGTCGGTGGCGGCATCTCGGCGATCTCGCGGCTGACCTGCGCGGCAGCGGTCCGCAGGCGCTCGTCGGTGAGCAGCTGGGTCAGCGCCCGCGCGGTGATGTCCCGGGGCCGCAGCGCCAGGCCGGCGCCCCGGCGGGCCACCAGCTCGGCGTTGTGCCGCCGGTCCCCCGCACCCGTGGTGGCCAGCTGGGGCAGGCCGGCGGCGAGGGCGCCGAGGGCGCTGCCCGCACCACCGTGGTGTACCAGCGCCGCGCTCGCCGGCAACGCCTCGTCGAGCGGGATCCAGTCGATCACCCGCACGTTGCCGGGCACCGAACGGGCCGACCGCTCGTCGGGGCGGACCAGCACGATCTCGGCGTCCACCTCGGCGGCGGCGACCACCACGGCGGGCATCGGCCCCCGGTCGCCGGGGCCGGTGAGGGTGCTGCGGGTGACCAGGATGCGGGGGCGCTCACCCGGCTCGCGCAGCCAGGCCGGCAGCTCCCCGCCGCCCACGTAGGACGTGTAGCGCATCGGCCAGCCGCCCTGCGTGGCAACGCTGGGTGGGGCCACGGCGAGGGCGGCGGCCGGCGCGGGCAGCTCGGTGACGCCGTGGCGGCGCAGCGCCGCGCCGAGTCGGGCGACGGTGGCGCGAACCAGGTCCCGGCCGTCGAAGAGGGCGTTCTCCTGGCGTACGGCCGGCACGTCGAGCCGCGCGGCGGCCACCGCACCGGCGACCGCGAACGGCTCGTACAGCACCAGATCCGGCCGCCACCGGGTGGCCAGCGCGACCACCGGGTCGGTGAGCTGGTCGTTGAGCGCGCCGAACAGCAGGCCGGCGCCCCGGGTGCCGGCGGTGCCGGCCAGCTCCGCACGCGCGATCAGCGGATGGCGGGGAAGGACCCGCAGCGCGATCCGGCCGAACTCGAAGCCCGGCGCGACGTCGTGCACCGGCAGACCCGCCTCGGCGGCGGCCAGAGCTCCGCCGCCGGTGGCCACCAGCACGTCGTGGCCGGCGTCGCGGAGGGCGACCGCGAGCGGCACCAGCGGGAAGACGTGCCCGACGAGCGGGGCGGAGACCACCAGCACGCGCATGGGCAGGATCCTATGCCGACCACGGCCACGCCCGGGGCCCGCTTGCTGCCCTTCGGCGTCACCGACGGGCCATCGGCTCACCAGGCGTAGGACTGTGGGGCTTCTCCCGGCCCGGGCCAGATCTGGTCGACTCGTTCCATGACCTCGTCGTCGAGCCGCACGGACAACGCGTCGAGATCCGATCGCAGTTCGTCGATCATCGACGCGCCGACGATCGTGGTGCAGACGACCGGGTTGCGCAGCAGCCAGGCCACGGCCACCGCCGCCGGCTGTGCGCCCAACTCCCGGCACAGCCCTTCGTAGGCCGCGAGCTGGCCGCGGTGCGCCTCTACGCGTTGCCGACGGCGGCGTCCATGACCGCGAAACTGGTCGCCTCGTCCACCGTGTACCCGATGTTCATGGTGCCGAGGCCGATCCGGCTGACCAGCAGACCTGAGCGGCCCAGGTGGCCGTACGTCATGGTGTCCACCAGCCGGGCGTAGGGCGAGCCGCCCACAGCTTCCGATCCGGTAGGTCGGGCAGCGGTCAGGCGGACGGTCGCTGGTCGACGATGCGGCGCATCTTGCCCATCGACCGTTCCACCGTGTCGGGGGCGAGGACGTCGACCGCCACGCTCACGCCGATGGTGTTCTTCACCAGCTGAACCAGCGTGTCGCCGGCCCGCTCGGCGGCGTCCACGCCGACGTCGGCTCGCCGCTCCACCCGCACGGTGAGGGTGTCCAGCCGGCCGTGCCGATCGAGGACACACTGGAAGTGCGGCGAGAGCTGTGGGGTGCGCAGGATCAGTTCCTCGATCTGGGTGGGGAAGATGTTCACCCCGCGCAGGATCATCATGTCGTCGGTGCGGCCGGTGATCTTCTCGATCCGGCGCATCGGGCGGGCGGTGCCCGGCAGCAGCCGGGTCAGGTCGCGGGTGCGGTAGCGCACGACCGGCATCGCCTCCTTGGTCAGGGAGGTCAACACCAGCTCACCCCGCTCGCCGTCGGGCAGCACGGCCCCGGTGACCGGGTCGATGATCTCCGGGTAGAAGTGGTCCTCCCAGAGGTGCAGCCCGTCCTTGGTCTCGACGCACTCGGTCGCCACGCCGGGGCCCATCACCTCGGAGAGGCCGTAGATGTCGACGGCGTGGATGTCCAACTGCTGCTCGATCTCGCGGCGCATGTCCTCCGTCCACGGCTCGGCGCCGAAGATGCCCACTTGCAGTGAGGTGGCCCGCGGGTCGATGCCCTGGCGGCGCATCTCGTCGACGATGGCCAGCAGGTAGCTGGGCGTGACCATGATGACCTCGGGTTCGAAGTCGCGGATCAGCATGACCTGACGCTCGGTCATGCCCCCGGAGACCGGGATGACCGTGCAGCCCAGCTCCTCGGCCCCGTAGTGTGCGCCCAGGCCTCCGGTGAAGAGCCCGTAACCGTACGCGACGTGCACCCGGTCGCCGGGGCGTCCGCCGGAGGCGCGGATCGAGCGGGCCATCAGCCGCGCCCAGGTGCGCAGGTCGTCGCGGGTGTAGCCGACCACGGTCGGCTGACCGGTGGTGCCGGAGGAGGCGTGCAGGCGGGCGACCCGCTCCCGGGGTACGGCGAACATGCCGAACGGGTAGTTCTCCCGCAGCTCCGCCTTGCCGGTGAACGGGAAGCGCGCCAGGTCGTCGAGATCCCGGCAGTCGTCGGGGTGCACCCCGGCCGCGTCGAACGCCTGTCGGTAGTGCGGCACGTTGTCGTACGCGTGCCGCAACGACCAGCGCAGTCGGTCACGTTGCAGGGCGCGCAGCTCGTCGATGCCGGCGCGCTCGATCGGCTCCAGCTCCTCCGGACGAGGGGTGCGGTCCTGCATCGGCTGCCTCCTTGGCGCGGCGGTCCCGGTGGGGCTGCGGGTACCGTACGCCCGCTGTCGCCCGGGCCGGCGGCGCGGTCAGCGGGTGGCCGGCAGCCGGTGCAGGGCGTCGACCAGCGGCGCCAGCTCGGGGGTGGCCGCCGCCTGGCCGAGCGCGTCGGTGAGCACCCGGTCGTGGGTCGGTCGGGTCTGGGCGAGCAGCTCGGAGCCGGCCGGGGTGAGCTCGGTGTAGATGCCACGCCGGTCGTCGGCGCAGAGGATGCGGGTGAGCAGCCCCCGCTGTTCGAGGCGGGTGACCAGCCGGGTGGTGGCGCTGCCGGAGAGCGCGGCGGCGCGGGCGAGCTGGCTCATCCGCATGTGCCAGCCGTCCTGGCGGGAGAGCGCGTCGAGCACCGTGTATTCGACGACGGAGAGGTCGTGGCCGGCCTGTAGGGCCCGCTCCAGGGACGTCTCGATCAGCCCGTGCAGGGCGGCGAGGGTGCGCCAGCCCTGGGCGCGGATCTCGACCGCGTCGTCGGCGATGCCCATGCCGGCCTCCTCCGTGTGATCCGAACGGACCCCAGGCTACCACGCTTGCGCCGATATAAAGCGCGTGCAAGTATTTCGTTGCTGGCGCGCGTAGTTGCATGCGCCGCATATCTGACCTCTCCCGATGGGAAGACCATGTCCGTACGCCCAAAGTCCCTGCCACCCGGCCTGATCGCATTGGCCATCGGCGCCTTCGGCATCGGCCTCACCGAATTCGTGATCATGGGGCTGTTGCCCGAGGTGGCCGTCGACTTCGCGGTCACCGAGCCGGTGGCCGGCTGGCTGATCTCCGGCTACGCGCTCAGCGTGGCCGTCGGCGGGGTCGCCCTCACCGCGGCGGTCACCCGGCTGCCGCGCAAACCGGTGCTGCTGGGCCTGATGGTGCTCTTCATCATCGGCAACCTGCTCTCCGCCGTCGCCGGCGACTACGCCGTGATGATGGCCGGCCGGATCGTCGCCGCGCTCTGTCACGGCGCGTTCTTCGGCATCGGCGCGGTGGTCGCCGCGGGCCTGGTCGCACCGGCTCGACGGGCGGGCGCCATCGCCATGATGTTCGCCGGCCTGACCATCGCCAACGTGCTCGGCGTGCCGTTCGGCACCTTCCTCGGGCAGCACTTCGGCTGGCGGTCGACGTTCTGGGCGATCACCGCCATCGGGGTGGTCGCCCTGATCGGGCTGGCCCTGCTCATCCCAGCGGGCGCCACCGCCAACGCCGATCGCCCGGCCGGCGGGCTGCGCGGCGAGTTGCGCGCCTTCACCCACCCGCAGGTCTGGCTCTCCCTGGTGATCACCGTCCTGGGCTTCGGTGGGATGTTCGGCGCGTTCACCTACATCGCCTACACGCTCACCGAGGTCAGCGGCTTCGCCACCAGCACGGTGCCGTGGCTGCTCGTCCTCTTCGGCGTGGGACTCTTCGCTGGCAACCTGCTCGGCGGCCGGGCGGCGGACAGGTCACTGTCGCGCACGCTGGTCACCGTCCTGGCGGTGCTCACCGTGGTGCTCGTCGGCTTCGCGCTGACCGCCACGAACCCGGTGCTGACCATCGTCGCGCTGGTGCTGATGGGCGGGTTCGGCTTCGCCACCGTGCCGCCGCTGCAAATGCGGATCATGCGGTACGCCCGCCAGGCGCCGACCCTGGCGTCCGGGGCGAACATCGCCGCGTTCAACCTCGGCAACGCATTGGGCGCGTGGATCGGCGGGGTGACCATCGCTGCCGGACTCGGCTACACCTCACCGATCTGGGCCGGCGCCGCACTCACCCTCATCGGTCTGGGCGTACTCCTCGGCGCGCTGCGCCTGGCCCGCCGCGACGAGCCGGCTCGGGCCGAGGCGAGCCTGATCGACGCCCCGGCCTGACCTCGCCGGGAGGAGGACGCCGGGCCGGGCGGGTGCCCGACCCGGCGTCACTCTGATCATCGCCCTGCCATCTTCTAGCAATTGCAAAGAATGTGCAACAAGGTCTGGACAACCGGCTCGTGCCGTAACTAGCCTGATCGCCATGAGTCCTTACATCGTGGATCCGTGGGCCTGGCAGGAAAGCTGGGACCGCCAGCAGGAAGCGTTCATGCCGGACCGTGAGCACCGGTTCACCGCCATGCTCGACACCGTCGAGGCGGTCCTCGACGGCCGACCGCCGCGCGTGCTCGACCTGGCCGGCGGCACCGGCACCATCTCGCTGCGGACCCTCGCTCGCTTCCCCGCCGCCGAGACGACAGTGGTCGACCTCGACCCGGCGCTGCTCGCCATCGCCGCCGCCTCGCTGGCCGACCGGGCCACCATCGTCACGGCCGACCTCGGCACCCCCGAGTGGCGCTCCACGCTCCCGCACCAGGAGTACGACGCCGTACTCACCGCAACCGCCCTGCACTGGCTGCCGGCCGACCGGCTGAAGCAGCTCTACGCCGAACTGCGCGACGTGCTGCGACCGGGCGGCGTCTTCGTCAACGCCGACCACATGCCCGACGACACCCTGCCGGAGCTGACCAAGCGGCTGATGGACCGGGCCCGGGACCGGCGCAACGCCCGGTACGCCGCCGGTTCGATGCTGTCCTGGTCGGACTGGTGGGAGCGGGCCGGCGCCGACCCGGCGCTCGCCCCGCTGGTCGCCCAACGACACGCCATCTACCCGACCGGGCACAGCCCCGACTGGAACCCGCCGGTCTCCTGGCACCTGGCCGCGCTCACCGCGGCGGGCTTCAGCGAGGTCGGCACGGTCTGGCGAGGTGGCCCCGACGCCGTCGTCGCGGCGGTGCGCTGACGCCCGCCGGCAGGACGCTGACGCCGCCGTCGCCGGCAGTCCGCTGACGCCCGCCGTCGCAGCAGGGCGCTGACGCCGCCCTCGCCAGCAGTGCGCTGACGCCGACGTCGCCCCACTACGCTGAGGAGCCGTGCCAGAGCCGTTCGAGCCGCGTACCGATCCCGACGTCGACCTGCGCGTCCCCGCCGACCGCCGCGAGCTGACCGCGCGCCCCGCGACGATTCTCGCCGTGATCGCGGCCGGCGGGGTGCTCGGCGCGCTCGCCCGGGCCGGCCTGCAACACGCCGTTCCGCACGCGCCGACGAGCTTCCCGTGGGCCACGTTCACCATCAACACGGCCGGCTGCCTGCTGATCGGCGTGCTGATGGCGGTGCTCGGGCACCTCGACGGTGGGCACCCACTGGCTCGACCGTTCCTCGGAGTCGGGGTGCTCGGCGGGTTCACCACCTTCTCCACGTACGCGGTCGACGTCCAGCAGGCGATCGTCGCGGGCGCCCCGGGCACCGCGCTGGCGTATCTCGCCGCGACGGTGCTCGGGGCGCTCGTCGCGGTCGCCTTGGGCGACGCCGTCACCGCCGGGCTGCTGCGTCGGGTGGCCCGATGACCGTGCTGCTCATCGCACTGGGCGCGGCGATCGGCGCGCCGCTGCGCTACCTCACCGACCGAGCCGTGCAGTCCCGGCACGGCTCGGCGTTCCCCTGGGGGACGCTGCTCGTCAACGTGGCCGGGTCGCTGCTGCTCGGCGTCCTGGTCGGGTGGCCGGCCGGTCCGGCGGTCAGCGCGTTGCTCGGCACCGGGTTCTGCGGCGCGCTGACCACCTACTCCACCTTCAGCTACGAGACGCTGCGGCTGAACGCTGGCGGTCATCGACTCCTCGCGCTGGCCAACGTGCTCGGCAGCGTGGCCGCCGGGCTCGCCGCGGCAACCGCCGGCTACGCCCTGGCCCGCACCCTGATCGGCTGACCGCACACCGGCCACGCCGCGCCCGACTCCATCCCCAGCAACGCCTGGACCAGGCGTTCCCCACGAAAGCACCGAGGGTATACACGCGAGGTATACCCTCGGTGTAGTCTCCTCGGCATGAGTGTGCCACTGACCCTCCTCGGACTCCTCGAACGCGAGCCCAGCCACGGATACGACCTGAAGCGCGACTACGACGCCTTCTTCGGCCGGGGCAAGCCACTGCCGTTCGGCCAGGTCTACTCCACCCTCAGCCGACTGGCCCGCGACGGCAAGGTGGTGATCAGCGACGTCGCCCCCGGCTCCGGCCCCGACCGCAAGCGCTACGTCATCACCGACGTCGGCGCGACAGAGGTCGAGCAGTGGCTCACCCAACCTGTCGACCCGGAGCCGCACCTGCAGACGGTGCTGTTCGCCAAGGTCGTGCTCGCGCTGATGCTCGACCGGCCGGCCGCCGAATACCTCGACACCCAGCGCAGCGCGCACCTGCACCGGATGCGTGAGCTCACCGAGATCAAGCGCGCCGGCAGCCTGGTCGACGCGCTGCTCGCCGACCACGGTCTCTACCACCTGGAGGCGGACCTCCGGTGGATCGAGATGACCGGCGCCCGGCTGGACGCCCTACGGAAAGAGGTGCGGCCGTGAGCGTCGTGATCGAAGCCCGCAACGTCGAGTTCTCCTTCGGCCAGACGCCCGCCCTGCGCGGCGCCAGCGTCGCGGTGGAGGCGGGCGAGATCCTCGCTGTCATGGGCCCCAGCGGCTCGGGCAAATCCACCCTGTTGCACTGCCTGGCCGGCATCCTGGTGCCCGACTCCGGCGAGATCCTCTTCGACGGGGCCCGGGTGCACGCCATGGCCGAGACCGAGCGCAGCAGCCTGCGCCGGGACCGGTTCGGTTTCGTGTTCCAGTTCGGTCAACTCGTCCCCGAGCTGACCGCTGTGGAGAACGTCGCGCTGCCGCTGCTGCTCAGCGGCGTACACCGGAAGCGGGCGCTGCCGAAGGCCAGTGCCTGGTTCTCGCGCCTCGGCCTCGACGGCCTGGAGCAGCGGCGCTCGGGTGAGCTCTCCGGCGGACAGGCGCAACGGGTCGCCCTGGCTCGCGGCCTGGTCGCCGAGCCGCAGGTGCTCTTCGCCGACGAGCCGACCGGCGCGCTCGACTCGCTCACCGGCGAGCAGGTGATGGACCTGCTGGTCGGCGCCGCCCGCGAGCAGGGCACCACCGTCATCCTGGTGACCCACGAGCCCCGGATCGCCGCGTACGCCGACCGTGAGGTCATGGTCCGCGACGGGCGCGTGAACGCGCCGGACCGGATCGCCTCATGATCCGCTTCGGGCTCCGCCTCGCCCTGGCCGGCGGCCGGGAGGCGCTCACCCGCCTGATCGTCATCGCCGTCGCCGTCGCCATCGGCAGTGGGCTGCTGCTGACCACCCTCGCCGGGGTCAACGCGGTCAACGCCCAGCTCACCCGGTACGCATCGGTCTATCCCAACGCCTCGACGGGCGGCGACGCCGATCCCCTGTGGTGGTCGACGCGCGAGGACTACTTCCACGGCAAGCAGATCATTCTGATCGACGTCGCCGCGACCGGCCCGGACGCGCCCACCCCGACCGGCGTCCCGAGCACGCCGGGGCCCGGGGAGTACTACGCCTCGCCCGCGTTGCGGAAGCTGCTGGCCGCCCACCCCGCCGACCAACTGGCTGACCGTTACCCGGGGCGCGACATCGGCACCGTCGGTCCGGCCGGATTGACCTCACCGGACACCATGCTCGTCATCCGGGGCGGCACCCCCGACGAGGTGGCCAGATTGCCCTCCGCCAAGCAGCTCACCACCGTCGGCGACACTCCCGCGCTGCCCGAGACGACGGTGAACCTCATCCTGAGCGTGATCGCCGGCGGGCTGCTGTTCCCGTTGCTGATCTTCGTCGGCACCGCCACCCGGCTCAACGCTGCCCGCCGCGAGCAGCGCTTCGCCGCGATGCGCCTGGTCGGCGCCACCCCGAAGCAGATCTCGGTGGTCGCGGCGGTGGAGGCGACTACCGCGGCCGTCATCGGCACCGCCGTCGGCTTCGGCCTGTTCTACGCCTTCCGCGGCCCGATGGCGGGCATCCCGTTCACGGGCATGCCGTTCTTCCCCAGCGACATGTCGCTGGGGGTGCTGGACGCCCTGCTGGTGGCGCTCGGCGTTCCGGCCGGCGCGGCGGTGGCGGCCCAGGTCTCGCTGCGCCGGGTACGGATCTCGCCGCTGGGCGTGACCCGCCGGGTCACTCCCCGCGCCCCGCGGGCGTACCGGCTGATCCCGATCCTGCTCGGTGTCGCCGTGCTGTTCTTCGCCATCGGGTTCCGGCCCCCGACATCCGATGGCCAGGCCGCGGTGTTCCTTCCCGGCCTGCTGCTCATCATGGCCGGCCTGATCCTCGCCGGCCCGTGGCTGACGATGGTCGGCGCCCGGATCATGGCCCGGTACGCCAACCGCCCCGCCACCCTCATCGCCGCGCGACGCCTCGCTGACAACCCGAAGGCCGGTTTCCGGGCGATCAGCGGCATCATGCTCGCGCTCTTCGTGACGAGCGTGGCCGTCGGCGTGATCACCACGATCGTCACCAACCGCGGCCCGGCACCGGTCGGCTCGACCGAGGCGGGACAGGTGTCGCTCTACCTTCCTGAGGATGCACCGGCAACGCCTGACTCGCTCTTCACCGACCTACGCTCGATCACCGGCGTGCGGTCCGCGTTCGCGGTGCGCGAGAACCCGGACTGGATGAGCGCCAGCGAGCCCGGCCTGATCGCATGCGCCGAGATCCCGAACGCGTACGGCCGGTGCGCCGAGGGCGCCACCGTCGCCGAGGTAGCGACGGGTCTCATCCCCTTCCGGGAGTCGGCGTCGTCCACCAGGGTCTGGCCCGCCGCATCGGTTCCACTCGGCGAACTCCAACAGCTACCGGTGATGTCGATCGTCGTCGACACGGACGGTTCCGCCGCCACCATCGAGCGCTCGCGCACCGTGCTCGAGACCGCCCTGCCGGCCTTCCGGGTGGCGCCGAACGTGCCCGGTGACTTCGAGTCGGAGTTCGCCAACACGCTGCGCGGCTGGGAGCAACTGGCCAACGTCATCATCATCGCCAGCCTCGCGCTCGGTGGGTGCAGCCTGGCGGTCAGCGTCATCGGCGGGCTCACCGAACGCCGACGCCCGTTCAGCCTGCTGCGCCTCAGCGGCGCGCCGGTGCGGGTCCTGCGTCGGGTGGTGGCGTTGGAGAGCGCCGTACCGATGCTGGCCGTCGCCGCCGTCGCCATCGGGATGGGCCTGCTCGCCGCGCATCTGTTCCTGCGGGCGCAGATGGGCTACACGCTGATCGCGCCGGAGCCACGCTTCTACGTGATCGTCGTCGTCGGGTTGGCAGCCTGCCTCGGTGTCATCGCCTCCACCCTGCCGCTGCTGGAACGCATCACCGGTCCGGAGACCGCCCGCAGCGAGTAGTCGTCATCCCGTCGGCCCGGTGGTGGTGAGGCCTACCACCGGGCCGAGGACGAAGACGGCGGGCGGACGAATGTCCTCGCGGGCGGCGACCGCGCCGATCTCGTCCAGCCGGGCGGGTACCGACCGCTGGTCGGCCTGCCCGGCGTCCTGCACGGCGAGCACCGGAGTCTCCGGGGCACGGCCGTGCTCGATCAGCACCGACGCGATCTTGGCGATGGTGTCGACGGCCATCAGCAACACGACGGTGCCCCGGGCGCGAGCCAGCGCCGCCCAGTCGACAAGCGAGTCGGGGTGCCCGGGCGGCAGGTGTCCGGACACGACGGTGACGTCGTGCGCCACGCCGCGGTGCGTCACCGGCACGCCGGCGAGGGCCGGCGCGGCGAGCGCGCTGCTCACCCCGGGGACCACGGTCACCGGGACGCCGGCCGCCACGCAGGCCCGCACCTCCTCGTGGCCGCGCCCGAAGACGTACGGGTCGCCGCCCTTGAGCCGGACCACCCGCCGACCGGCGCGGGCGTGCGACACCAGGGCCGCGTTGATTGCCTCCTGGGCCATCGACGGGCCACGGGGCACCTTGGCGGCGTCGACCACCAGCACGTCGGGGTGCAGTCCGGCGAGCAGCCCCTGCGGGGCCAACCGGTCGACCACGACGACGTCCGCGGCGTCGAGGAGGGCCTTTCCGCGTACCGTGATCAGGTCGTCGGGCCCCGGCCCGCCACCGACCACGGCGACCGAGCCAGGGTCGTGGTGTGCGTGCCCGTGGTGGTCGTGCCCGTGATGGTGATGGTGGTGGCCGACCGGGTCGTCGGGGTGGTCGTGCGGGCGTTGCGGGCGACCCACCTTGTCCGCGAAGCCGGGCATCAACACCCGGTACGCGCAGGTGTCGCAGTTCATCCGGATGTCCCCGCCCAGCGCCTCGGCGTACCGTTCCAGGACGAGGTCGGCGAGGGCGTCACAGTCGCCGATCACCTCGGCGACGCGGACGTCCAGGTCGGGGTGGGCGGCGGCGAACTCCGCCGACTGGGCGACGATCCGGTCCGGCAGCACCCCGGCGAACAGGAAGTACGGTGCCACCACGATCCGCCGCGCGCCGAGGCGGCGCAGCCGCTCCAGCACGGCCGGCACCGACGGCTGCGCCAGGGAGATGAACCCCGGCTCGACGCCCGCGTAGCCGCGTCCCTCCCAGAGCAGCCGGGCGACCTTGGCGACCTCGGCGTTGGCGTCCGGGTCGGTGGACCCCCGCCCGATCAAGGCCACCCACGTGCCGCCCCGGTCGGCACCAGCTGGCTCCGTGCCGGCCCGGTCGGTGCCGGCCAGTGCGGCGTCGATGCGCTGTTCGAGGGCGTCGTGCAGCAGCGGGTGGGGGCCGAGCGGGCGGCCGTAGCGGTAGCTCAGCCCGGGGTGGCGCTGCTGCTCCCGGGCCATGGCGGCGGGGATGTCGCCCTTGCCGTGACCGGCGCCGGTGAGCACCAGCGGCAGCGCCACCAGCGCGCGGTGCCCCTGGGCGACGAGAGCGCCGACGGCGTCGGTCAGCGGTGGGCGGGACAGCTCGATGAAGCCGCCCTCGACGTCGTCGATGTCCCCGCGACCGCGGACCCGCTCGACGAGAGCGGCGAACTGCTCGACCCCGGCCGCGCTGCGCGTACCGTGCCCGACGATGACCAACCCGGTCATGACTTCTCCTCGACGTAGAGCAGGGCGTTGAGGGCGGCGGCGGCGACCGCCGAGCCACCCTTCTCCCCCACGTTGGACACGGCGGGCAGGCCGCTGGCCCGCAGCGCCGCCTTCGACTCGGCGGCGCCCACGAAGCCGACCGGCAGGCCGACGACGAGCGCCGGTGCGGCGTCCAGGCTGAGCAGTTCGACGAGCGCGGTGGGCGCGCAGCCGACCACCCAGACCGCTCCGGTCCCGACCCGTTCCAGGGCGATCCGGACGGCCGCCGCCGATCGGGTGATCCCGGCCGAGCGGCCCAGCGCGGCGGCGGCCGGCTCGGCGACCGGGCAGACCAGTTCCAGGCCGGCGCGGGTGATGCCGGCGGCGACCATCGCCACGTCGGTGACCACGGGCGCGCCGGCGCGCAGGGCCGTCAGCCCCGCTTCCAGGGCGGCCTCGTCGCACACGAGGTCGTCGACGTACGCGAGGTCGGCGCTGGCGTGTACCACCCGCTCGGTCACCGCGCGGCTCAGCCGCGGCAGGTGCGACAGGTCGACGCGCTCGCGCAGGATGCGGTACGACTCGGCCTCGATGGGGTGCACCACCCGGCTCATCGGGCTCCTTCAGCAAGGTTGGGCTCGACGACGCGGATCGCGTCGACAGGGCAGATCTCCAGGCACTCCAGGCAGCCGGTGCACCGGTCGGCGCGGACGGTGAGGCCACCGGCGACCGGTCGGATCGCGTGTGTGGGGCAGGTGAGCAGGCAGGCGCCGCAGCCCTGGCAGGCGTCGATCGTCACGAGCGCCACCGGTACCCCCGGGGTGTGACCATCCGGCCGGCGACCAGCCGGGTGTCGCTGCTGCCGACGACCACGACGCTGTACATGTCGACGATGGCCGGGTCGAGCGTGGCGAGGGTCGCGAGGTGCACCTGTTCGCCGGGGCGGCTGGCGTTGCGCACCACGCCCACCGGGGTGTCCGGTGACCGGTGCGCGGCGAGGATGCCGAGCGCCTTGCCGAGTTGCCAGTCGCGCGCCCGGCTGCGCGGGTTGTAGAAGAGGGTCACGAAGTCACCCTCGGCGGCGGCGGTCACCCGCCGTTCGATGACGTCCCACGGGGTGTGCAGATCGGACAGGCTCAGGTAGGCGTGGTCGTGGCCGAGCGGCGCGCCGAGCAGCGCCCCGGCCGCGAGGGCGGCGGTGACACCGGGAACGCCCACCACGTCGATGCGCTCATCGGCGTACTCCAGGGCGGGGCTGGCCATCGCGTACACCCCGGCGTCGCCGGAGCCGATCAGCGCGACCGCCCGGCCGGCGGCGGCCTCGGCGACGGCGGCGCGCGCCCGCGCCTCCTCCGCGCCCAGCCCGCTGGAGAGCACCCGGGTGCCGGGGCGGAGCACGTCGCGGACCTGGTCCAGGTACTGGTCGAGGCCGACCACCACGGCGGCGCGACGTAGCTCGGCCACCGCGCGGGGGGTGCGCAGGTCGGCGGCGCCCGGCCCGAGGCCGACGACGGCCAGCCGGCCGCGTGGAGCGTGCCGGGCCACCGCCACGGTGGCCATCGCCGTCGCGGTCTTCCCCACCAGCAGCGTCGCGTCGTCGGCCCGGCCGTCCGGGCCGAGCAGGGCCGCGGCCTCCGCAACGCTCGGCGTGCCGACCGCGGCGCGGACCACCTCGCTGGGGTGCGGCACGTCGACCGCCGCCAGCCGCGTCGCCGACCAGGTCACCAGGGGTACGCCGAGCGCGTCGACGGTGCTGCGGATGCCCGCCTCGTCGGCCTTGATGTCGGCGGTGGCCACGCAGCGCAGGCTTGCCGGGTCGAGGCCGACCTCGGCCAGCACCCGGTGCAGCAGCTCCGCCACCTCGGCGGCGGGTACGCCCCGGCTCGCGCCCACGCCGACTACCAGCGACGGCGGCCGCAGCACGGCGGTCCGCTCGTCGGGTGGCACCACCCGGTCGGTGACCAGCAGCCGGTACCCGTCGTCCGTCGGGTCCTCGTCAGCGGCGCGCACGTTCGGGGGCAGGGCGGGCAGCGGCCAGTCGGTGTCGGCGATCAGCCGGACCGGCTCGCCGTCCAGGATGGCCCGGGACACCGCGGCGACAGCGCCCTGGACGGGCCAGCCGAGGGTGTCCAGCCCTGGCAGGTCGACCGCGTCGGTGGCGGTGGTGATCACCGGTCGGGCGTCCAGCAGGCCGGCGACCTGCTCGGCGAGCGCGTTGCCCCCGCCGGCGTGCCCACCGAGCAGCGCCACGGCGTGCCGGGCCGCCTCGTCGACGACCACCACCGCCGGGTCGGTGCGCTTGTCGTCGAGCAGCGGCGCGACGATGCGCACCACCGCCCCGGTGGCCAGGAACGCGATGACCGCGTCACACCCGGCCCAGGCGGTCCGTAGCGCGTCGGCGACGGTCTGCGCCTCGATCAGCCGGGCGTGCGGCCAGGCGGCGGTCAGGGTGTCGGCGTGCCGGCGGCCGGCGGCGGTGGCCGCCACCAGGCCGATCCGGGCGGGCGGGTTCTGGTCGGTCACGGGCGCTCCCCGGTGAGGACGACCACCGGGTTGGTGGCCGCGAGGCGGATCGACCCGCCGGGCAGGTCGGCGAGGCGGGCGGCGGAGAGCTGGCTGCCCTCGACCGTGTAGCCGGCGGCGCGCAGCAGACCCACGGCCGGTGCGACCCGGTCCAGTGCGGCCAGGGTGAGCACCACCCGCTCGGGTTGGCGGGCCACCACGGCGGTGAGGACGTCGACGCCGCCACCGCCGACGAAGACCGCGTCGGGTTCGGGGAGGTCGGCCAGCGCCGCCGGGGCACGTCCGGTGACCAACCGGACGTGCACGGCGTGGGCGGCGGCATTGGCCTGGATGGTGGCACCGGCCTCGGGGTCCTGTTCGACGGCGACCACGGCCGCGCCGAGCAGCGCGCACTCGATGCCGACCGAGCCGCTGCCCGCCCCGATGTCCCAGATCAGCCGGCCCAGTCGGGGGCGCAGCCGGGCGACGACGAGGGCGCGCACCTCCGATTTTGTGATCATGGAGTCGCGGTGGGCGTACCGGGTCTCCGGCAGCGCCCAGCCTCCGATCGGCGCGGCGGCGGGCTGGTTGTCGGCGCGCATGCCGCCGGTCGCGCCCCTGCTGGGAACGGCGTCGGCGGGCGGGGCGTCCGCAGACCCGACCCGTACGGCGTCGGCGGGCGCGAGACCGGCCGGTACGGGGTCGGCGAGGCTGAGCAGGACGTGCGGGTCGGCCCAGGTCTCGGCGGCGGCCTGTTCGGGAGTCACCGCGCGGATCCGTTCGGCGGCGGTGCCCAGGTGCTCGGCGACCAGCAGGCGGCGCGACCAGCCGATCAGGCCGGCGCCCAGTTCGGCCGCGCCGGCGCCGGGCGCGGTGAGCACCGCGACCAGTGGCAGCGCCCGGCAGGCGTTCACTGCGGCTCGGGGGTCGCGCCCGTGCGCGGTGACCACTGCGGCGCCGTCCCAGGGCAGTCCGGCGCTGGCGAACGCGGCGGCCACACTGGACACTGCCGGCACCACCCGCAGCGGCAGCCCGGCCGCGCGCAGCCGCCGGACGATGCCGAACAGGCCGGGATCGCCGCTGGCCAGCACCACGGCCGGCACTCCGGCATCGACGGCCGCTGCGAGGCGGCGCAGTGCGGGGGCGAGTGGCCCGAGGGTGATGGTGTCCGCGCCGGCCGGTACGGGCACCGCGGCCAGGTGCCGGGCGGCCCCGACCACCAGTCCGGCGGTGGCCAGCACCGGTGCGAGTGCGGGGTGCGGCGGTGCGCCCGCCGCGTCCAGACCGACCACAGTCACGGCGGTCACCGGGGCCACCGGCGTCACCGAGGCGATTCGCGTCATCGGGGCCACCGGCCGGACGAGGCGACGACGTGCGCTCCGGCGAAGTCGACCATCGCCACGTCCACTGTGACCGTCGGCCCGGCGAAGCGCCGCAGCACCTGGCGGACCCGCTGGCAGAGCAGGTCGCCGGCCGGGGCGAGCAGCCCGGCGGCCTCCCACAGCTCGTACGCGTGCCGCCCGGTGTTCGCCTCGGTCACGGCGGCGACGAGCGCCGGGTCGCCTCCAGCCTCGGCGGTCACCGCGCCGAGCAGGGACAGGTCGACCTTGGAGCGGGTGTAGTGGGTCATCAGGATGCCGGCCGCGAGTTTGGCGAGCTTGCCGGCCATGCCGACGAAGACCACCCCGGTCATCGCGTCCTCGACGGCGGCGGTCACCGCGGCCCCGGTGAAGTCGCCGACCTCGACGAAGCACACCTCGGGCAGGTCCGGCAGGAGCGCACGGGCGGCCCGCTCGGTGCGCCCTCCGGTGCAGAGCACCACTGTCGGCTCGCCCTGGGCGGCCATCACGTGCACGGCCTGCACGACGCTGGCGCGCCACGACGCGGTGGAGAAGGGACGGACGATCCCGGTGGTGCCGAGGATCGAGATGCCGCCGAGGATGCCGAGCCGACGGTTGGTGGTCTTGCGGGCCATGATCTCGCCTCGGGGCACGCTGATCACCACCCGGACCCCGACCTCGCCGAGGTCGACCACCTCGGCCACCGCCTCGCCGATCATCCGGCGGGGGGTGTCGTTGATCGCCGGGCCGCCGACCGCCAGCCCGAGGCCGGGTTTGGTGACCGTGCCGACGCCGGCACCACCGGCCAGCCGCAGGCCGGGCACGTCGGTCCAGTTCACCGTGGCGGTCAGCTCGGCTCCGTGGGTGACGTCCGGGTCGTCCCCGGCGTCCTTGACCACGACCGCTTCGGCGCGCACCGGTGGGGTGCCGGTCACCTCGCAGCGCTCCACCGGGAAGCGCACCCGGCGTCCGGCGGGCAGCCCGATCTCCACCTCCTGCTGGGTGGTGCCGGTGACCAGCGCGGTGACCGCTGCCTTGGCCGCCGCCGTCGCGCACGCGCCGGTGGTCCAGCCGGTGCGCAGCGCGGTGGGCCAGACCTTCGCGGTACGCGGCAGGTCCGGCTCGCGCAGCGGTGGCTCCGCGTACGTCATGGTGTGTGCCCCGGTGTGGCTGTCCCCCCGGTGCGGGCGCCGGCCTGACGGCGAAGCTCGGCGCGGGCGGCCGGCTCGGCCCGGCGGAAGGTGTGGAAGTGCCCGGGGTGGTAGAGGTGCGAGCGGGTGCCCTCGGCGGCGAGGGCCGGGCCGACCAGGAACAGGGTGTGCTTCCACAGCCTGTGCTGCTTGACCGTCGCCTCCAGGGTGCCGACCGTGCAGCGCACCACCAGTTCGTCGGGCCAGGTCGCCTGGTACGCCACCACGGCCGGGGTGTCGTCGGGGTAGCCGCCGGCCAACAGCTCGGCCTGCACCTGCCCGGAGCGGGCGGCGGAGAGGAACAGCGCCATCGTGGTGCCGTGCCGGGCGAAGTCCCGGACCCGCTCGCCGGGCGGCATCGGGGTCTTGCCGCCTTCGAGGCGGGTGAGGATGACCGACTGGGCCACCTCGGGCACGGTCAGCTCCCGTCCGATGATCGCCGCGACGGCGGTGAACGAGGACACACCGGGCACGATCTCGACGGCCAGGTCGAGCGCCCGGCACAGGTCCAGTTGCTCCTGCACCGCGCCCCACAGCGCCGGGTCTCCGGAGTGGATCCGGGCCACTCTCAGCCCCTGCTCGGCGGCACGCCGGTAGAGCGGCAGCACACCCTCGATGGGCAGCTGCGACGAGTCGACGATCTCCGCGCCGGGTCGGGCGTGGTCGAGTACGTCGGCGTGCACCAGGCTGGCCGCCCAGATCACGATGTCCGCCTCGGCGATGACCCGGGCGGCCCGCAGGGTCAGCAGGTCCGCCGCCCCCGGACCGGCTCCGACGAACCACACGGTGCCGTCGCTGGTCACAGCTTTCCTCCTCGGTGCTCGCGGCGGGCCGGAACCAGCAGCGTCGACAGGTACGGCAGGTCGTGCTCGGTGTCGTCGACCGGCCCGATGCGTTCACCGGGGAGCCCCAGGCTGCGTCCGAGCACGGCGTCGGCGAGGCGGCCCTGCCGGCGCAGCTCGGCGAGCAGTTCCGGGTGCCGCCGCCAGCCCTTGTAGGCGACCACGGTGCCCGGCCCGGCGAGGGCGTCGGCGAAGAGCGCCAGGCCCGCGGTGGCCGGCAGCAGGGTGAGTGGTTCCCGTCCCTCGCAGAGCGGGGTGCCGCTGCGCGCCGCCAACTCCTGCATGGCGGTGACGCCGGGCACTGTCGCCACCCGCACCGCCGGGCGCAGCGCGCGGACGCTCTGAGCCAGGTAACCGAAGGTGGAGTAGACGTTGGGGTCGCCGATGGTGGCGAACGCGAGGGACCGTGCGCCCGCGTCGATCGCCTCGACCACCACCCGGGCGGCGTCGTCCCAGGCGGCCGCCCGGCGCGCGGTGACCCCACCCCGGTCGTCCAGCGCGAACGGCAGCCGACGCAGCTGCTCCGCCGTGACGTACTCCCGGACGGTCGCCTCGGCCCGCCCGGCATCCGCACCCGGCAGCGTCGCACCGGCGGGCGCGGTGGGCGCGACCCGCTCCGCCATCACGGGTACGAAGACCAGGTCGGCCTCGCGCAGCAGCCGCACCGCCTTGACGGTGAGCAGTTCCGGGTCGCCCGGGCCGACGCCGACCCCGGTGAGCGTGGCGCTCATCGGGCCGCCTCGACCAGTCGGCGGGCCGCGTCCGGGTGACCGGCCCAGTGGGTGTGCAGGTAGGAGGCGTGCACCCGGCCGGCCACGAAGCCGTGCTCGGCGTCGTTCCAGCGCCACGCCGGCGCGTCGCCGTGCCCCGGGTCGGTGGTGGTGCGGTGGAACTCGTGGCCGCGTACCGGCTCACCGGCGCGCGCCACCGGGGAGTCGGTGACGGCGAAAGCCTCCCGGTAGCCGAGGGTGAGCCGGTCGGTCATCCGGGCGGTCAGGTCCAGCCGGCCGCACATCGGTACGCCGTCCAGGGACCGCCCGAGGTAGAGCAGTCCTGCGCACTCGGCCACGATCGGCCCGTCGAAGTCGGCCAGTTCGGCGCGGAGCGCGGTGTTGTCGGCCAGCGTCTGGGCGTACGCCTCGGGGAAGCCGCCGCCGATCACCACCGCCCGGGTGCCGGTGGGCAGCGTCGGGTCGCGCAGCGGGTCGACGGTGACGACGTCCGCGCCGGCCGCGGTGAGCAGTTCGGCGGTTTCCGCGTACGAGAAGGTGAAGGCCGGGCCACCGGCGAGCGCGACCCGTGGCCGCTCGACGCCGGCCGGCCCGCCGACGGCGGCGACCGGGTCCCACGCCGGGGTGGTCAGCGGCGGGGCGCTCCGGGCCAGGTCGAGCACGGCGTCGAGGTCCACTGTGGCCTCGACCAGCTCGGCGAGCGCGGTGACGATCGCGACGGATTCGGGTGCCCGCTCGGCGACCGGCACCAGTCCGAGGTGCCGGGCCGGCGCGGCCACCTCGGCGGCGCGGGTCACCGCCCCGAGCACCGGTACGCCCACCTCGGCGAGGGCGTCGCGCAGCAGCGTCTCGTGCCGGGGTGAGCCGACCCGGTTGAGGATCACCCCGCCGATCCGTACCGCCGGGTCGAACGCGGCCATGCCGAGGGTGAGCGCGGCGGCCGACCGGCCCTGGGCGGTGGTGTCCAGCACCAGCAGCACGGGTGCCTCGATCAGCCGGGCGACGTGCGCGGTGGAGGCGAAGTCGCGGCGGCCCACCGCGCCGTCGTGCAGGCCCATGACGCCCTCGACCACGGCGATGTCGGCGGGCGTGGGGACGCTCGCGCCGTGCCGGAGCAGGGGGGCGATCCGGTCGGCCCCGACCAGGAACGGGTCGAGGTTGCGCCCGGGTCGCCCGGCGGCGAGGGCGTGGTAGCCGGGGTCGATGTAGTCGGGGCCGACCTTGTGCGGGCTGACCGTCAGGCCCCGTCGGCGCAGCGCGGCGAGCAGCCCGGTGGCCACCGTCGTCTTGCCGTGGCCGCTGGCCGGGGCGGCGACCACCACCCGGGGCAACGACCTGTGCGCGCTCACCACTCGATGCCCTTCTGGCCCTTCTGGCCGGCGTCCATCGGGTGCTTGACCTTGGTCAGCTCGGCGACCAGGTCGGCGGCGGCGACCAGGCGCGGGTCGGCGTCCCGACCGGTGATCACGACGTGTTGGAAGCCGGGGCGGTCGGCCAGGGTGGCGACCACCTCGTCGACGTCCACCCAGCCCCACTTCATCGGGTAGGTGAACTCGTCCAGCACGTACAGCCCGTAGCGCTCAGTGGCCAGGTCACGCTGGATCTGCCGCCAGCCCTCCAGGGCGTCGGCGGCGTGGTCGGCGTCGCCGCCGCGCTGGATCCAGGACCAGCCCTCTCCCATCTTGTGCCAGGCCACCGGCGCGCCCTGGCCGGTGCGCTCGTGCACCTCGCCGAGCGCCCGGAAGGCGTTCTCCTCCCCGACCCGCCACTTGGCGCTCTTGACGAACTGAAACACCCCGACCGGCAGACCGGCCGTCCAGGCCCGCAACGCCAGCCCGAAGGCCGCCGTCGACTTCCCCTTCATCTGTCCGGTGTGGACGATCAGCAGTGGCCGGTGCCGCCGCTGCCGGGTCGTCAACCCGTCAGCGGGCACCGAACTCGGCTGTCCCTGCGGCATCAGCCCGTCCCCCGTCCCGCGGGCACTCCCGCGATCTTGCAGTTTCTGTTGGTCATATGCACACTTCGCCCTCTATGCCGCGACAGGAAGTGCAAGATCGCGGGAGTGCCCGCGGGACCTGTCTCTTATCCACATCTGACGCCGCCGACGCAC
>NZ_QGSY01000194.1 GCF_003857035.1 Micromonospora arida
CGGCAGCGTCAGATGTGTCTAAGCGACAGCCCGCCATCCTGCCCCCTGCCCGCGCGCGAAGACCGCTCCCGCACCGGGCCGGCCGGTCTCACCCACCCCCCTTTGCTCTGCACCCGCGGATGCGACGGTCACCGTCCGCGACTGTCGCCTATCGGGGTGCAGAGCAAAGGACGGTGCAGAGCAGAGGAGGGGGGATGGGCAGCCGCTGGGCCGCAATCGGCCGCCGGGTCGGCACCCAGCGGCGTCGGTGCGCGGCTCCGCCGCGGTCAGGGTCGGGGTTCAGGTCGTGCGTCGTCGGGGGCGCGGGCGGCACAGCGAAGGCCGTACAGGGTCAGCCCTGCCGCCGCCACCAGGGGGCCTCCGTCGCGGACCAGGCCGTCTACACCCAGCAACCACCAGCACAGCGGCAGATCCACGGCGAGTACGGCCCCAGTGACGACGACCAGCAGGCCGCGCGCCCAGTCCTTGCCCCGCATCAGGAACGCGGTGCAGAACAGCACGGCGTAGCTGGCGGTGATGCCCGCGCCGAACCAGAACAGCACGGCCGGTACCGCGGTCAGTCGATCGTCCAGGATGGAGCCTCCGGCTACCAGGGCCGGCACCAGCATCAACGGGCTGTAGGTGAAGGCCGCCACCCGGCTGGTCAACAGCCAGGCGCTGGCCTGTGGTCGGCGTGGCGGAGTCTCCCGCCAGGAGATGCCGTCCCGGTCGATGACGAGGCGTGGACGGTGCCGGACCAGGTGCCCGGCCAACGCCGACGAGCGGTAGAGCAACCAGACCACCGCGACACAGAGCGCCGTGAGAATGGCGAAGCCGAGCAGGCCGGGCAGTGGCGGCACCCCCTGCCGGGGCACGATGAGCCGGCCGACCGCGAAGATCGTGGTGACCGCGAGGATCAGCCCGAACGGGCGGGCCACCGTACGACCCCGTCGCACGTGCCCGATCAGCAGCAGGAAGCCGAACGAGCGCAGCATGGCCCAGCCGGTCCGTACGGCCAGCCCGAATCCCTGTTCCGGGGCGTACCACCAGTTGAGCAGCTCGACCACGACGGTGGCCGCCGCCGTCGTCGCCAGCAGGGTGGTGAGCACCCGGACGGCGGACGGCCGCCGGACCTGGGTCTCGGCGGCCGTCCTCATGAAATCCGATGTTGCCCGCGATGGGGCTCGTTCACACCTACCGCTGCGGCTGCGCGGCGTCCAGGCGGGCGCGCAGCGCGTCCAACTCGGCCCAGAGCACGCCGGGCAGCTTGTCACCGAACTTCTCGAACCACTCGGTGATCATCGGCAGCTCGTTGCGCCACTCGTCCGGGTCGACCTTCAGCGCGATCCGGACGTCCTCCGGGGTCATGTCCAGGCCCTCGACGTCCAGGGCGTCCGGCGCGGGGACCATGCCGACCGGCGTCTCGACCGCGTCGGCCGTGCCCTCGATCCGCTCGACGACCCACTTGAGCACCCGGGAGTTCTCCCCGAAGCCCGGCCAGAGGAACGAGCCGTCCGGGTCCTTGCGGAACCAGTTGACGTAGTAGATCTTCGGCAGCTTCGCCTCGTCGCCGTCGGCGCCCTTGCCCATCTCGATCCAGTGCCGGAAGTAGTCCCCGGCGTTGTAGCCGATGAACGGCAGCATGGCCATCGGGTCCCGCCGGACCACGCCGACGGCGCCGGACGCGGCGGCGGTGGTCTCCGAGGAGAGCGTGGCACCCATGTAGACGCCGTGCACCCAGTCGCGGGCCTCGGTCACCAGCGGGACGGTGTCCTTGCGGCGTCCGCCGAAGAGGATCGCGTCGATCGGCACGCCGTTCGGGTCGAAGTACTCGTCGGCGAGGATCGGGCACTGGGTGATCGGGGTGCAGAACCGGCTGTTCGCGTGGGAGGACAGGCTGTCGCTCTCCGGCGTCCAGTCGTTGCCCTTCCAGTCGATCAGGTGCGCCGGCGGCTCACCCATGCCCTCCCACCAGACGTCGCCGTCGTCGGTGAGGCCGACGTTGGTGAAGACGGAGTTGCCCCGGTCCAGCGTGCGCATGGCGTTGGCGTTGGTCTTCCAGTCGGTGCCGGGCGCGACGCCGAACAGGCCGTACTCGGGGTTGACGGCGTAGAGGCGGCCGTCCGGGCCGAACCGCATCCAGGCGATGTCGTCGCCGATGGTCTCGACCTTCCAGCCGGGAATCGTCGGCTCCACCATGGCGAGGTTGGTCTTGCCGCAGGCCGAGGGGAACGCGCCGGCGATGTGGTAGGTCTTGCCCTCCGGCGAGGTGATCTTGAGGATCAACATGTGCTCCGCGAGCCAGCCCTCGTCCCGGCCCATCACGCTGGCGATCCGCAGCGAGTAGCACTTCTTGCCCAGCAGCGAGTTGCCGCCGTAACCCGAGCCGTACGACCAGATCTCCCGGCTCTCCGGGAAGTGCGAGATGTACTTGGTGTCGTTGCACGGCCAGGCCACATCCTGCTGGCCGGGGGCGAGCGGGGCGCCGATCGAGTGCAGCGCGTGCACGAAGTCCGCGTCGTCACCCATGGCTTCGAGGACCCGGGTGCCCATCCGCGTCATGATGCGCATCGAGGCGACCACGTACGGGCTGTCGGTGATCTCGACACCGAACATCGGAGACTCGGCCTCGACCGGCCCCATGACGAACGGGATGACGTACATGGTGCGACCGCGCATGGATCCCCGGTACAGATCCGTCATCGTCCGCTTCATCTCGGCCGGCGCCATCCAGTTGTTGGTGGGGCCGGCGTCCGCCTCGTCGACGGAACAGATGTAGGTGCGCTCCTCGACCCGGGCGACGTCCGTCGGGTCGGTGCGCGCGTAGAACGAGTTGGGCTTCTTCTCCGGGTTGAGCCGGATCAGGGTGCCGGACTCGACCAGCTCGTCGGTGAGGCGGCGCCACTCCTCGTCGGACCCGTCCACCCAGACGACACGGTCGGGGGTGGTCAGTTCCGCGACCTCACGGACCCAGGCGAGCAGTTTCGGATGGGACGTCGGGGCCTGATCAATACCCCGCACAACAGCCGGAGCAACCATGACACATCTCCTTGTGGTCGACGCTGACCGATCTATGGGATGCACGAGACTCGGCGGCGCGATGCGTCGCCTTCGTGGAAACCTGGGATTGGCCTCAGCGTAAACCGGGCAGCCTTCCGAGTCAGTGGGACAGGTTGTGAAGAACTGCACAAGCTACGGCCTCGCTGCGGCATCACGAGCTGATACCCGCTTTCCCGCGCAGTTTCACGCAAATCTTGTTGTGCACCCCGGCGGAAGCTTGTTGCGGTCGGGCCGTGGACCTGCCCCGCCGACCGGTGCGGTGATTCCCGTTCCGCGGCGGCTCAGTCCTCCCAATTGGCTACGCGCTGTGCGGTGGTTACGTACACGGCGCTGGGCCCCTCCGGGAGACCACGCCCGCTTGCCGTTGCTACCCCTCTGACTGGCCGGCAGCCGGTAGGCTCCCTCCGTGGCCGCCACGATGACCGGGGAACAACCGGGTCCCCGGCAGACCCGGCGGGGTCTCGTCGGCATACTCCTCGACCGCTTCGGTCACCTCATCCGCGAGATGAGCAAGTTCGCCACCGTGGGTGGTTTCGCCTTCCTTGTCGACTTCGCGCTCTTCAACTACCTGACGAGCAAGCACGGCGTCGAAGAGCTGACGGCGAAAACGATCTCCACCGTGATCGCGGCGTCCGTCGCCTTCGTGGGCAACCGGTTCTGGACGTGGCGGCACCGCCAGCGCAACAACGCGGCCCGCGAGTACGCGCTCTTCTTCTTCTTCAACGCTGTCGGTCTCGGCATCACGGTGGCCTGCCTCGCGCTCAGCCGCTACGGGCTCGGAGCCATCTGGCCGGCCGTGTTCCAGACGCGCCTGGCGGACAATCTCGCCAGCTACATCGTCGGCACGGGGTTCGCCACGCTGTTTCGATTCTGGTCGTACCGGCGGTTCGTCTTCGTCGAAGCGGGAACCCCGACCCTTCCGCAGGTGAATCCCGACCGAGACCACGGGGCGTGACCTGCCGCCCACCTCGTTCGGCCGGTGATCGCCGGCCGCACCGACTGCCCTAAGGTGTTTCGCATGCGTCTTGTCCGCCTGCTGCCTGAGCGCTGGCAGAAGTTCATCCACGAGGCGCTCAAGTTCGGCATCGTCGGCGGCATCAACACCGTCATCAATTACGCGGTGTTCAATGCCCTTGCACTGACCGTTTTCGTCAACGGTCAGTTGAAGGCGACCGTGATCGCGACGATCGTCGCGACCATCACGTCGTACCTCATGAATCGGCATTGGACGTACCGCGATCGCCCGAAATCGGCACTTCGCCGGGAATATCTCCTTTTCTTCCTTTTCAATGGCGCCGGCCTGCTCATTGAGCTGGGGGCCGTGGCGGCGGCCAAGTACGGTCTCGGCGTACACGGCCTGCTGGCGCTGAATCTGGCCAAGACCGTCGGCGTCCTGCTGGCCACGCTGTTCCGATTCTGGTCATACCGCACCTTCGTCTTCCAGCCCGTCGCACCGGCCGAGGACGAGGCCGCGAAGCCCGACTCCACCTGGCACGACATTCCGCGCGACGAGTGGGACACCATGGCGGAGATGGACCCGGTCGCCGAGTTGGCGGAATCGGTGTCCGAGCTGGAGGAGGCGGAGTCGGCGCAACGCCTCGACTCCCCAGCCGGCGCACCGGCTCAGGGCCGGCCCCCGCAGTTGAGCGTCAGCCCCGCCGTCGACCTGGACGCGGAACTCGCCGCGGAGCTGCACGTCAGCACCCGCCGCGCGCCCCGCCGGTGACGACCCCCGACGCCCGCTCCGGCACGGGGCGGCCGGCCGAGCTGTTCTTCGAGGATCTCGTCCCGGGGCTCACCGTCGACCTCGGCGTGGTCACCGTGGACGCCGACGAGATGGTCGCCTTCGCCCGCCGCTTCGACCCGCAGTGGTACCACGTCGACCCCGACCTGGCCGCGGAGAGCCGACACGGTGGACTGATCGCCAGCGGCTTCTACACGGTCAGCCTGTTCATGCGCGCGTACGTCGACCACCTGCTGTCCCGGGCCGCCGCGGACGCGTCCCCCGGCCTGGAGGAGCTGCGTTGGCTCGCCCCGGTGCGGGCCGGCGACCGGCTCGCGGTCCGGGTCGACGTGATGGGTGCCCGGCCGTCGACCGCCCGCCCCGGGCTCGGCACCGTCAGCCTCACCGGCACCATGCTGCGCCTCGGCCCGGACGACCGGCCCGAGCAGGAGGTGCTGCGGACCCGCTTCCGTGGCTGGTTCGCCGTGCGACCGGTCGAGGCCGACCCCGCCGAAGCCGAAGCCGCCCCGACCGACGCGGACCAGCCCGGAGCTGACCAGCCGGACAGCGGCCCGACCGCAGCGGACCCGTCCACCGTCGGGTCGACCGACGCCGACCCGACGGAGAGCAGCGGCTCACCCGAGGCTCAACGACCCGACTGACCCGCCCCCGACAGTGCGGCAGGGGCGGGTCCCAACCGCCCGGTTCAGGTAGTGGTGTCGCGCAGCGGCTTGCCGTCCTGCATGTCGGCGAGCATGTCGCGCATCTCGCCATCGCCCAGCGAGTGCTTGTCGTGCTGTGCCTCGACCAGCTCGTACAGGGTGGTCTGCACCCTTCCGACGTCCGGCACGTCGTGGAGCACCGACTGGCCGCGCTCACCCGCCGACTCGATGGTGAGCGTCCCGCAGCCGAGCAGACGCTCGACGAAACGCTGGTTCATCGAGTGATCGTTGACCCGGGCGAGCGGGAGGTCCCGCCGGTCCCGGGAGAACACGCCCTGCTGAAGCAGGACTCGCTCGTTCGTGAACAGGTAGTGGGTGGTGCGCCAGACCAGGAACGGCCACAGGCCGAGCCAGAGCACCGCGACCAGGGCGATCGCCCCGATCACGGCCAGCGCGATCGAACCGCCGCCACTCTCGGGCAACAGGAGCACGCCGACCACCACCGCGGCGATGGCCAGCACCAGCACCGCGATCGGCCGGATCAACGCCTTCCAGTGCGGATGCAGGTGCAGCACGACGTGCTCGTCCTCGGTGAGCACGTCTTCAGGAAACGCCACGGGAACCTCCAACGCGATTTTCTAGACGCGCAGACGGTAAACCCCCCAAGCCCCACCACAACATCCGCCGCGCGGGCCCACTCGGCTCTACGTGATCTTGCCCGTTCTCAGCGGAGGTGCAGGACGTCGCCGGCGGCCAGGGTTCGGGCGCCGGTCGACGTGGTGACCATCAGTTGGCCGTCCGGGTCCACCCCGGTGGCGGTGCCGGTCAGGGAGTCGCCGTTGGGGAGCAGAACGCGTACCTCGCGGCCGATCGTCGCGCAGGCCGCCAGGTAGGCGTCGCGCAGGCCGCTGGCCACCGCATCGCCGCCCGCCGAACGCCAACGGTCGTACCAGTCGGCTACCGCCCGCAGCAACGCCCGCAGCAGCGGATCCCGATCGGTGGCCACCGCGCCGGCCAGCTGGAGCGAGGTGGCCGGCAGCCCGGTCGGATTCACCGGCAGCTCGTCGGCGCGCAACGTCACGTTGAGCCCGATGCCCAGCACGATCGCCGGCGGTTGGTCCGACGCCCGTCCGGGCACCGCCTCGGCCAGCACGCCCGCGCACTTCGCGTCGTCGATCAGCAGGTCGTTCGGCCACTTGAGGGTGGCTTCCAGCTCGGCCAGCCGGGCCACCGCCTCGACCAGCGCCACGCCGGCCAGCAACGGCAGCCACCCGTACCCCGTGGGTGTCGCCGGCAGCCAGCCGCGGTCCGGCACAGCCTCGCCGGGCCGCAGCAGGACGCTCGTCGCGATGCCGGCCCGCGCCGGCGACTGCCAGACCCGACCGCGCCGGCCGCGCCCTTCGGTCTGCCGCTCGGCGACCACGACCAGGCCCTCGGGCTCGTCGGCCCGGGCGGCCTCGGCCACGTCGGCGTTCGTGGAGCCGGTCTCGGCACGCAGCTCCAACCGGGCCCACGGCCCGTTCGGCGCGGTCAACGCACGGCGCAGCCGGGCCGCCGACAGCGGCGGCCGGTCCAGGTTTGTGTACGGGGAGCCCGACATTCCGCCAGCCTACGGCGGTGCTCCGGTCGACACTGAGGCGTACTGCACAGCGGCACCCACCTGAACCATCGTTATATTCCCTGGGTGACTACCGAGACCGGGACCAACATGCACAGCACCGCGGGCAAGCTGGCGGACCTGGAGCGCCGGGTCGACGAGGCGGTGCACGCCGGGTCGGCCCGCGCCGTGGAGAAGCAGCACGCGCGCGGCAAGAAGACCGCCCGCGAGCGGATCGAGATGCTGCTCGACGAGGGCTCCTTCGTCGAGCTCGACGAGCTGGCCCGGCACCGGTCCACGGCCTTCGGGCTGGAGCGGAACCGCCCGTACGGCGATGGTGTGGTCACCGGCTACGGCACGGTGGACGGCCGGCAGGTGTGTGTCTTCGCGCAGGACTTCACGGTCTTCGGTGGCTCGCTCGGTGAGGTCTTCGGCGAGAAGATCGTCAAGGTGATGGACCTGGCCATGAAGATCGGCTGCCCGGTGGTCGGCATCAACGACTCCGGCGGCGCGCGAATCCAGGAGGGCGTCGTCTCGCTCGGCCTCTACGGCGAGATCTTCTTCCGCAACGTGCGGGCGTCCGGCGTCATCCCGCAGATCTCGCTGGTGATGGGGCCCTGTGCCGGCGGCGCGGTCTACTCCCCGGCGGTCACCGACTTCACCGTGATGGTCGACCAGACCTCGCACATGTTCATCACCGGCCCCGACGTGATCAAGACGGTGACCGGCGAGGACGTCGGCATGGAGGAGCTGGGCGGCGCGCGTACGCACAACTCCCGCAGCGGCAACGCGCACTACCTCGCCAGCGACGAGGAGGACGCGGTCGACTACGTCAAGGCGCTGCTGTCGTACCTGCCGTCGAACAACCTCGACGAGCCGGTCGTCGTAGACGCTCCCGCCGAGCTGGCCATCAGCGACGAGGACCGGGAGTTGGACACCCTGATCCCGGACTCGGCCAACCAGCCGTACGACATGCACACAGTCCTCGAACACGTCCTCGACGACGGGGAGTTCCTGGAGGTCCAGCCGCTCTACGCGCAGAACATCGTGGTCGGCTACGGCCGGGTCGAGGGGCGACCGGTCGGTGTGGTGGCCAACCAGCCGATGCACTTCGCCGGCACCCTGGACATCGCCGCCTCGGAGAAAGCCGCCCGCTTCGTTCGCACCTGCGACGCGTTCAACATCCCGGTGCTGACCTTCGTGGACGTGCCCGGCTTCCTGCCCGGCACCGGTCAGGAGTGGGACGGCATCATCCGCCGGGGCGCGAAGCTCATCTACGCGTACGCCGAGGCGACCGTCCCCAAGGTCACCGTGATCACCCGCAAGGCGTACGGCGGGGCGTACGACGTGATGGGCTCCAAGCACCTCGGTGCGGACCTGAACTTCGCCTGGCCGACCGCGCAGATCGCGGTGATGGGGGCGCAGGGCGCGGTGAACATCCTCTACCGTTCCGAGCTGGCCGGGGCCGAGGACCCGGCGGCGGTCCGGGCCGAGAAGATCGCCGAGTACGAGGACACCCTGGCCAACCCGTACGTGGCCGCCGAGCGCGGGTACATCGACTCGGTGATCCCGCCGCACGAGACGCGCACCCAGATCGTCCGGGCGCTGCGCGTCCTGCGTACCAAGCGGGAGACCCTGCCGCCCAAGAAGCACGGCAACATCCCGCTCTGAGGCCGCCCGCGATCCCTCGATCCGCGCAACTGCGGGGAAGGTGCTGCCTCCGGGCGACGGGAGGCAGCACCAACCCTGACAGTGGTCAGCAGGCCGGGTTGGCGGCGATGCACATCCGGCGCGCGGCGACAGCCGCCAGGCGGCGCAGGTCCAACTCGGTACCGGTCTGTCCCAGATTGAGCACGGTGATCAGGTCGCCCACCCGGACCACGGCGGTGGTGGTCGGCCGGGGTGACGCACCGATGGGCTCGCCCGTCTTCTGGTCGACGGGCTGCGAAGCGGTGTGTCGCAGCAGCGCAGCCCCGTCGCCGGCGAAGTCCCGCTGAACCACCGCCCAGCGGTGCGTCGCCGACCCGGTGCCCGTTGCGCCCCCCACCTTGTATCCGCCGACGCTGTTCCACTCGGCGCACGGGGCGACCAGGTCGTCCATGGTGGCGAGAAGTTGGATGGCCGCGTCCGGGGTCAGCCGGTAGAGATCCTGCGTGAGCAGACCGTCCGACTCGGTGAGGATCGCCGCGGCACGCTTGGGCACCAGGGTCTGCGAACGGGACAGGATCGACATCTGCCAGCCTTCCGAGCGCCCCTGGCTCGTCCGGCAGGCGCCGAGCATGTGGTCCAGCAGGACCGGCTCACCCAGCCCCGATTGGCTGAGCTGCACATCGACCTGCTGCGGCAGGTCGGCTGGCTGCAACAGGGCGTCGGTGGTGATCTCGTGCCGGGTCGGCGAGGCGGAGGGCGCGGCGGCCGGCAGGACCGGCGGCGGAGACTTCCTCGGGGCGGCGACCGCCACGGCGGAGACCCCGGCGAGGGCCAGCACGACCGTGGCCACCACGACCTTGCGCTGGCCGCGGCGGCGGGCCCGGGAGCGGATCTCCTCCGGGCCGAGCCACCGCACGTCCCGCAGGTCCTGCTGGATCTGTTCGACGAACGTCGGGTCGTCACGCATCGGTGGCCTCCTCCAGATCAGAGACGGCGAGCAGGCCGGCGAGCGCGGTACGCCCCCGGGAGAGACGGGCCTTGACGGTGCCCACCGGGGCCGCGGTCTCCCGCGCGACCTCGGCGACCGGCATGCCTACCAGGTAGTACAGGGCGATGGCGACGCGTTGCTCCTCGGGCAGTCGACGCAGGGCGGCGACCACCGCGACGGTGTCGGTGCCCGGCCCGGGAACGGTCTCGGTGGCCCCGTGTCGCAGGTAGGCTCGGGCGCGGCTACGCAGGCTGCGCCACCGGCTGACGGCGATCCGGCTGGCCACCACCCGCACCCACGCCTCCGGGTCGTCGTACGCGCTGACCGTCGACCAGCGCTGCCACGCCCGGACGTACGCCTCCTGCACGGCGTCCTGCGCCTCACCCCGATCGCCGGTGAGGGCGTAGACGAACCCGAGGAGTCGTTGCCGACTCCCCCGGTAGAACTCGTCGAACCCGTCGACGTCCGGCACCCGCTACCTCCCCGTGTCGGTCGCTGGGAACACGCACCGGGCGGGGTCGTCGGTTGCCCCGGTCAGGTGATCATCTTCTGCAATTCGGTGAGCGGGAACGCCCCGGCCCTGGTCCGCTCCCGGACCGCCCGGCGTACGGCCCGCTGCACCGCGACGTTGACCGGCGTCGGTACGCCGTGCAACCGGCCGAGCAACGCGATCTCGCCGTTGAGGTGGTCGACCTCGGTCGAGCCGGTGCCCCGGGCCAGGCTCTGCCAGGTGGAGCCGCCGGAGCGCTCCTCGCCGTCGACCGGGCGCTGCCCCACCAAGTCGCCGCGTTCGGCCTTCTCCTCCTCCGGCGAGGTGTGCGCGATGCCGGCGGCGGCGAGCGCGGCGGCGCCCTCGGCGCGTACCCGTTCGACCAGCGCGTCCGGGATGTCCCGGCCGAGCAACGCCTGTAGGCCGTTGCCGAGGTTGCTGAGCAGCTTGCCGTACTTCCAGCGCAGCACGTCGGTGCGGACCGGGGCGACGAAGCCGGCAGCGGTCAGGTCGGCGGCGATCGCCCGGTCGGTGTCGTCGGCGCCCCCGGGGTACCGCCCGATGTGGAGCATCCCGGGATGCGGGTACCCGTTGGCGACCACCACACCCGGGTCCAGGTGGGTGGCGGGCAGCCAGACGCAGACCGGGTGCACGTCGGCGAAGAGGCGCAGCGCGGCCCGCTCGTTGGCCACCCCGTTCTGCGCGGTCACCAGCGGCAGACGGTCGCCCGCAGTGCCGCCGCCGACCACCGGCGCGTCCACCCACGCGGCCAACGCCCCGGCAGTGTCCTGCGACTTCACGGTGAGGATCAGCACGGTGTCCGCCGGCAGCGGCTCGTCCGTGGGCCGGTCCACCGCCGCGAGCCGGGCAGTGACCTCACCCTCGGGCTGCCGCAGGGTCAGACCCCGCGCGCGGATCGCGTCCAGGTGGGCACTGCGGGCCACCACTGTCACGTCCCGATCGGCCTGGGCCAGCCGTACGCCGATGGTCCCGCCGACCGCACCCGCGCCGATGATCACGTATCGCATTGCCTCATTCTGCCCGCCCGCGCCTCTCCAGCCCGTGCGCCTTCCGCCCGTGCGGCTTCCGCCCGTGCGGCTTCCGCCCGTGCGGCTTCCGCCCGTGCGGCTTCCGCCCGTGCGGCTTCCGCCCGCCGGTCAGCCGGTCAGGCCGGCGTCGGTGAGGATCGGGCCGGCGAGCAGGAGCGCGCCGGCGACCAACGCCGCCACGTTGACGAGGGCGAAGACGCCCACCCAGAAGAGCGGCGGGAACGGGGTGAGCCCGGCGAGCTGGTCGGCGTCGGAGGCGGGCATCCGGCCCCGCGAACGCAGCCGTTGCAGCTCGACCACCGGCCGCACCCCACCGAGCAGCAGAAACCACACCCCGGTGTACGCGAACGCGGCCTGGACCTGCGGCGTCGCGTACCAGGAGACGGCGAACACCAGTGCGCCCGTGACCAGCAGCGACACCACACCGAAGGCGTTGCGGATCATGACGAGCATGGCCAGCAGAAGCGCCACGGCCACCCAGAGCAGCAGGGTGATCCGGTTACCACCGAGCAGCCAGGCCCCGGCCAGCCCGACCAGCGGCGGTGCGACGTAACCGGCGAGCAGAGTGAGGATCATGCCCGGCCCGGTGGGGCGGCCGGCGGAGAGCGTCAGCCCGGACGTGTCCGAGTGCAGTCGAATGCCGCGCAGCTTGCGGCCGGTGAGCAGGGCGACCAGGGCGTGCCCGCCCTCGTGCGCGATGGTGATGGCGTTACGGGCGATCCGCCACGGCAGCCGGGTGGAGACCACCACCAGCGCTACGACCCCGGTGATCAGCACCAGCAGCGCGGGCGGGTCCGGCTGCGCGCCGAACAGCGTGTCCCACAGGTCGCCCAGCCCGTCGATCGACATCATGGGGCGCGAGCCTACCGGCGGCGTTCCGTGTCGCTCCCGAGGCACCGGCTCGTATCCTGTGAAACTGATCGGGTGGCGAGTGAAGCGGGAGGTGACCGTCGGTGAGCACTGCCCCCCTGGAGCCGCACGTCGGTCTGTGGACCGAAGCCGACTACTTCGCCCTGGGCGAGACGCCTGACCGGATCGAACTGCTCGACGGGAGCCTGTTGGTGAGCCCCGCCCCGAGCCGACGGCACCAGCGGGTGTCGCGTCGGCTGGCGAACAGCATCGAGGCAGCAGCAGAGCCTCGGGGTTTCCTGGTCTATGACGCGATCAACGTCCGACTCGGCGTCGACCGGGTCGTGATCCCGGATCTCGTCGTCACCGATGCCGACGACGACGGCACTTGTCTCGACTCCGACCGGGTGTCTCTCGTCGGGGAGGTCGTCTCGCCGGGGAACGCGGCCGCTGACCGTCTCCTCAAGATGCAGCTCTACGCCATCGCGAGAATCCCCTGGTATCTGCTTGTCGAGCAGGACGGGGACGGCCACTCGTTGCGGCTGTTCCGGCTCGACGGCGAGCACTACGTCGAGGACCAGGTAGCCAAGGCCGGCGAGACGCTGAGCGTCGTCGAGCCGTTCCGCTGGCAGCTCGACCCGGCCGCACTGCGCTGATCCGTTCCGCCTCGTCCAGCGGCCCTGCGCGCCCCCTCGTTGAAGCTTTTATTCAGCCACACTTGCGATCTAGGGCACTTAGCTCCAAAGATGATTGTCGATAGAGCGATCCTCTTGGAGGCATTCATGACCCGTACCCGATCATCGCTGCGCCGCGCGCTCGCGGCCGGCCTCACCGTCCTCGCCACCGCGGCGGCGGCCCTGGTCGCGACCGCCGGACCGGCGGCCGCCGCCACCACACCCGGTGTCGACGTCTCCCGCTACCAGGGCGCCATCAACTGGACCAGCGTCCGCAACGCGGGCATCCAGTTCGCCTTCATCAAGGCGACCGAGGGCACCAGCTACAAGGACCCGAACTTCAACGCCAACTACGTCAACTCGTACAACGCCGGGGTGATCCGCGGGGCGTACCACTTCGCCCGACCGAACATCTCCGCCGGCTCCACCCAGGCCAACTACCTGGCCTCCAACGGCGGCGCCTGGTCGGCGGACAGCCGCACCCTGCCGGCAGCGCTGGACATCGAGGGCAACCCGTACGCCGGCGGCTACTGCTACGGGCTCAGCACGACCGGGATGCGCAACTGGGTGCAGGACTTCCTGAACACCTACCGCTCCCGCACCGGCCGGTACGCGGTCATCTACACCACCACCAGCTGGTGGAACCAGTGCACCGGCAGCTGGACCGGCCCGTGGGCGAACCACCCGCTCTGGCTGGCCCGCTGGTCGAGCACGCCCGGCGCCCTGCCCGCCGGTGCGTCGGTGTGGAGCTTCTGGCAGTACACCAGCACCGGCGCGGTCTCCGGGATCAGCGGCAACGTGGATCGCAACTACTGGAACGGTGACCGGAGCCGCCTGATCGCGTTGGCCAACAACACCTGACCGGGCCGTTGGCGGCAGCGGGATCGACGGTCACCACACGGTCGACAATCGGTCCGGCTGCCGCCACACCACCGGGTACGGGTCAGGCCCGCCGCCGGCTCAGGGCCGGCACCACAGCATCCTCACGAGCCAGCGCGCCCCTGCGGGTCAACCGCCAGGCGGCAGCGCCAAAGCCGGCAACGATCACGACGCCGAGCAGTGCGATGAGCACCGAAACCCCCGCGCTGACCAGCAGCAGGATCGCGTCGCCGAGCGCCACGAGCATCCACAGTGCCAGCCGGGGCCGAGTGTCCCTCCGTCGGTAACCCATGTCGTGCCTCCTTCCGTCGTCGAAGGTCAATTACCCACGACGGCGCAAGGTCATGCGAAGGATTTTCAGTCCTGACGGTCGGGCACGAAACCCTTGGCGATCCGGTCGAAGTTCGGCAGGTTGGCCTGCCAGTCCTTCTGGGCGATCTCCCACCGCAGGGCGTAACCGCGGTTCTTGGCCGTAACGAACCCGCGGTTGCGGACGTGGATCCGCTGCCCGTCCCGAGTCTCCAGCCACTCCCAGTCCGCGCAGGTCTTCCAGAAGGTGCAGCGCTCGATGCCGAGGTACTGGTAGTTGTCAACTTCGGTCTTGCGGCCGCCCTCGATGCTCTTCCAGTCGGCGTAGGCGTCCTTCTTCGGGTTCGGGGTCCACTGCACGAGCAGCTCGCCCGGCCCATCGGGATCCTCGAAGACGACAGTGTTGAAGCCGCCCGATCGACGCACCCAACCATCGGGAATCGGCAGGGAGAAGCCGCCGGGATCCTTGTGCAGCTTCCAGCCCGCTGGCAGCGCGTTCGGGTCGACCGAGGGGGTCGCCGACGCAGACGGGCTGGGAGCACCTGTGGCGGAGGGCGGTGGCGCTGGCGCAGCAGAAGTCGGGGCGGCCCCCGAGGTCGCGGCCGCACCGGTCGGGTTGGCCTGCGGGGTCTTGTCGTCGTCCTTGGTCAGCATCGGCACGACCACCACGAGGCCGATCAGCAGCAGCGCGACCACAACGCCGATCAGCAGGTTACGTCGGGTGTTGTTCGGCTTCGTGCCGTCCGAGGGCGGCACCGCCGCGCGGCCGGCCGGACCCACCGGCGGCATGAGCGACGTCGGCGTGGTCGGCTTGCGCTGCTCCGGAGCCACCGGCGGACCGTCGACAACCGTCGGCTCGTCGTCCACGTTCGTCGTACCGTCGCCGCTCGTGTCGGGCGCGGCCGTGACCTTCGCGGTCGGCTCGGCATCGGACGGGTCGGCATCGGACGGCGCCGGGCGGTCGATCGTGGCGGTCGGCTCGGCCGGCGCCGCTGCGGTCGGCTCGGCCGGCACCACCGCGGTCGGGTCGGCGCCCGCACCGGAGGAGACGACGGCCGTCGGAGTGGCATCGGCGGCCGGAGTCGCGGCGGCAGCGGCGGTGGCGGCGGAGATCGTCGGGGCGGCGGCCGGCGGCGGTGACACCGGCCGGTCGACACTCTCGGCCGGTCGCGGGGCCGGCACCACCGGCAGGCGCGGCTCGCGCGGACCGTTCGGCCCAGGCCGGCGTACGCCATCAAGCAGTGAGATCCCGCGCGACCGCTTGCCGCCGGCGCGGCGCAGCAACCGCTCCGCCACCTCGGCGGTGATCCGCTCGTTCGGGTCCTTGCGCAGCAGCCCGTTGAGGACGGCCTTGAGCGGACCCGCGTTCTTCGGCGGCGGAATCGGCTCGGTGGCCAACGCGGCCAGGGTGCCGATCGCCGACGGCCGGGCGTACGGCGACTTGCCCTCGACCGCCGCGTAGAGCGTCGCGCCCAGCGACCACAGGTCGGCCTCCGGCCCGGCCGTGCCGTCCCGAGCGCGCTCGGGCGAGATGTACGCAGGTGAGCCGAGCACCATGCCGGTGCGGGTCACGTTGGGGTCACCGGGGATCGTGGCGAGACCGAAATCGGTCAGCACCACCCGGCCGTCGTCGCCGAGCAAGACGTTGCCGGGCTTCACGTCGCGGTGCATGACACCCGCCTTGTGCGCGGCGCTGAGCGCACCCAGCACACCCAGGCCGATCTCCACAGTGCGGGCCACCGACACCGGGCCGTCCTCGGCGAGAGTGTCCTGCAACGACTTCGACGCCACGTACTCCATGACGATCCACGGATCGCCGTCGGTGCGCAGCACGTCGAAGATGCGGACGACGTTGGCGTGGTTGAGCCGGGCGATGGCCCGCGCCTCCCGCAACGAGCGCTCGCGCATCTCGCGGCGTTCCTCATCGGTGAGACCGGGCGGCGGCACCAACTCCTTGATGGCGACGTCCCGATGCAGCACCTCGTCGCGCGCCTTCCACACCCGGCCCATGCCACCCTGGCCGAGCGGCGACAGGAGCCGGTATCGGTCAGCGACGAGTTGGGGAAGCGCGTTCGACATCGGTGAGACGGTACCCGGACCCGCTGACGCTCACACCGCCGGCACGCCACTGTGCGCTTCGCGTAACTTCGCGCCGCGTACCCTGGCGGCATGTCTGCCGAAGAGCCGCTGCTCCGGGTCGTCCGCGGCGTGCCCACCGCCGAGGAGTTGGCCGCTCTGGTGGGGGCGATCATCGTCCGAACCCGCCCAACCGCCGCCCCCGTCCCGGCGACCACATCCGCCTGGGCGCGCAGCGGTCAACCCGGCGGCTCCCGCGGCTGGCGCGCCGCCGGCCTGCCCCGCTAGCCCGAGACCTGCCGCGCGGGGGCTGTCACGGTGGCGTTGAGCCGTTAACCTCACTCAGGGAAACGGTGCCGCTACGGGTAGGGAGGATCCATGATCCCCGAAGAGGACCGGCCAGCACCCTGGCTACGCGGTTACGGCGGCATCGAAGCCGACATCAGCCAGCTCAGAGAGTTCGCCGACCGGCTCGCCGCCGAGGTCGAGAGCAACTACGCGCCGCACCTGTCGTACATCGCCGAAGACATGTCCGCGAAGCTGCCCAACCCCTGCGACGCCTTCATCGAGTTGGTCACCTTCCTGCACGCGCACCACGAGACGCAGCAGGCCACCGCCGACATGGTGTACGCCGTCCGAGGCGCCACCGGCCACCTGGCCGCCGCCGCCGATCAGGTCGCCACCCACTACGCCGACAGCGACGCCTTCACCGCCGCCCGAGTGGTGGACGTGCAACGAGCCCTCGCCAACCCTTTGAACATGCTGCCCGGCGGCCCCACGTCGATGCTGACCGACCCGACCGGTCCCGACGCCGAAGGGCCGGTGGTGCTGCCGTGATCGAACGGGGCACCGGCCGCACCTCCGGCCTCACCGACTGGCACCTCATGGACGTCAACAGCATGTGGGCCTGCCTCCAGGACCACGACACCGCCAACCACTGGAAACAGGTCGCCGGCTGGCGCAAGGTCTGCGACCTGGCGCAAACCCACCTCGGCCGCCTCCAGCAATACCGACGCGGACTCGCCGAGGCATGGCCCCCCGAAACCAGCGCCGCCTCCCGCACGTACCTTGCCGAACTCGACGAACTCATCGACAAGGTGCAGCGCACCCACGACGCCGCCGCCGCGAACTACACCGCACTCTCCGCCGCAACCCAGGCCATCGGCACCACCCGCGCCGCACTCGGCAAGATCTACGAGGAGTACGCGACCAAGTTCCAACAGAAGCGGGCGTACGAGTCGATGGTCGCCGACCCGAAAGCGGTGATGGGCAACCGGACCACTACGCCGCCTGTTGCTGATGGGGAGCTGGAACGGCTCAACGTGCAGGCCCGATCCATGATGTACAACCTGAGCGGCGAACTCCAACAAGCCCAAGCAACCCTACAAAAACCACCCGCGGCGCCCACGCGCCCAAGGCGAGACCCGTCAGACTCAGACGCTTATGACTCCGCACCAACAATTCCGCCAATCCTACCTCTACCCATGACTGTCGGCGCAGCCCCGTCTTCGCCTTCATCCAGCGCGACGGGTGGTTCGCAACTCGCTTCGATCGCCCCCGTGATAGGTCCGATACTTGGCGGCACCAGCCCCGCAACTGCGCCAACTACTCAGATTCCTGGAATTCCCGGAATTGGAGTTTCCACCCCGCCGCCCGGCATGGGAACGCCGACACCGCTCCCACCTGGCCCGATACCTCGGGCCCCAATCTTGCCCTCTGAAGGCAAGCCGGGAGTCGAAAATCGGCAGCTTCGCGGAAATAGCAATGGCGTCCCATCCCCGCAGCCGCCGACGCGGTCAATGCCGCCGAACGGAATTATCGGTGGAGCACCTGGCCTTGGGCTAGGTCAGCCCGTATCCCCATCCAGCCCGACACGAAAGGTTAATCCAATTGGTGGCGTAATTGGTGGCGGTGGCGCTGGCACCGCGCCTACCGGTGGGGCCGGTTCCCGGCCAGCCGGAGGCCGGGGTTTACCTGGACGGCACCAGCTTCCGCCCATCGGTGGCGCCCCCGGGCTGGGCGGCGCTACATCTTCGGGTCTGGGCGCCACCTACCCGCCTAACCATCCCGCACAAAGGGGACAGAATTCAGATCGGCGAGCCTGGGATCCCGATCATCCGTGGGAGATCGACCAAGGGGTAGACCCTGTCGTCCGCCCACCAGAGGAACAGAGCCCGCCTGATCCTGGCCCCGCAATCGGCTTCAATCGCTAATGAATCGCAACCGTCGAGCCCTGCGGATATTGTCAGCAATTTTTTCGTTAACACTGTCTGCAGTGCAAGCTTCAGCGGGAACGAATTCTCAATTCCCGAGTGGCGAGCCCGGCGAGATTAGCAGAATCAGATCGGACCAGTGGCACCTTAGTTACCTCAATACTTCCAGCGCTCAGCGCGTTAGCCGAGGAGCGGGGGTAACTGTCGCAGTCCCAGACACAGGAGTCCAGCCGCACCCCGACCTCCGAAAAAACCTCTTAAGAGGCACTGACATCATCGCCGGCGGAGATGGCAGCGGGCAGCGCGATCAGAACAGCCATGGCACCGGAATGGCTGGTTTAATCGCTGCGCATGGGCAGGGGGGAAATTCAGGCGCCTTGGGAATAGCTCCAGATGCGCAGATACTTCCAATTCGCGATACGCCTGCCGACGGCGAAGGCAAGGCCGAAGACTTGGCCGCCGGAATCGATTTTGCAGTCCTCAACGGAGCTGATGTTATTAGTATTTCGTCGGTGGGCGGCGCCGGCATCCCATTGCGGCGGTCAATAAGATCAGCACTCGCGGCAGGTGTGATCGTGGTGGCATCCGGTGGCAACCGCCCGCAGGATTCTTCAGTTGGTTATCCGGCGTCAGAGGATGGAGTCATCGCGGTCGGTGGAATCGACCGAGATGGGAAGCGTGCCGCCGTCTCGGTCACTGGGCCGGAGATTGACGTGGTTGCGCCCGCCGTCGACATCTACAGCACCAGCATTGACGGCAAGTACCGCAAAGGCACCGGCACCTCTGACGCGACGGCGATCGTGGCGGGCGCGGCTGCCTTGATCAGGTCCAAGTACCCATACCTGCCGGCCCGGGAGGTGGCGCACCGGCTCACGGCCACCGCCCTCGACAAGGGACCTCCTGGGCGTGACGACGAGTACGGCTACGGAGTGATCGATCTTGTGGCGGCACTGACGGCAGACGTACCGCCGCTGGGGTTTGAATCGGTGAGCGCTCCGGCCGGTGCTGGCCCGACCACGACGGCTGGCGCTCAGCGGGGTGATGAGAGCGATAGCGCGACCGCGCGCGGCTTGGCCACTCTCGGGGTGCTCGTGGCTGCCGGGGTTGGGTGGGCCGTTTTAGCGCGGCGACGCCGGCGTGGTGATGATCCGCCGCCCAGAATCAGTCGCTGATCGATCAACGAAGCGGTGATCCACTCGACTTTCAGGAAACTGCGGTGTCCGGGGCGCGGGGATACCGCGTTTTCCTGAAAGTCGAGTGGATCAAGGGCGCCGGACCACCGGGCAGCCCGACCGCCCCGACCACCTAGCCGCCCGACTACCCGACCACGACCGGCGGGCCGCCGAGCGGGTGGGTGCTGGGCGGGGTGTCGGTCTTGGTGGAGGGTTGGGCGGTAACGTCGGGCTGGTGTCTGAGACTTTGCCGCTCCGCCTCGTGCTCGCTTCGGCGAGCCCTGCCCGTCGTAAGTTGCTCCAGGCTGCCGGCGTCGAGCCGGAGGTGCTGGTCAGTGGGGTGGACGAGTCCCTGGTGGTGACCGAACGGGCCGAGGAGTTGTGCCTGGAGTTGGCTCGCCTGAAGGCGCAGGCGGTGTTGACCCGGCTGAACCCGACCGCCGATCAGCGGACGTTGGTGATCGGCTGCGACTCGGTGCTCGCCTTCGACGGGGAGATCCTCGGCAAGCCGGCGGATGCGGCTGATGCGACCCGGCGGTGGCTGCGGATGCGGGGACGCAGCGGCGTTCTGCACAGCGGGCACTGCCTGGTCGACGTTACTGCGGGCCGGCGTGCGGAGGCGGTCGCGTCGACCACTGTCCACTTCGCCGACGTCAGTGACGACGAGATCGCCGCGTACGTGGCTACGGGTGAGCCGCTGGCGGTGGCCGGCGCGTTCACGATCGACGGGCTGGGTGGGCCATTCGTGGAACGGATCGAGGGTGACCCGGGGACGGTGGTCGGGCTTTCGATGCCGCTGCTGCGCCGGCTCCTCGCCGAGCTGGATCTGCGGATCACCGACCTGTGGACGAAGGTCGCGCCGGGCGGCCAAACGGTCGAGCCGCTCGGTAACGTCCGGTCATGACCACCAAGTCGATCCCGCTCACCAACGAGCTGCACGCCTATCTGGTCGCACACGGCTCCCCGCCGGACGAGATCATCCGTGACCTGGCCGAGGAGACCCGGTCGGTGCTGCCCGAGCACGCCACCATGCAGGTGGCTCCGGAGCAGGCCGCTTTCCTGACGTTCCTCACCCGGCTGCTCGGCGTGCGGCAGGCCGTCGAGGTCGGCACGTTCACCGGGCTCTCGTCGCTGGCGATCGCCCGCGGGTTGCCCGAGGACGGGCGACTGACCTGCTTCGACATCTCGGAGGAGTTCACCGGCATCGCCCGGCGCTACTGGGCGCGGGCCGGCGTGCAGGATCTGATCGACCTGCGCATCGGCCCGGCCGCGGACGGGCTACGGGAGTTGCCGCACGAGCGGCACCTGGACTTCGCATTCATCGACGCGGACAAGACCGGCTACCCGATCTACTGGGCGGAGCTGGTGCCCCGGATGCGTCCGGGTGGGGTGATCGCCGTCGACAACGTGTTGCGTGGCGGGCGGGTCATCGCCCCGCAGGACGCTGGGGACCGGGCCATCGCCGCGTTCAACGACGAGGTCCTCGCGGACGTACGGGTGGACCCGGTGATGCTGCCGATCGCGGACGGCCTCACCCTCGCCCGGGTCCGCTGACCGCCGACAACCGCTGACCGTCGACAGCCGCCTCACACGGTAATTGGGGTGTCCCCAACTGGGGACACCCCAATTACAAGGAACAGCGGAGGCCTGGGTCAGCGGACGCTGCGGGCGAACTGGCGGGCGGCCCAGTAGACGCCCAGCGCGGCGAGGACCGCGGTGATGCTGAGGCCCTGCCAGACCTTGTCGCTGCCCAGGTCACCGGCGAACAGCGCCCGGGTGCCGTCGACCGCCCAGGAGAACGGGTTCCAGTTGGCGATGCCCTGCAACCAGCCGGGTGCGAAGGTCAGCGGCAGCAGGATGCCGGAGAGCAGCAGCACCGGCTGCGCCACGGTGTTCATCAGCGGGGCCAGTGCGTCCTCGCTCTTGACCTTGAGGGCGACGCCGTAGGAGACGGCCGAGGTCATGAGGGCGATCAGGGCGAGCATCAGGTACGCCAGCAGCAGGTCCCCGATGAACACCCGCAGGTCGAAGATGAGCGCCAGGAGCGTGATGATGACCGCCTGCACCATGAGCGAGACCACGTCGCGCAGCGAGCGGCCGAGCAGCAGGGCGAGCCGGCTGATCGGGGTGACCCGGGAGCGTTCGATGACGCCTGCTCGCAGCTCGGCGATCAGGCCGAAGCCCTGGAACAGGCCACCGAAGATGGCCAGCAGCACCAGCAGACCCGGTACGAAGATCTTGTAGGCGGCGGCCTGGGTGGGCGCGTTCAGCGCGGGCTTGAGCAGCGGGGCGAAGAGCAGCAGGTACATGACCGGCTGGAACACGCCGACGAAGACCCAGACCGGGTTGCGTAGCAGGAGTTGGGTCTGGCGCTGAAAGATCAGCCACGTGTCACGGGCGAATTTCATGAGAGTCGTCTCCGGTGGTCAGGACTCGCGCAGCGAGCGGCCGGTCTTGGTGAGGAAGACGTCGTCCAGGCTGGGTCGGTGCAGCTCGATCGAGCGCAGCTCCAGCCCGGCGTGGTCGAGTCGGCGCAGCACCTGCGGGATGGCGGTGGCGCCCTCGTCGACGTAGAGGCGCAGGCCGCCCTCGTCGACCGTCTCCAGCTTGTTGACGTACGGCTCGCCGTCGAGCGTCTGGGCGGCCTGCGGGGTGGCGGCCAGGTCGAGACCGACCAGCACCACGTCGCCGGAGATCTCCCGCTTGAGCTCGGTTGGCGTGCCCTCGGCGACCACCTCGCCGTTGTCCATGATCGCGATTCGGTCGCAGAGCGCGTCGGCCTCGTCCAGGTAGTGCGTGGTGATGAAGACGGTCATCCCGTCGGCGCGGAGCCGGCGGATCTCGTCCCACATGTGGGCGCGGCTCTGCGGGTCGAGTCCGGTGGTCGGCTCGTCCAGGAAGACGATCTTCGGCTCGTGGATGATGCCGAGGGCGATCTCCACCCGGCGACGCTGGCCGCCGGAGTAGGTCTTGCACTTGCGGTCGGCGTACTCGGTGAGCTGGAAGGCGTCCAGGGCGCGGGCGGCGCGCCGCTGCGCGTCGGCCTTGCTGATGCCGTACATCCGGGCGTGCAGCACCAGCTCTTCGCGGGCGGTGGACTCGTCCCAGGTGCTGCCGCCCTGCGGGACGTACCCGATGCGGCGGCGCACCTCGGCCGGGTCCTTGCGCAGGTCGGCGCCAGCGATGGTGGCCTCGCCGCCGTCCGGCTCGATCAGCGTGGCGAGCATCCGCAGCGTGGTGGTCTTGCCGGCGCCGTTCGGGCCGAGGAAGCCGAAGATCTCGCCCTTGGCAACGTCAAGGTCGACGCCCCGCACGGCGTCCACCGTCTTCGTCTCTCGACCCGCGCGGGAGCGGAACGACTTCCGCAGCCCCCTGGTCTCGATCATTTCTGCTCCTGGTCGTTTCGGGCCGGCCGGGCCGGCCGTCAAGTGGGACGACGCCGGACGGCGCACTCCCCCGCTGTGCCGCCAGCAGGCTAACGCGATATAACTTTCTTAGTCAACGTTGATTATTCCGCGTCGGTGTCGGGCGGCTCCGCGCCGTCTTTCCACCCTGACCAACCCTGCGCTTCATCCAGCTCAGCAGGCAGGTACGACACTCCGGAATCGATCCGCTCCGCGATCCGCTCGCACCAGCCCATCTCCGCCTCCGCCCGCGCCGACCACAGCTCGAACATCCAGCCCACGTGCGCCGGCTTGCGGTTACGCACCCAGTCCGACTCCAGCGAGGCGCGCATCGACTCGATGCCGGCCCGCAGCTGGTTGGCCCGGTTGCGCAGAGCGGCGGCGGCCTCGTCCCGCGGCATGGCCGGCAGGAAGGAGAAGGCGGCCACGAACGGGTCGGGGGGCTCGCTGATGGTCCACCAGGAGTTGCGCAGCAGCGTCTCGAACTCGTCCTCCCCCTTGACCGTCACCTCGTACGTGGTCCGCGCCGGACGGGCGCCCACCTGCTCGGTCGCGACGGCGCGGAGCAGCCCTTCCTCGGTGAGTTTGCGCAGGGCGTGATAGATCGATCCGGGCTGTATGTTCGCCCACTTGTCGGCGCTCCAGCTCAGCAGCTCACGGCGCACGTCGTAGCCGTGCACGGGCTGCATCCACCGCACCAGACCGAGAATCATCATCCGAGTCGAAGACACCCGATAAGCGTAATAGCCAAGTTTGACTAAACCGTGGCGGGTGCAGTGCGGCATCCCACACTGAGCGATCGTTAGGGCCGCCGAGGGCGGCCGATACACTCCCCGTCAGTAACCTGCCCGGGAGGAGCCACCAAGGTGCGCAAGGTACTCATCGCCAACCGCGGCGAGATCGCCGTCCGGGTGATCCGCGCGTGCCGCGACGCCGGCCTGGGCAGCGTGGCCGTGTACGCGGACTCTGACCGCGACGCCCTGCACGCCACGCTCGCGGACGAGGCGTACGCGCTCGGCGGGGACAGCGCGACCGAGACCTACCTGCGCATCGACAAGCTGCTCGACGTCGCCACTCGGGCCGGCGCCGACGCCGTACACCCGGGTTATGGCTTCCTCAGTGAGAACGCCGACTTCGCCCAGGCCGTCATCGACGCCGGGCTGACCTGGATCGGCCCCACCCCGCAGGCGATCCGCGACCTGGGCGACAAGGTCACCGCCCGGCACATCGCCCAGCGGGCCGGCGCACCGCTGGTCCCCGGCACCCCGGACCCGGTGGCCAGCCCGGACGAGGTGATGGCCTTCGCCGTCGACCACGGCCTGCCGGTCGCGATCAAGGCCGCCTTCGGTGGCGGCGGGCGCGGCCTCAAGGTCGCCCGCACGATGGAGGAGATCCCCCAGCTGTTCGAGTCGGCCACCCGGGAGGCGGTCGCGGCGTTCGGTCGGGGCGAGTGCTTCGTCGAGCGGTACCTCGACCAGCCCCGGCACGTCGAGGCGCAGGTCCTCGCCGACCAGCACGGCAACGTGATCGTGGTGGGCACCCGGGACTGCTCGTTGCAGCGGCGTCACCAGAAGCTCGTCGAGGAGGCCCCCGCGCCGTTCCTCACCGACGCCCAGCGCGCGCAGATCCACGACAGCGCCAAGGCGATCTGCCGCGAGGCCGGCTACCACGGCGCCGGCACTGTGGAATACCTGGTCGGCGTCGACGGCACCATCTCCTTCCTGGAGGTCAACACCCGACTCCAGGTCGAGCACCCGGTCACCGAGGAGACCGCCGGCATCGACCTGGTCCGCGAGCAGTTCCGGATCGCCGACGGCGAGAAGCTGCGGATCACCGAGGACCCGACGCCGCGCGGGCACGCGATCGAGTTCCGGATCAACGGCGAGGACCCGGGCCGCAACTTCCTGCCCGCCCCCGGCACTGTCACCGCGCTGCGCCTGCCCAGCGGGCCGGGTGTGCGGGTCGACACCGGCATCTCGGCCGGCGACGTGATCGGCGGCAACTTCGACTCACTGCTCGCCAAGGTGATCATCGTCGGTGAGACGCGGACCGAGGCGCTGGAGCGCGCCCGCCGCGCACTGGACGAGATGGTCCTCGACGGGATGGCCACCGCGCTGCCGTTCCACCGGCTCGTCGTGCGGGACGAGGCGTTCACCGCCGAGCCGTTCACTGTGCACACCCGGTGGATCGAGACCGAGTTCCACAACACCGTGCCGCCGTTCACCGCCACCGCCGGCGCCGCCGAGGCGCCGGCCGAGCGCGACACCGTCGTGGTCGAGGTGGGCGGCAGGCGCATCGAGGTCAGCCTCCCCGGCGGCTTCGGCGGGAGTACGACCACCGCGGCACCCGCCGCCCGCAAGCCGACCCGGCGCGGCGGCGGTGCCAAGGGCGGTGCTCCGGTCGGCGGCGACGCGCTCACCTCGCCGATGCAGGGCACCATCGTCAAGATCGCGGTGGCGGACGGCGACACAGTGGCCGAGGGCGACCTGGTCGTGGTGCTGGAGGCGATGAAGATGGAGCAGCCGCTGCACGCGCACAAGGCGGGCACGGTCAGCGGCCTCAGCGCCGAGGTCGGCGCCGTGATCACCGCCGGTGCCCCCATCTGCACCATCGCCTGAGCCGTCCGGCGGACGATCAGCGCAGGGTTTCGGCGGCGACCGCGCGGACGGCGACGGTCAGGGCGTTCAGCACGTCCGACTCCAGCCGCCAGTGCTGCCAGTACAGCGGAGCGTCGAGGTGTCGGCCCGGCGCGAGGTCGACACAGCGACCGGCGGTCAGGTCGGCCTGGGCGATCTGTTCCGGCACCAGACCCCAACCCAACCCGAGCCGGATCGCCTCGCTGAAAGCCGGCACCGACGGTACGTAGTTCACCGGCGGGTCGAGCGGTCGACCGACCACCGCCCGGATGAACCGATGTTGCACCCGGTCCTTCCGGTCGAAGACCAACAACGGGGTGCTCGCCAGCGCGGCGGCGGCGAACCCTGCGGGGAAGTGGGACGCCGCGAATTCCGGCGTGGCCAACGCGCGGTAACGCATGGCCCCGAGTCGCAGCACCCGGCAGCCCTGCACGGCCTCCCGCTGGGCGGTGACCGCCGCCGTCACCGAACCGTCGCGGAGCAGCTCGGCGGTGTGGTCCTGATCGTCCTGCCGCAGGTCGAACGAGAGCCCGGCCCGCTGCGGCAACCGGGCCAGCGCGGCGGGGAACCAGGTGGCCAGCGAGTCCGCGTTGACCACCACGGCGACCCGGGTCCGGCCACCGCCGGCCAGCGGGCCGCGGGCATCGGCCAGCGCCTCCCGTTCGAGCAGCGCGAGCTGGCCGGCCAGGCGCAGCAGCGGGCGGCCGGCGTCGGTTGCCACGCACGGACGGGCGCGGCGGACCAGCACCTGGCCGACTGTCTCCTCCAGCGCCTTGATCCGCTGGCTCACCGCTGACGGCGTGACGTGCAGCAGCCGGGCCGCTGCGTCGAAGCTGCCCTCCGCCACCACGGCCGCGAGTGTCCGTAGCTGCGCCGAGTCGAGACCGTCCATTAGTTGAGCTTAAGTTGCGTCAGAATCTTTAGTTGGACTGGTGGCTGTCGACGGTCCTAGCGTCGACTCCGTGCTCACCTCCGCCGTCGCCGGCTTCTCGATCTCCATCGCGCTCATCGTCGCCATCGGCGCCCAGAACGCCTTCGTCCTCCGTCAGGGCCTGCGACGCGAGCACGTCGTGCCCGTGGTGCTGACCTGCGCCGCGTCGGACGCGCTGCTGATCATGGCGGGAGTAGCCGGGGTCGGTTCGCTGGTGACCGGCCGACCGGGCCTGCTGATGGCGATCCGTTGGGGCGGTGCGGCCTTCCTGCTCTGCTACGCGGGGCTCGCCGCCCGCCGCGCCCTGCGTCCCGGCGCTCTGCTGCCCACCGAGCGGCCGCCTGCCACGTTGGGGGCGACCCTGCTCGCCTGCGCCGCCTTCACCTACCTGAACCCGCACGTCTACCTGGACACCGTGCTGCTCCTGGGCAGCGTGGCCCAACAACACCCGCACCGGTGGGTCTTCGGCGCCGGCGCCGCCCTGGCCAGTGTGGTCTGGTTCACCGCGCTCGGCGTCGGCGCGCAGCGCCTCGCGCCGCTGCTCGCCCGCGCCGTCGCCTGGCGGGTGCTGGACGCTGTCATCGCCGTCGTGATGGCCGGGCTCGCCGTGGCACTCCTGCTGGGCTGACCGGTTCGCACCCGGCCGGGCTCGCCGTGGCACTTCCACCGGGCTGCCCGGCACATTCGGCAAGCGCCGACGACGCCACCGGGACCAGGACCGACGACGATGCGAGTGTTTTCCGCGACCACCAGCGGTGGAACCGGCCGCGAGCGGGAATGATTGTCGGGTGCGGTTCCTTCACGGCGCGGCTCCCGCGCACGACCTGACCTATACCGACGTCTTCATGGCGCCGGCCCGCTCCGACCTGGGCTCCCGACTCGACGTCGACCTTTCCACCGGCGACGGCACCGGCACCACAATTCCGTTGGTGGTGTCGAACATGACCGCGGTCGCCGGACGGCGGATGGCGGAGACGGTCGCCCGCCGGGGTGCCATCGCGGTGATTCCGCAGGACATTCCGATCGAGGTGGTGGCGGATGTCGTCGCCTGGGTCAAGCAGCGCCACCTGGTCTACGACACCCCCATCACGCTGGGCCCGACCGAAACCGTGGGCGATGCCATCCACCTGCTGCCCAAGCGCTCGCACGGTGCGGTGATCGTGGTCGACGACGCCGGTCGGCCGATGGGTGTGGTCACCGAGGCGGACACCGCGGGCGTGGACCGCTTCGCGCAACTGCGGCACGTGATGTCCACCGAACTGCACACCGTCCCGGCGGACGCGGATCCTCGTACCGGATTCGACCTGCTCTCGGCGGGCCGTCGCCGACTCGCCCCGGTGGTGGACGCCGAGGGTCGACTGGTCGGGGTGCTGACCCGACAGGGCGCGTTGCGAGCCACCCTCTACACACCGGCCGTGGACGACCGGGGTCGGCTTCGGATCGCGGCGGCCGTCGGGATCAACGGGGACGTGACCGGCAAGGCCGCGGCGCTGCTGGAGGCGGGGGTGGACACGTTGGTCGTGGACACCGCGCACGGCCACCAGGCACGGATGATCTCCGCACTTCAGGCGGTTCGGAAGCTGGACCCGGGGGTGCCGGTGGCGGCCGGCAACGTGGTCACCGCCGAGGGCGTACGCGACCTGGTGGAGGCGGGGGCGGACATCATCAAGGTCGGCGTCGGCCCGGGGGCGATGTGCACCACCCGGATGATGACCGGCGTGGGTCGACCGCAGTTCTCCGCCGTGCTCGACTGCGCGGCTGCCGCTCGCCAACTGGGCCGGCACGTGTGGGCCGACGGCGGGGTGCGGCACCCCCGGGACGTGGCGCTCGCGCTCGCCGCCGGCGCGTCGAACGTGATGATCGGCTCCTGGTTCGCCGGCACCTACGAGTCTCCCGGTGACCTCTACACCGACGCGGACGGCCGGCGGTACAAGGAGAGCTTCGGGATGGCCTCGGCTCGGGCGGTCAGCGCCCGAACCGCCGACGACAGCCCGTACGACCGGGCCCGCAAGGCGGTGTTCGAGGAGGGCATCTCCTCGGCCCGGATGCACCTGGACCCGGCCCGTCCCGGTGTCGAGGACCTGATCGACGAGATCATCGCCGGGGTACGCAGCGCCTTCACCTACGCCGGCGCACGGGACCTGACCCAGTTCCACGAGCGGGCCATCGTCGGCGTGCAGAGCGCCGCCGGCTTCACCGAAGGAATGCCCCTCCCCACGAGCTGGTAACCCGCCC
>NZ_QGSY01000221.1 GCF_003857035.1 Micromonospora arida
ACCGCACCCGACTCCAAGCCCCCCACGCCCCCGGAACGAAGACAACTCAGCCAACGACGGAGAACAACCGCCGCCGCGCCCCCAGCAACGCGACGGAGGCCAGCACCAGTCCGACCCCCATCGTGACCAGCAGCGGGCTGGGGTCGCCCGGCAGCAGCCCGGCCACCGACCGCGACGCGGTGCCCAGGGCGAGGTAGAGACCGGCCCAGGCGGCCGCGCCGACCGTCGCGCAACCGAGAAATCGGCGGTACGACATCCGCAGCCCGCCGGCCGCCAGTGGCAGCAGCGCGTTGAAGACCGGCAGGAACGGCGCGACCATCATCATCCGGCCGCCTCCGCGACGCAGGATTCCTTCGGCCGCTGTCCAGCGGGCCTCGCCGATCCAGCCGCCGACGCGGCTGTCGCGCAGTCGGTCGGAGTAGCGACGGCCGACCAGGAAGCTCAGCGACCAGCCGGCCAGGCAGCCGATCAGCACCGCGGTGAAGGTGGCCAGCCCGGTACTCGGGCGGCCGACCCCGACGGCGGCGAGGATCGCGATGTCGCCGGGGATGAGGACACCCAGCAGGGGTACGGCGTCGAAGAGCATGACGAGCCCGAGCGCACCCATCAGCAGCAGAATCGGTAGTTCTCCGATCTGGGCCAGCCATTGCGTCATGCGTCGACGCTATGGCCGGAGCGCCACTTCGGACATCGGGTCGTAGCCCCCAGTGACCCCTGGTATCCGCCTCGGGGTCGCCCCTGAGTCGGGGTCCGCCTCAGGCGGGACGCAGCACCTGCACGTGGCGTAGCGACGAGTCGACCGACGGTTCGGTGGTGGGCACCGGATAGTCGGCCAGCACGGTCAGGCGGTCCGTCGGTAGGTGTCCTCGGCCGGGGTCGCCGACCAGCACGTCGGCACCTGCGGCGGCGGCCCGCTGCAGGAAGGGCAGCATCCGGTCGGCCATCGCGCGGTCGTAGAAGACGTCTCCGGCGACGACCAGGTCGACCTTCGCTTCGGTGCTGTCGAGCAGGTCGTCCCCGGTGGCGTCGACGGCGACGTGGTTGGCCCGCGCGTTGAGGGTGACGGCGGCGACGGCGTACGGGTCGATGTCGTTGGCGATCACCTCCGCGGCGCCGGCGAGCGCGGCGGCGATGGCCACCAGCCCGGACCCGGCGGCGAGGTCGAGCACACGGCGGCCGGCGGCCAGCTCCGGGTGGTCGAGGAGGTGGCGGGCGAGGGCTTGTCCTCCGGCCCAGGCGGACGCCCAGTACGGCGCCGGCAGCGCGTGCCCGGCGGCGGCTTCCATCCGGGCCCACCAGACGATCGCGTCCTCGGCCAGGTACAGCCGCACCTCGGGGACGAACGGGGTGGGCATCAACCGGAGCCGGTCCAGACCGGCACCGGGCGCGTGGATCTCGCCTTCCAGCTCGGTCAGCGCGTCGGCTGCGGCATCTCTCATCGGCGCAAGCATGCCCCAGCGGCGGTTGGTCGGGGCGCGTTTCGCATGCCGCCGCGCAGAGTTCACCCGAGTTCAGTTAAATACCTACGGCACTTCGGCCAGCGGATCGGGGTTTTGCCCGTTACTGTCGAACAGGTACGGGCGATCATCGGCCAGAGGCCGAGGGTCAGCCGCTTTGAACAGGGAGAGATGCATGGCAACCGGCACGGTTAAGTGGTTCAACTCGGAAAAGGGCTTCGGCTTCATCGAGCAGGACGGTGGAGGGCCGGACGTGTTCGTCCACTACTCCGCCATCGCTTCGAGCGGCTACCGGGAGCTCAACGAGGGCCAGAAGGTCGAGTTCGAGGTGACCCAGGGGCAGAAGGGTCCGCAGGCGGACAACGTCCGCCCGATGTAGCTCCGTGCCGGTGACGGCGGCCGGTCCTCCGGCCGCCGTCGCAGCGCACTCAAGACGCCGCCGGGGCGGCGGGCAGGTCCCGCCGCCTCCGGATCGGCCCTACCAACAGAATCAACGGGGTGAGCGCCAACCAGGCGGTCATCACGACAATTGCCGTCTGGACGCCGTAGCGCGCGCCGGTGGCACCGGCCAGCACGGCCGCCAGCGGGATCGTTCCGTAGTTGAGCAGATGCATGCTCACCGTCACCCTGCCCAGCAGATGGTGCGGCGTGTAGGTCTGCCGGAAGGCGCCCTTGACCACGTTGCCGATGGCCACCCCGAGGCCGATCAGCAGGCCGCCGAGGGCTGGCCAGGCCAGCCCGGCGCCGGGTGCGGCGAGCGGAATGAGCAGCGCGGGCGGGCCAGTGAGCGCCGCCGCGATCAGCACCGCCCGTGCTGTGCCGCAGCGCCGGCCCAGCGTGGTGGCGAGCAACGCCCCGATGATCCCTCCGGCGCTCATCACGGCGATCAGGACGCCCACCAGGCCCGGTTCGAGACGCAACTCACGGACGAGGAAGACCACCAGGACGGCCTGGTAGCCGGTCAGCCCGATGTTGCTGGCCGCGCCGAAAACCGTCAGCACCCGCAGGTACGGGTCTCGGGCGACGAAGCGCAGCCCCTCGGCGATGTCGCGGCGCAGTGACCGGGACTGGTCCACTCGGCGAACGCGCGGTTCGACGGTGCGGATCCGCAGCAGGCACACCGCGGAGACCAGGAAGCTGATCGCGTCCAGCAGCAGAGCCGTGACCGCACCGATGAGCTGGGCGATCAGACCTGCGACGCCGGGGCCGACGACATAGCTCGCGGTCTGGGCGGCGTGCAGCTTCGCGTTGCCCTCCGGCAGTTGCTCGGGTCGCAGCAGCACCGGCAGGTACACCTGGTCTGCTGTTTCGAAGAAGACCCGGGCGACGCCGGCGCTGAGCGCCACCAGGAGCAGGTGCCAGACGGTGAGCCGGTCGAGTGCGGCGGCCAGCGGCACGCTGATGAAGAGCAGGGCGCGGAACAGGTCGCACGCCACCATCACGGGTCGACGGGGCAGCCGGTCCACCCACGCGCCGGCCGGCAGGCCGATCAGCAGCCAGGGCAGCCAGGCCGCGGCGGTGAGCACCGCCACCTGGAAGGTGCCGGCGTCCAGGACGGCGACCGCGACCAGCGGAAGCGCGACAGTGGTGACGTTGCTGCCGATGCTGCTGACCGTCTGGCCGGTCCAGAGCAGCCGGAAGTCGCGGTGCCGCAGCAGCCCGCCGGCCTGGCGCACGGGGGTCGGGCCGCTGCGGGTGGCGGCGGTCACGGTCGCGCCGGCACGCCGTGGACGAACACGAAGACCGGTCGGCGCTCGGCGTCGTCGTCGGGCAGGTCCCGGTTGGCCCAGCGCGAGAGGAGGCCGATCATCTCGCGGCTCAGCTCGGCCAGTTCCTCGGGCGTGAGGCGCAGCCAGTGGTCCGTGGAGAACGCGGCGTCGTGCCAGGATGCCTGCTCGGTCTCGTCGGCGGCGTGCCAGGCCCGGGCCAGTGCGACGTGCCGGTCGAGGTTGAGCGAGGTGGCCGCGTCGGCGACCGCCCGGGCGGCCGGGTCGGCGTCGAAGTCGGTGTTGGACCAGCGCAGCCCTCGGGTGACCAGACGCCACCACCGCTCGCGCCGGTCCCGGGCCAGCTCGGGGGCCTCGGTGACCAGGTCCGCGGCGGCGAGGACCTTGAGGTGGTGGCTGACGTTCGCGGGGGCCTGGTCCGTGCGCTCGGCGAGCAGCCCGACGGTGGAGGGACCGTGGACCTTGAACACGTCCATCAGCCGGCGGCGCAGCGGGTGGGACATGGCGGCCAGCACCCGGGAGTCGGTGATCTGGCGTACGTCGGACTTGTCCATGCCGACAGCCTGACATCCGCAACGACTGTTGCGCAACACTTATTGCCCAACAGTCGTTGCGGATTGCGTCGAGAGGGGCGGCCCGGCGGCTACGAGCCGCCCCTCGCTCAGGCGACGAGCCGGCGGGCCAACTCGTCGGCTACCTGCTTGGCGATCGTGGGCGGGATCGCGGCAGCGATCTCCTCCGGCGTCAGCCCGGCCAGCACGCCCTGGATGATTGCGTCCTCGTCGGTGAAGTCCCGGTTGGACAGCTCCGTCAGCGCGGCCTGCAGGGCGGTCACCTGCAGGCCGAGCGACTTCAGGGTCGGGTGGGCCGATTTGAAGTTCGGAACGGTGGCGTCCTCACCCATCGCCATCCGGGTGTAGATCTGCCCGATCGGGTTGCGGCCGTCCAGGACGGTGAGGTTCTTGTGGACGGTGGCCAGCCAGTTGTGCTCTTCGGGGGTCATGTCGTCGTCCTCCAGGAGTCCGATGGAACTGAGGTAGCGGCGGAACAGGGGCCGCTGGTCGCGGCCCGCCTTGGTGGCGTCGCGGAAGAAGCTGAAATGGGTGTGCCAGCGGTGTGAGCTGTCGCCGGTGGTGCGCTTGCCGAGGCGATCCCACCGCTTCACCGTGCTGCCGTCGGGGCTGTAGATGATCTCCCGGATGTCCCGGGTGTCGGCCGCGTTCGCGACGCACTGCGCGACGCACCAGACCGAGAAGCTGGGCAGGGTGTTCGATCGGCCACCGGAGCGGACGTCGAACTGGCCGACGTCCAGCGCCGCCGCGTCGAGGGTCAGCCCCGCCCGGTCCCGGGGCGACTCGACCACCGAGTAGTCGTTGGGGACCACCCGGTCCGATCCGCAGTGGTAGCCGCCCCGGTGGGCCGAGTCGCCGACGATGCCGACCTCTCCCGGATCCAGGTCGTCGGGCCCAGGGGCGTTGTCGAGGTGAGTGAGGAGCAGGCTTCGGACGGCCAGAAGATTAGCCGGGGCCCGGGTCATGGGGTCCCCCTTTCCGAGAGGCGGGGACCGGGCACGACGTCACACCGTGTACGCGGTGCTGGGCTTCGGGCGAGCCCGGCCTACTGGTGCACGGCGCCGGGCGTTGACCCAACCATAGCCCGCATTTTCGGCAAACGCCCAGCTCAGGAGGGGTCTGTTCAGATTGGAGGTTGGTGCGGAGCAGAGTGGACGATCGGCAGCAGCAGCGCCGAGGGGTGTGCCGGGTCGTGCAGAACCTGCCGCCAACCGGCACGCAGCGTCACCGCCGTGCCGAGCGACTCCCCGGTGCCGGGGTTGCGCGCCCACCGTGGATGGGCGCCGCCGGAGACCTGCACGCGCAGTCGGTGCCCGGCGGCGAAGCGGTACGCGGTCGGCCAGAGCGGCACCGGGATCCGCAGCGCCCCGGAAGGGTCGGCCGGGAAGCGCTCGGGCGTGACCCGCACCAGGCCGTCGCACACGTTCCACGAGCGACCCCGGCGGTCCACGTCGCACAGACGAACGAAGACGTCCAGGTACGGGAGATCGCTGCGGACGTGGATCTCGGCGCGGACCGGGCCGATCACCTCGACCGGCGCGGTCAGTGGGGCGCTGGTGTAGGTCAGCACGTCGGGACGGGCCTCGACACGCCGGTTGTCGACCGGGCCGGCCCGCTGGGCGACGAGCAGTGGACCGCCGAGCGACGGGGTGGGGTCGGCGGGGTCGTAGCGGAGTGCGTCCGGTGTCGACGCGACAGGTGGGCGTGCCGCCAGCTCGCCACCGGGTTGCAGGTGCCAGGCGGTCTCGACCGCCGGGGGTGGCCAGTCCGGCACCTCCCGCCAGCCGCCGCCGGCGCCGCTGACGTGGATGCGCACGGGCGGCCGGGCTGGTCCCGCCGGGACGGGCGATCGCGGCGCGGCAGGCAGGTGCTCGTCGAGCCAGGCCAACCCCTCGCGCAGCGCGGCCACGAACAGTCCGGGGCTGCCGTGCGTCCACGGGCCGATCACCAGGCGCGGCGGTGTGCCGGCGGCGCGCAGAACGGCGTGGTCGTCGAGCTGGGCGGGCAGGAAGATGTCGTGCCAACCAGTGACCATGACCACCGGGGCCTGCACCTTCGCGACCTGGTCGGCGAAGACGCGGGTTCGCCAGTACTCGGCCTGCGGGGTGTGGTGGCGCAGCCACTCCTGGAAGAACGGGATGGTCACGCCGGTGGCCACCCGGTCGGCGTCGGTCAGGGGGAGGTGCTCCAGCGCGGCGGCGAGCCGGGGTTGCCCGCGCTTGAGTTCCCACTGCCGGGCGAGCCACGGCACGGTCTGTGCGTGCAGCAGCTCCGCCCAGGTCAGCACGGTGTCCAGGGCGAAGGACTCCCCCGCGTACGTCGAGTCGCGGGTGGCCGAGGCGGTCACCACGGCGACCATCGCGCGCAGCTCCTCGCCGGCGTCGGCGGCCAGGGCCCACTGGGCGAAGCCCTGGTAGCTGACCCCGAACATGCCGAGTTGCCCGGACCACCAGGGCTGGCGACGCAGCCAGTCCAGCGTGTCCGCCCCGTCGTCGCGCTCGTGCACGAGCGGGGCGAAGGTCCCACCGGAGCCGTCGGTGCCCCGGCAGGACTGGATCACCGCGTGCCGGCCCCGTGCGGCGAGCAGCCGACCGAGCAGCCGCAGCGGTCCACCCCGCCCGTACGGGGTGCGGATCAGCACGGTCGGCGCGCCGCGGACGGCCGGGGCGTAGTGGTCGGTGCGCAGCACCACGCCGTCGCGGGTCCGTACCGGGATGTCGCGGGTGACCCGCACCGGACCGGAGCGGACCGGTGGCAGTCGCAGTGCGGCGGCGGCGAGGTGGGCGGCGAGCCGTTGCGGCACCGGTCAGCCCGTCGGGCGGCGGGGCGACTCGGGCCGGGCGGCGCGTACCGCGTCGCGGTGGCCCCGCAGAGACTCGCTCATCTCCGCCATGAACCGCTGGACGATCTCCAGCTCGTCCTCGCTGAAGCGGGCCATCACCTCGTCGGTACGGGTGCCCAGCGGCCGGAAGAACTGCATGGCCAGGGCGGCGCCCCGGTCGGCGTAGTGCAGCAGCACCTTGCGCCGGTCGACGGTGTCGCGGTCGCGGCGGATGTGGCCGGTCCGCTCAAGTCGGTCGATCAGGGCGGTGACCGAGCCGGAGGAGAGGTTGAGTTGCTCACCGAGACGGCCGGGGGTGATCGGGTCACCGAGCCTCTCGGCGTCCATCACGGCGATCAAGGCCTGCAGGTCGGTCGGGTTGAGGCCGTGCAGGTTGGCGAAGGCGTGGCCGACCTGCTGGGCGTCCGCCGCGTACCGCCGGAGGTTGTTGGTGATCTCCGCGGCCAGCTGCTCGCGGCGCGTGTCGCGCCGTCGGTACATGCCGTGAGTCGCCACCTCGCGCTGCTCTTCTCGTCGTCGGTCTCTCGGGTTGCAGCATAGAACAACCGTCGATAATCTCGAAAGTCAAGATACTCGGCTTTCGAAGGACCCTGAGGTCAACTGATGTCTGTGTTCACCAGAGTCGCCCGCGGCCGGCTGGCCGCCTGGCTCACCGTGGCTGCGGCGATCGTCGTCGCCGCGGCCGTCTTCGGGACACCCCAGCCGGACAACCCGGCACCGGTCTCCGCCACCGGACTGTCGGTGGAGTGGCAGTCGACCCAGGTGCAGCGCCTACAGGACCAGCTGCCGTCCAGCGACGTGCAACCGGCGATCGTGGTGGTCAGCCGAGGCGACCGGGGCGCGTTGAGCGAAGCCGACCGGGCCAGCGTCGACGCCCGCGCCGGCGAGCTGGGCCGCTTCGCAGTGGGTGGGCAGGTCAGCCCCGCACAGGTCTCCCCGGACGGCACGGTGGCGCTCATCGCCATCCCGATCGACACCGCCGGCGGGCAGGAGGCCGTCACCGAGACGGTGACCCAGCTGCGCAACGCCCTGGCGGACCTCCCCGGGCTGACCGCCGAGGTGACCGGCTCCCCCGCCTTCACCGCCGACCTCTCCTCGGTGTTCGACGGCGCCGACATCACCCTGCTCGCGGTGACCGCGGCCGTCGTGGCGCTGCTGCTGCTCATCACCTACCGCAGCCCGTTCCTGTGGATCGTGCCGCTGGTCGTGGTCGCCGCCACCGAGCAGCTCACCCTGCGCGCGGTGGACGTCATCGTGCCGGGCGTCGGCATCAACCTCCAACAGGGTCAGGTCACCGGCATCGCCAGCGTGCTGGTCTTCGGCGCCGCCACCGACTACGCGCTGCTTCTCATCGCCCGATACCGGGAGGAACTGCGCCGCGATGAGGACCGGTTCGCGGCGATGCGCGCAGCGCTGCGCCGCACCGCGGAGCCCATCCTCGCCAGCGGCGGCACCGTCGTGCTCGGCGTCCTCACCCTGCTACTCAGTGAACAGGAGACCAATCGGGCGCTGGCCGTGGCGTGCGCCACCGGTGTGGTCTTCGCCATGCTCTCGGCCCTGTTCGTGCTCCCCGCCGTGCTGGTGCTCTTCGGTCGCGGACTGTTCTGGCCGTTCGTACCCCGGGTCGGCGGCGCGGTGCGCGAGGGTCGCCTCTGGGGTCGACTCGGCGCCGCCGTGCAACGCCGCCCGGTGGTGGTCGCGACGCTGGCCACCCTCCTGCTCGGCGGCCTGGCACTGGGTGGGCTCGGCATCCGTACCGGCCTGTCCGAGACCGAACAGTTCCGGGCCGAGCCCGAGGCGGTGAGCGGGGCACAGACCCTGGCCAGGGCCTTCCCCGCCGGCAGTACCCAACCCGTCGCTGTGATCACCACCCCGGCGGCGGTGCGGGCGGTCACCGACGCCGCCACCGCGGTACCCGGTGTCGCCTCGGCGCGCCCCGGCGACGCCGGCGACGCCGTCGCCCAGGTCGACGTGGTCCTCGACGCGGAACCCGGCACCACCGCCTCGGACCGGGCGATCGAGGCACTGCGCGCTGCCGTCGCCGCCGTGCCCGACTCCGCGCCGCCGGCCGCCGCCGGCGCCGACGCCCCGTCCGGGGCGCTCGTCGGTGGCTCCGTGGCCGCCACGTACGACTCCGACGAGGCCAACGACCGTGACCTACGCCTCATCCTGCCGATCATCCTGCTGCTGGTCGGCGCCGTGCTCGTGCTCCTGCTGCGCGGCCTGCTCGCACCGCTGCTGCTGGTGCTCACCGTGATCGCGTCGTTCTTCGCCAGCCTCGGCGCGGCCTGGCTGCTCTTCGACCACGTGCTGGGCTTCCCCGCCCTGGACAGCGGGGTGCTGCTGCTCGCCTTCGTGTTCCTGGTGGCGCTCGGGGTGGACTACAACATCTTCCTGGTCACCCGGGCCCGGGAGGACGCCCGCAGCGCCGGCACCCGCGCCGGCATGCTCTCCGCCCTGAAGGTCACCGGCGGCGTGATCACCAGCGCCGGAGTGCTGCTCGCCGCAGTCTTCGCCGTGCTCGGTGTGCTGCCGCTGATCACCCTGACCCAGATCGGGATCATCGTCTGCATCGGTGTCCTGCTCGACACCCTGCTGGTCCGTACGGTCCTGGTGCCGGCGCTGGCGTTCCTGCTCGGCGACCGCTTCTGGTGGCCCGGCCGCATCACGCGCGACCCGGTGCAGGCCACCCCGCGCTCACCCGAGCCGGTCAGCGCGCACGTCTGACTGACACGTCGGGGCCGTGGCGAATCCGCCACGGCCCCGACGAGGTCAGTACGCCAGGCAGACGCACTCGCTCATCAGCGCCCGCACGTTGCGCACGTACGACGGGTTGGGGATGGCCAGCGGCTTCCCCTCCTGCGCCACCGCACCGTGCCCGAAGTTGTACGCGGCGATGACCGCGTTCAGCAGGCAGGAATTCAGCTCGCTGGTGCACAGTGCCGGGTCGAGCCGGAAGTCGGACTCGAAGTACATGTCGCCGATGTACTTCGTCGCCCAGGCCAGGTAGGTGGCGCCGAGGTAGGCGTTGTCCCGGTAGTCGTCGATCTTGTAGCTCTTCTCGAACCGCTGGTTCATCCAGGTCGCGGTGTCCGGCATCACCTGCAACAGCCCGACCCCACCGTCGCAGGCGTAGATGTTGGACTGCCAGCCGCTCTCCTGCCACGCGGTTGCCTTGACCAGGTTGAGCGGGATCTTGATGTCCGGTGCCGAGACCGGCCAGTAGGTGCGGTTGGCCGCGTCGGTCAGCGCCGCCTTCACCTGGGCCCGGGTCGCCTGGGTGCCCTTGTAGGTCGGCTTGCAGGAACTCGGTGCCGGCTTCGGTGGCGCCGGCGGAACCTCGGTCTCGGTGGGCGGCTTCGGCACCGGGCGCGGCTTCGGTGCCGTCCGCGTCGGCTTCTTCGTCGGCTTCGGCTTCGGGGTCGCGCTACGACTCGGCGCGGAGCCCATCGACTCCACGGCGCTCACCGACGGGCTCGGCTCCCCACTGACCTCGTCGGACGGGGCATCGGTCGACCCGTCGGTGACGGCGACCGGCGCGGCCAGGCCCGATGGGCTCTCCCCCTTGGCGGCGCAGCCGACCAGCGCGCTCGCCAGCAGAAGCCCGGCGAGCACCGCTGCGCCCAGCCGATCGGCGCGTCGAACCATGCCGTTGCCTCCCCCGTGTGATCGTCGTCGCACCCTAACAAGGTTCGACCGGTCGGCGGTGCCCCTGCGACGGCCGCCGGGGGGCCTGGTCCACCGGGGGTTGACCGTTGCCCACCGCCCGGTCCCGGGTCGCCCAGGCGACCATGAACACCACAGTCCAGAGCACCCCGAGCAGCACCGCCGCAGCCGTCCCGCTCGCCGTGTCCAGTCCGAGGTAGAGCCGCGCGCCGCCGATCCCGAGCACCCCCGCCGCCGCAGCGGTCCAGGCGGCCACCGCCACCGGCCAGCGGGCGCTACGCGACACCAGCCAGGCCAGGGTGCAGAAGCTCGCCGCGACCACGGCGTTCTGGGTCGAGAGCGGAGCCGCCTCACCGCCGCCCGGGGCGGTCCCGTTCGGGCCGGTCAGTTCGGCCACCACGGCCAGCACCACCAGCGGCACGAACGCGCCCACCGTGCCGACCACGCTGAGCAGGTCCGCCCGCCAGGGTCGGTTGCGCCACGCCAGCACCGCCGCCACCAGCGCCACCAACAGGATCAGCACCGACCCGCGTACCACCGACACCACGACCAGTGTGGCGTCGGCGGCGTCCGGGGTACGCCGGGCGGCGAACCACCCCGCGATGGCGCCGTCCAGCGCGGCCAGCCCACTGTTGCGGACCGCCACCGCGAGCAGACCGGCGATGGCGAGCCCGGCGGCGAACAGCAGCAGCAGCCCGGCGGCCAGATTGAGCAGCAGCGTCCAGGCCGGGCCGATCCGCATGGCCACCAGGAAGAACAGCACCCCGTAGCGGGCGGTGAGCCACCGCACCGGGGGCAGAGCGCCGGCCCGGGACAGCAGGGCGCGCACCGGGTCGGGGTTACGGCCCAGCCACCGACCCACGAGCACCACACCCACCAGGCCGGCCAGCAGCAGGAACGCCACCCCGCTGGCCCGGCCGAGGAGCCGGGAGACCGTGTCGTACGACTCACCGGCGAGGTGCCCGAGCAGCACCGATCCGCCCACCCAGGTCACCACTCCGGCCAGGTTCCAGAGGGCGAACCGCCGGTACGGCATGCCGGCCGCACCGGCCAGCCGGGGCACCAGGGTCCGGGCGAAAGCCACCCACCGGGCGGCGAACACCCCCCGCCCGCCCAGGCGGGCGAGCATGGCGTCGGCGCGGGCCCACCGCCCGGGCCCGACCCGGTGGCCCAGACCGGCGCGCAGCCGAGGGCCGTACCGCCGCCCGGCACGAAAGGCCAGCCCATCGCCGAGGACCGCCGCGACGATCATCGCGAGCAACGCCGGCCCGAGCCGCAAGGTACCGTTGTAGGTGAGGAAGCCGACGAGCAGCAGGGTAGCCTCACCCGGCACGAGCAGGCCGAAGATCACCGCGGTCTCGCCCGCCACGATCAGCGCGGCGACCAGGTAGATCCACAGGGTGGGCAGACCCTGCACCCAGGTCAGCAGGTCGTGCACTCAGGCCCCCGGGACACGGGTGCCAGCATGCCAGCCGGGGGAACCACCGGCACAGCGGTTTCACCATAGATCAGGGGCACCTGGGGGTGACCCCGACGCAGCCTGCGCGAGCGCAGGCGGAAGGATAGAGGGTATGCAGCTTCGCACCGACCTCCGCAACGTCGCCATCATCGCTCACGTCGACCACGGCAAGACCACCCTGGTCGACGCCATGTTGCGGCAGGCCGGCGCGTACGGCGCACGCGGCGAGAACACCGAGCGGGTGATGGACTCCGGTGACCTGGAGCGGGAAAAGGGCATCACGATCCTGGCCAAGAACACCGGTGTGCGTTACCTGCCGGCGGACGGCTCCGACCCCGTCACCATCAACATCATCGACACCCCCGGCCACGCCGACTTCGGTGGCGAGGTGGAGCGCGGCCTGACCATGGTCGACGGTGTGGTGCTGCTCGTCGACGCCAGCGAGGGCCCCCTGCCGCAGACCCGCTTCGTGCTGCGTAAGGCGCTGCGGGCCCGGATGCCGATCATCCTGGTGATCAACAAGGTGGACCGTCCGGACGCCCGGATCAAGGAGGTCGTGGACGACACCTACGAGCTCTTCCTCGACCTGGACGCCGACGAGGAGCAGATCGACTTCCCGATCGTCTACGCCTGCGCCCGCGACGGCATCGCCTCGCTGACCCAGCCCGCCGACGGCTCGGTGCCCGACGACAGCACCTCCCTGGAGCCGCTGTTCCGCACCCTGCTGGACACCATCCCGGCACCCTCGTACGAGGACGGCGCGCCGTTGCAGGCGCACGTCACCAACCTGGACGCCTCACCGTTCCTCGGCCGGCTGGCGCTGTGCCGGGTCCGCCAGGGCACCATCAACAAGGGTCAGACGGTGGCCTGGTGCCGCACCGACGGCAGCACCCAGCGGGTCCGCATCTCCGAGATGCTGATGACCGAGGGCCTGGAGCGCACGTCGGCCGAGACCGCCGGCCCGGGCGACATCATCGCCGTCGCCGGCATCCCCGAGATCATGATCGGTGAAACGCTCGCCGACGTCGAGAACCCGGTCGCGCTGCCGCTGATCACCGTCGACGAGCCGGCCATCTCAATGACCATCGGCACCAACACCTCGCCCCTGGTCGGCCGGGTCAAGGGCTCCAAGGTCACCGCGCGGATGGTCAAGGACCGGCTCGACAAGGAGCTGATCGGCAACGTGTCCCTGCGGGTCCTGCCCACCGAGCGGCCGGACGCCTGGGAGGTGCAGGGCCGCGGCGAGCTGGCGCTGGCCATCCTGGTCGAGCAGATGCGCCGGGAGAGCTACGAGCTGACCGTCGGCAAGCCGCAGGTGGTCACCCGGGAGATCGACGGCAAGACCTGCGAGCCGGTCGAGCGGCTCACCATCGACGCCCCGGAGGAATACCTGGGCGCGATCACCCAGCTCCTCGCCACCCGCAAGGGCCGGATGGAGCAGCTGGTCAACCACGGCACCGGCTGGATCCGGATGGAGTGGCTGGTGCCGGCGCGTGGCCTGATCGGCTTCCGCACCGAGTTCCTCACCGACACCCGGGGCACCGGCATCCTGCACCACGTCTTCGAGTCGTACGAGCCGTGGTTCGGCGAGCTGCGCACCCGTAACAACGGTTCGCTGGTCGCGGACCGGGCCGGCGCGGTCACCGCCTTCGCGATGATCAACCTTCAGGAGCGCGGCCAGCTCTTCGTCGACCCCACCACCGAGGTGTACGAGGGCATGATCGTCGGGGAGAACTCCCGCTCCGACGACATGGACGTCAACATCACCAAGGAGAAGAAGCTCACCAACATGCGGGCGTCGACGTCCGACGAGACGGAGAAGCTGATCCCGCCGCGCAAGCTCTCGCTGGAGCAGGCCCTGGAGTTCTGCCGCGAGGACGAGTGCGTCGAGGTCACCCCGACCGCGGTGCGCATCCGCAAGGTGGTGCTCGACCAGCAGCTGCGGGGCCGCGCCGCCGCCCGCCGCAAGCACGCCGGCTGACCCACCAGCACCCGACACCGGGCGCGTCGACCGCTTGCGGTCGGCGCGCCCGTCGTTTTTACCCCGACAGGTACGCGAGCCCACCCCCGCTTGATCCGCTACGGTCACCGGCATGACCTGGGATGATCTCGACGCCCACCTGGACCGGGTGCCCGGCACCGTCTCCGCGTACGTGGGGCGACTCGACGCGCCGCCGACCTGGACCCGTCACGCGGACGCCGGCCACTACGCCGCGAGCACCATGAAGGTGGCGGTGCTCGCCGCGCTGCACCGCGCCGCCGAGGCCGGCACCCTGGACCTGGACGCCCCGGTCCCGGTCGTCAACGACTTCGACTCCGCCCAGCCCGGCGCACCCCGCTTCGCCAACGCGCAGCACTACGACAACGACGACGCGGTCTGGGACCGCATCGGCGGCACCGCGTCGCTGCGCTGGCTGGCCGACCGCATGATCGTGCGCTCCAGCAACCTCGCCACCAACCTCGTCCTCGGCCACGTCGGGCTGCCCGCCGTCGCCGAGGTCTGGGCGCTCGCCGGTGCCCGCAACAGCGTCACCGGCCGCGGCATCGAGGACTTCGCCGCCCGCGAGGCCGGCATCACCAACACGGTCACCGCCGCCGACCTGGCCGCCCTGCTCGGCACCCTGGCCACCGGGGCAGACACCCCCGGCCCACTCGCCTCACCGGCCGCCTGCACCACCATGCTGGACGTCCTGCTCGCCCAGGAACACCGCGAGGACCTCGCCGCCGGCCTGCCCGAGGGCACCCGCATCGCGCACAAGAACGGTTGGGTACGCGGCGTCCGCCACGGGGCCGGCGTGGTGCTGCCCGACGACGCCCCGCCGTACCTCATCGCCGTCTGCACCACCACCGACCTGGCCGGGGGCGACGACCAGGTCGAGGACGACGCCTGCCTGCTGCTCGCACACATCTCGGCACAGGTCTGGGCCGCCCGCCACCAACTCTGACCCCGACAGCCTCGGCGGCGAGGCCAGCGCCGCCGACTGCGGCTAAGCTGCTCGGCACCCCCCACCCCGGAGCCGCAGATGCCCCGCAGTCGCACCGTGCTGATCGCCTTCCTCGTCGTGACGGCCGCGAACCTGCTGGCCAACGCCACCGGCGGCGGCCTGGCCCTCCTACTGACCAAGCCGCTGCTGATGCCGCTGCTGGCCGCGTACCTCTGGCGGGTCAGCGCCGAACGCGCGGCCCGACCGGACCGGCTGCTGCTCGCCGCGCTGGCCTTCGCCACCGGCGGCGACGTCGCCCTGATGATCGACGGCACCGGCTGGTTCCTCGCCGGCATGGCCTGCTTCCTCGGCACGCACCTCTGCTACCTCGCGGCCTTCACCCGACACGGCGCCGCGACCGCGCTGCGCCGCACGCCGCTGGTCGCCGTCCCCCTGGGGTACGCGGTGCTGACCGTCGTCGCGTTGACCTGGATGTGGGCGGGTCTGACCGACGTCGGGCTTGCCGTACCGGTGGCCGGCTACGCGATCGCGCTGGCCGCCATGGCGAGCACCGCCGCCACCCAGGGCTGGCGGGTCGGTCTCGGCGCCGCGCTCTTCCTCGGCTCCGACCTGCTGATCGCCGCCGGGGTGGCCGAGGTGGCCCAGCCACCCGGCGCGCCGGTGCTGGTCATGGCGACCTACGCCGCCGGCCAGGCACTGATCGTCCTCGGCCTGGCCGCCCGCATCTGCGCACCCCCGCAAGCACCGGTCACTCCAGCAACTGCGCCCGCAACGCCCTGAGGTGGGAGTCGGTGAGCCCCAGCCCGTCACGCAGGTACGCGTCGAACGAGCCGTGCACCCGACGGACCTCGGCGTAACCGGCGTCGAGATACTCGGCGCGGACCTCCAGCACGGGCAACACCGCGTCGACGTCCAACTCGGGATTCCGCCGACGCATCGCCTCGACGATCACCGCCCGCAGGCTGTCGGTCAGCTCGTTGTTGCGCAGGTAGTCGGCGCGAATGGCCGCCTCGTCCACCCCGAGCGCCGTCAGCAGGATGACGGTCAACCAACCGGTGCGGTCCTTGCCTGCGGAGCAGTGGTAGAGCAGCGGCAGATTCTCCGGCCGGGACGCCAGCCGCACCGCCTCGGCGAAACCGACCCGCGCCGACTCACCGGTGACGAACCAGCGGTAGATCGCCGCCATCGCCCCCGCCGTGCCCTGCCGGGCCAGCTCCGCGTACGCGTTCAGGTCGTGACCGAGCAGCACCGCCGAGACGTACGTGAAGACCGGGTGCTCCGCGTCGTGCACCGGCAGGCACACCACCCGTGGCTCACCGGCGAACCGGTCCTCCGGCGCGACCGTGATCTCCGAGGCGTCGCGCAGATCCACCACGCACGCCGGCCCCAGCTTCGCCAGCACCGGTAGGTCCTCGTCGGTCAGCCGACCCAGCGCCGGAGTGCGGATCAACTGGCCGACCCGGACCCGCCGCCCGTCCGCGCCGACGAGCCCACCCAGGTCACGTGCGTTCGGTGCACCCACCAGCTCCCAGCCCTGCCCGGTCATCCGGTCTCCCCTCCGAAGGTGAACCTCCGTATAGGGTGCCCCATATGACGATCTCGGCGGTACGCACCCACCGGGTTTCCGCCCCCTTACACACCCCATTCGTCACCGCGCTACGCCGTACCACCACAGTGGACACGCTGGTCGTCGAGCTCGTCGACAGTGACGGCCGGTCCGGCTTCGGTGAGGCGCCCCAGGTCTGGCAGGTCACCGGCGCGTCCGTCGCCGGCGCGCAGGCGTGCGTCCTCGAGTTGCTCGGCCCACGGCTGATCGGCCGCGACCCGGACGACCTGGTGACCCGTTGCGCCGAGGTGCAGCGCACCGTGGTCGGCAACGAGGCCGCGAAGGCGGCGGTGGACGTCGCCCTGCACGACCTCGCCGCGCGGCGGCTGGGCGTACCCCTGGTGCGGTTGCTCGGGGGCACCACGCTGCGGGTCCCGACGGACGTCACGCTGGCGGCGGGCGACGCGGTGGACCTGGCGACCGCGGCACGGCAGCGGCAGGCTGACGGCTTCGGCGTGCTCAAGCTGAAGGTCGGCACCGACGCGGCCGGTGACCTTGACCGGGTGCGCGCGGTACGGGCAGCCGTCGGCCCCGGCACCCGGATCCGGCTGGACGCCAACCAGGGCTGGACGCCCCGGGAGGCGGTCCGGGTGATCCGCGGCATCGAGGACGCCGGGCTCGACGTGGAGTTGGTCGAGCAGCCGGTGGCCCGCTGGGACCTGGACGGGCTGGCCTGGGTCAGCGACCGGGTGTCCGTGCCGATCCTGGCCGACGAGGCGGTCTTCGGGGTTCGTGACCTGGTGGAGGTGATCCGCCGCCGGGCCGCCGACCTGGTCAACGTCAAGCTGGCCAAGTGCGGTGGGCTGCATCCGGCCCGCACCCTCCTCGACCTGGCCACCGCGCACGGGCTCGGCACGGTCGTCGGCTCGATGATGGAGAGCCAGGTCGGCATCGGGGCGGCGGCGAGCCTGGTCGCCGCGTACGGCACCACAGCGGTCGCCGACCTCGACGCCGCCTGGTGGCTGGCCTGGTCACCGGTGCAGGGCGGCATCCGTTACGACGGGGCGACCGTGGTGCTGCCGGACGCCCCTGGCCTGGGAATCTCCGGCCTCACTGAAGCAAAAGTGCAGACTCGTGGTTGATGACCGTCGGTTTCTTTCATAGGGTTTCCCTGGACAGCCGACACGATCTGGGGGTTGACGTGGAGCTGCAACCGGGCCGCGAGGCCGTCGTCCGGGTCGCCGTGGCGACGCTGTGGACCTCCCCCGAGGCAGTCCGCCCGGTCGACCGTCCGGCGCTGACCGCCGGCGCCGACATCCCGACCTGGGTCTCGGGCATGGACACCGACCAGCAGGTCGGCGACTGCGTGCTGAGTCAACTCCTACTCGGCGAACGGGTCCTCGTCAGCGAGCTACGCCCGGACGGCTGGGCCCGGGTCGTCGCCGTCGAACAACCAGCCGCCAAGCTGGACCCCCGCGGCTACCCGGGCTGGCTCCCCGCCGAGCAGTTGGTCGTTCTCGACCCGGCCCACACCAGCATCGACCACCCGCTGGTGGTGGACGCCACGGTCACCGGGCTGCACGCCGCCCCGAACGGGCCGGTGGTGCTGCCCGGCGTCGTCGTCGGCACCCGGCTCGTCCCGGCCGGCCCCGCGCTCGACGACTGGCGGCCGGTGCACGTCCCCGGCCGGGCCACGCCGCTCTGGCTGCCGGACGGGCACCTGGTCCCGGCGTCGGCCGCGTCGCCGGCCGCCGAGCAGGCGCTCGCGGTGGCGCAGCGACTGCTGGACGTCGTCTACATCTGGGGCGGTCTCTCCGCGCACGGCATCGACTGCTCGGGGCTGGTGCATCTGGCCTGGCGGCGGTTCGGGGTGCTGCTGCCCCGCGACGCCGACGACCAGGCAGTGGCCACCACCCCGCTGTCATTGGGAGCGGAGCGCCCCGGCGATCTCTACTTCTTCGCCCGACCCGGCCGCAAGATCCACCACATCGGCATCGTCACCGCCGCCCCCGGCGACGCCGGGCAGCGCCGGATGCTGCACGCCTGCTACCGGCGGCGGCGGGTCATCGAAGAGGAACTGCCGGCCGACCGGACCGCCACGCTGGTGGGCGCGCACCGGGTCTAGGGCGCGTTTCGGAACACGCCCTTCACCGGCCGGGCGCGTGTCCGCACCCGGCCGGTGGCCGGTCAGCGTCGGGCGTCGGCCAACTCGCGACGCCGGTCCCGGGAGGACTTGATCAGGCTGGCAGCGGTGGCGATGCCCAGGGTGCCGATGATGACCAGCAGCGACAACCAGATCGGGATGTGCGGCGCCCAGCCGACGTGCTCGCCACCGTTGATGAACGGCAGGTTGTTGTCGGCCAGTGCCTCCAGCACCAGCTTGACCCCGATGAAGCCGAGCACGACGGCCAGGCCGTAGCTCAGGTAGATCAGCCGGTCCAGCAGGCCACCGAGTAGGAAGTAGAGCTGCCGGAGGCCCATCAGCGCGAAGACGTTCGCGGTGAAGACCAGGTACGGCTCCTGGGTGATGCCGAAGATCGCCGGGATCGAGTCAAGCGCGAAGATCAGGTCGGTGGTGCCGATCGCGATCATCACGATCAGCATCGGGGTGAACAGGCGCCTGCCGGCCACCTGGGTGGTGAGCTTCGCGCCGTCGTAGTCCTTCGAGATCGGCAGCGCCTTGCGGCTCCACCGGATCAGCAGGTTCTCGGAGAATTCGTCCTCGTCCGGCTCACCCTGCCGGGCCAGGTTCACCGCGGTGTAGATCAGGAACGCGCCGAAGATGTAGAAGACCCAGGAGAACTGCGTGATCAGCGCCGCACCCGCGGCGATGAACCCGCCGCGCATCACCAGCGCCAGCACGATGCCGACGAGCAGCACTTTCTGCTGGTACTGCCGAGGCACCCCGAAGCGGGCCATGATGATCACGAAGACGAAGAGGTTGTCCACCGAGAGGCTGTACTCGGTGAGCCAGCCCGTGTAGAACTGGCCGGCCGCACTGGCCCCGGAGGTCAACCAGACACCCGCACCGAAGAGCAGTGCGAGACCGACGTAGAAGCCGACCCAGAGGCTCGACTCCCGCACACTCGGTTCGTGCGGGCGTCGACCGATGATCAACAGGTCGACAAGCAGGACCGCAGTCAGTGCGACAAGCGTCCCCGCCCACACCAATCCGGACACGTCCAACGTTCATTCCTCCGGCAGACACGCGGCGTCGGGCACACCGTACGCCCCTGCGGGAGCCGGCGTGCCGCTGTCGCTCACTCTGGTGACTGTCGGAGGTCTCTTCCGCCGTCGCCCCGGTTCGGGGCGGCGACCTACGGGGCCGGGTCGGGCCGCCGTGGTTCCGGCGATCGACCGTGCTGACGACTCCGTTGCGGGGGAATACTCCCCTCCTCGATGACCATTGTTGCCCACCACGCCCCGTGATCACACCCCGGGCACCCGGTGGCGCCGCACATCGTTCGACGTGTCACACCGGCCAGGGCTTCCTAGGAGGCTAGTGCACGTCGGGTGCGGCGATCGGGTCGGCGAGCGACCAGCCGGCGGCCAGCAGGTCGTCGCAGGCCCGCACCGCTCGGGCCACCCGGTCGGCGTGCGACCCCGCCAACTCCACCACCGGCACCCCGCACCCGGCCAGCTCGGCCCGGAAGCGCTCGGTCATCCAGGCCCGCAGGTGCTCACCGTCGCGCAGACCGTCATCGGTGAACGGCACCCCCCGGTGATCCGTCAGCAGATACAGCGCCGGCCGACGCGCCGCCGCCCGTACCTCCTCCGACGCGCTGCCCAGGTAGCGCTCCTCCCACACCGCCGTCGCCCGCGCGTCGGTGTCGCAGACCAGCAGCGGCCCACTCGTCCGGGCCGCCGCGTCCTCGGCCGCCTGCTGCTCGCGGACCACGGCGCGGAAGTCGTCCCGGTCCCAGGCGACGTCGAAGACGGTCGCCTCCGGTGTGCGTTCCCGCAACCGGGCCAGCTTGCGAGCGGTCAACTCCCGGCCGTACTCCGGCACCCAGGACGTGCCGTAGTGCGCCGCGAGCGCCGCCGCCATCGTCGTGGTCCCGGTCGACTCGGCGCCGACCACCACCACCCGCCGGACGAACCACTCCCGCACCGGCGGGCTCAGCCACCGCCAGTGACCCGCAGGGTCCGCGCGCACGGCCGTCCCGGACACCGGCACCGTCCGCCGATCCGGATCCACCGCCACGGGTACGGCGTGGAAGCGGCGCGCCAACTCGGCGCCGTACGCCTCGGAGGAGAAGACCGCGTCCACCGACCCCGACCCGACCGCCTCGCGGAACACCGCGCAGTGCGCGTCCCAGACGGCCGGATCGGCGTAGTCCACCGGGTGGTCGTCGTACCGGCCGACGAAACGGACCCACGGCGTGTCCGCGTGCACCTCGCGCAGCCAGTCCAGGCGCAGCGGGAGCGGAATGGACTCCCGACGCGAGGGCGCCACGACGACGGTCACCTCGGCGCAGCGGGCGGCGGCGGCCCGGATCAGGGCGTGGTGCCCGGCGTGCGGTGGATAGAACTTGCCCACCACCATCCCGTGCTCGAACTCCGCCGAGCGGGACGGCCCACGAGGCGTCGGTGCGCGGCCGGACGTCTCGGCGTTCACGCGGTGACCGGGGCCGGGCCGGGCGGAACCGCGCTCGGCCGGTCGGCCCGACGCAGGTCGGCGCGCCAGGCCCGCAACCCGAGTACGCACAGAGCGAGGAAGACCAGGTAGAGGACGGCCGTCAGGTGCAGCCCCTTGTACGCGTACAAGGGGATGTAGATCAGGTCGGCGGCGATCCAGAGCCACCAACTCTCCACCCGCTTGCGGGTCTGCCCGTACGTGGCCAGCAGGGACAGCGCCGTGGTCAACGCGTCCGGCAGCGGAACTGTCGAGTCGGTGGCCCGGTCCAGCAGCACCCAGAGCGCGCCGGTGAGCAGCAGCCCGGCGGCGGCCAGCGCCAGCCACTCCCGCCGCCCCGTCCGGCTGACCGTGAGCCGGGTGCGCCGCTCGCCCCCGAACAGCCAGTGCCACCAGCCGTAGCAGCCGAGCGCGACGTAGACGACCTGAAGCCCCGCGTCGGCGTACAGCCCGGCGGTCCAGAACAACACCATGAGCAGCAGCACGTTGGCGATGCCGATCGGCCAGTTGGCGATCTTCTGCCGGGCCACCAGCCACACGTTGAGCACACCGGTCACGAACCCCAGCAGCTCCGCCCAGGTGGTGCCCGTACCGGCCACCCGAAACGCGGTGCCGGTGAGCCAATCGATGATCACGAGGCCACCCTAGGGTCTGTGTCAACGCCCTCGGTCGAGCCGAGGCGGAGTCCAGGCAGTGGTCGGCACAGACCCACGACACCGACTGCCCCGACCGCCGTGGGAGGCTGTCCGACATGGTGCTTGAGGTTGCGCTGATCGACGTACTACCCGGACACGAGGACGCTTTCGCCACCGCGTACGCCGAGGGTCACCCGGTGCTCGCCGGAGCGACCGGCTGCCGGTCCGTGCGGATGACCCGAGGAATCGAGTCACCGACGCGCTTCGTGCTGCTCGTCGAATGGGACTCGGTCGAGGCGCACGAGAAGAACTTCCGGGCCACCGAACGGTTCGACAAGTGGCGGGCGCTGATCGGGCCGCACTTCGCGGGACCGCCCGTGGTCGAACACTTCCTCGACGTACCGGCCTGAGCCGAACTGTCGTACCCCGCGGTTATCGTGCCGGGCGCACGCGCCGGCCGCCGGTCCCGACGGGCTCGGGGGCGCCGGGCCCGGTGGCCGCGCGGCGCGTCACCGTCGGCACCGGTCAACCGTTACTCGCCGACGCGGCGGGCCAGCACGGTGACCGTCTCCTCCGGTGACAGCGCCGCGGCCAGCAGCGCCGCTGTCATCCGCTCGTAGCGGCCGACGTCGAGCACGGTGGCCAACCGGACGTCGGTGGTCAACGCCTCGAGCATGACCGTGCGCGGGTCCGCCGGGTCGGGAAAGGCGTAGCAGGAATACGGTGTGAGCGGATGCAGCCCGCCACCGGCCGCTCCGCGTGGCAACAGCCGCACCGTGACGTGGGACAGGCCGGTCACCGCGACCAGATGGCGCAGTTGTTCACGCCAGACCGCCACCGGCAGGTCACCCGGGTCGCAGACGGCCTCGGCGAGCACCGCCGTGTAGCGCGGCGGGTAGGCCCGCCGAAGCACCTCCTGCCGCAGTGCCCTTGCGCGCACCTCGGCCTCCACGTCGACCTCCGGCGTGAGCTGGGCGCCGGCGGTGACCAGCACCCGGGCGTACGCGGGCGTCTGGAGCAGCCCCGGCACCACCGACGGCTGGTACTCGACGATGTCGGCGGCGCCCGCCTCCAACTCGGCGTAGGTGCGCTGCCGTTCGCTCATCTCGCCCAGCGTCTTCCACCAGCCTCGACTGGTCGCCGCGTCCCGGGCGATGACGATCAGCGCCTCCCGGGCGGGCGTGGGCACCTTGTAGACATCCAGCAGATCGAGCACGTCGGCGAGGTCCGGGCGACTCTGACCCAGCTCGATGCGGGACAGCTTCGACGTCGAGGCCCAGCCCAGCCGGTCGCAGACCTGCTCCAGGGTCAGCGACTCGCGCCGACGGAGTTGGCGCAATTCTGCGCCGAGACGTGCACGTCGAATGACAGGACTTGTTGGCAGCGGCATCCCGGCCTCCCCACCGAGGGAGACTACGCAGGACGATCACCCAGTGCAATAGCTCGCTCGCGCACCGCAATCAGGGCATTCGACGCCGCCGGCCGGTCGGGCCAGCCCGAACACGCCATTTCCGCAGGTCAGTGCGGTTTCAAGCCGCTGAGGCTGGTCCCGCCGGGCCGCCCATCCTGGTCGGCGTGGCCGGCTCAGGGTCGGTAGGTGCCGAAGGACCAGACGTTGCCGGCCAGATCGCGGGCTGAGTAGTCACGGGAGCCGTAGTCGGTGTCGAACGGCTCGCGGATGATCTCGGCGCCGGCCGCGCGGGCCTGGGCGCAGTGGGCGTCGACGTCCGGCACGGCCACGTAGACCGACCAGTCGTCGTCGGCCGGCCGGTGCGGGGCGTCGGCCCGAGCACCCAGCATGATCATTCCGGTGTCGAGGACCAGCTCGGCGTGCGCGACCGTACCGTCCGGCGCGTCGTGCACGGCATGCACCCGGAAACCGAAGGCGGCACCGAGCCAGTCGATCGCGGCGCGGGGATCGGGATAACGGAAGATCGGATAGATGGTTCGCATGACCCGATTCTGCGGCCGGCGGCGCGGCTCCGGATTGGACGAATGTGACCTCGGCGGGTCGCCGGCCCGGCTCCGGTCGGCCGGCGGGTCGCCGGCCCGGCTCCGGTCGGCTCGGCGGGTCGCCGGCCCGGCTCCGGTCGGCCGGCGCTCGTCAGCGGCCGGAGAGCAGCGCGGCCGGCGTGGCCCCCGCGAACTCGTGGAAGTCCCGGATCAGGTGGGACTGGTCGTAGTAGCCGCAACCCGCCGCCACGGCGGCCCAGTCGACTCCCCGCCCGACCTCGCCGGCCTGGGTCGACGCGGCGTGAGCCTGCTGAAAACGCAGCAGCCGGGCGGCCATCTTGGGCGGCAGCCCGACCTCCTGCCGGAACCGGGACGCGAGGTGCCGGCGGCTCCAGCCCAACTCGTCGGCGAGCACACCGACGCTCCCCCGACCACCGCTGGCGGCCAGCCACCGCCACGCCCAGTCGAGCCGCGGGTCCACCGGCGGGGACGCCGCCAGCCGGGCGGCGAGCACCCGGTCGAGCAGGTCGAACCGTTCCGACCAGCCGGTGGCCTCGGCGAGCCGGCCGCGCAGCCGATCCAGCCAACGGCCCGGGAGCTGCCCGACGCCGACGGCCCGATTGGTCAGCTCACTCAGGGGCAGACCGAGAAGCCGGCGGGCGGTCAGGGGGGCGAGCAGCAACTCCACGCCCTCCCCCACGCCCACGGTGCGCGTGGTGCACCAACTGTCGAAGGTGCCGGCCACGAACGAGTCGACCGCGGTGACGCCGCGCTGCGCGCTACGCGGGTCGGTCACGTCCAGCGGAGCACCCCAGCCCAGGATCAGCACCACGAAGACGCCCGCCGACTCCCGGCGGACCAGTGGCACGTCCGCCCGTTCCCGGTAGCCCACGTACCGGTCGACGAACGGACGCAAACTGGCATCGGGCAGCCCGAGGACCATCTCGCCGATCGGCGCCACCGCTGTCAACCGTGCCCGCCCTTCGGGTGCCCCGGCCGGCCGGGCCCGAGCGGAGCGCTGGGCGGGGCCGACCGGGTGGCCGTCACTTCACGCCGGCGGCGTCCATGCCGCGCAGCTCCTTCTTCAGGTCGGAGACCTCGTCGCGGATCCGGGCCGCCAACTCGAACTGAAGCTCGCGTGCGGCGGCCAACATCTGGTCGTTGAGCTCCTGGATGAGCTGGGCGAGGTCGGCGCGGGCCATCCCCTCCCGGGAGGTGGTGCTCGCGGCGGACCGGCTCCGGCTGCGGGTCTCCTTGACCGGCGCCTTACCTCGGGAAAGCTGACGCACCGCGCCGCCGACCCGGGAGTTCTCGGTGTCCTCCGCCTCGCGGTAGATGTCGTCCAGGATGTCGTGGATCTTCTTACGCAGCGGCTCCGGGCTGATGCCGTGCGCCTCGTTGTGCGCGATCTGCTTGGCCCGACGCCGATCGGTCTCGTCGATCGCCGCCGCCATCGACGGAGTGATCTTGTCGGCGTACATGTGCACCTGGCCGGAGACGTTACGGGCGGCCCGCCCGATGGTCTGGATCAGCGACCGGCCGCTGCGCAGGAAGCCCTCCTTGTCGGCGTCGAGAATCGCCACCAGCGACACCTCGGGCAGGTCCAGACCTTCGCGGAGCAGGTTGATGCCGACGAGCACGTCATAGTCGCCCTTGCGCAGCTCGCGCAGCAGCTCCACCCGGCGCAGCGTGTCGACCTCCGAGTGCAGGTAGCGCACCCGGATGCCGTTCTCCAGGAGGTAGTCGGACAGGTCCTCGGCCATCTTCTTGGTCAGCGTGGTGACCAGCACCCGCTCGTCCCGGTCGGTCCGCAGCTTGATCTCGTGCATCAGGTCGTCGATCTGGCCCTTGGTCGGCTTGATCACGACCTCCGGGTCGACCAGACCGGTGGGTCGGATCACCTGCTCGACGAACTCGCCCTGGGCCTGCTCCATCTCCCAGGTGCCGGGGGTCGCGGAGAGGTAGACCATCTGGCCGACCCGCTCCAGGAACTCGTCGAAGCGCAGCGGCCGGTTGTCGGCCGCGCTGGGCAGCCGGAAGCCGTGGTCGATGAGCATCCGCTTCCGGGACGCGTCGCCCTCGTACATGCCGCCGATCTGCGGGATGGTCACGTGCGACTCGTCGACCACGGTGAGGAAGTCGTCGGGGAAGTAGTCGAGCAGGGCGTGCGGCGGGCTGCCGGGCAGCCGCCCGTCCATGTGCATCGAGTAGTTCTCGATGCCGGAGCAGAAGCCCACCTGCCGCATCATCTCGATGTCGTAGGTGGTGCGCATCCGCAGCCGCTGCGCCTCCAGCAGCTTGCCCTGCCGCTCCAGCTCGGCGAGGCGCTCGGCAAGCTCCACCTCGATGTCGCGGATCGCCCGTTCCATCCGCTCTGGACCGGCCGCGTAGTGGGTGGCGGGGAAGATCACCAGCTGGTCGACCTCGCGGACCACGTCACCGGTCAGCGGGTTGAGGTAGTAGAGCTTCTCCACCTCGTCACCGAACAGCTCGATCCGGATCGCCAGCTCCTCGTACGCCGGGATGATCTCCAGCGTGTCGCCGCGGACCCGGAAGGTGCCCCGCTGGAAGGCCATGTCGTTGCGGGTGTACTGGATGTCGACCAGCCGGCGCAGCAACTGGTCGCGGTCGAGCTCCTGCCCGATCTGCACCTTCACCGCCCGGTTGAGGTACTCCTCCGGGGTGCCCAGGCCGTAGATCGCCGAGACGGTCGCCACCACGATCACGTCGCGACGGGTGAGCAGCGACATCGTCGCCGAGTGCCGCAGCCGCTCCACCTCCTCGTTGATCGAGGAATCCTTCTCGATGTAGGTGTCGGTCTGCGGGATGTAGGCCTCGGGCTGGTAGTAGTCGTAGTACGAGACGAAGTATTCGACCGCGTTGTGCGGCAGCAGCTCGCTGAACTCCTTGGCCAGCTGCGCGCAGAGCGTCTTGTTCGGGGCGAGCACCAGGGTGGGGCGCTGCAGTCGCTCGATCAGCCACGCCGTGGTGGCGCTCTTGCCGGTGCCGGTCGCGCCGAGCAGCACGGTGTTGCGGTCGCCGCGCCGAACCCGACGCTCAAGGTCATCAATGGCTGCCGGTTGGTCGCCGGCCGGCTGAAAATCACTGACGACCTGGAAGCGGCTGTCCAGCCGGGGAATGTCGAGCGCCATGCCGTCAACGGTACGCCGGAGGTCCGACAGGAACGGCCGTCACGCCAGGTACGTGATCAGCTTCAATATTCCCATTGTGTGGCCCATGTCACCGGGACTACCCTCTTCATGTAGGCCGCTCGCGGCGGCCGACCGGGCCGGTGGCCAGGCCAACATCATGGCCAGTCACCCCCGGCACTGCGGTCGCAGCACCCGGCTCGTCCGGCGTGCGCACCCGTGTGGTCGCGCTCGAGGCGCAGACCGGCCGCCGCGAGCGCCCCTGCTCGTCACCCCGGTGCCTCCCCGCCCGTTTCATCTCCGTGGACACCTCTCCGACCCCGGCGCCCGACACCGCCCGCACCGCCACACCCCGGCCGGACGACCCGGGCACCGCCCGCAGCGGGCGGCACCGCACCGGCCCGGCCGGCAGCGCCTCGGCGGCCAACCGGACCCCCAGCGACACCGGAGGTGGGCCCACTGCCGGCCGGACCCCCAGCAACAGCGGAGGTGGGCCCACGGCCAACCGGACCCCCAGCGACACCGGAGGTGGGCCCACGGCCAACCGGACCAGCGGCGGCGCGCGCCGAGCCACCGCCGGCCGCACGACCGACGACACGCGGCGAGCCGTCGCCGAGCGAAGCCTCGCGGCAAACCGCGCGACCACCCGCCGCGACGACACCACCGACACCACCGACACCACCGAGGCCGCCGACACCACCGGGCCGTCCTCGGCCGGCCGTCGTCGGCGTACGGTGCTGCTGTTGCTCGGTCTGACGGCGGTGACGTCCGCGACGGCGCTGGTGCTCGGGCTGTTGAGCTGGGCGCCCGACCCGCCCGAGCCGGCCCGGCCGCTGACCCTGGGGGAGGGCGAGCGGCTGGCCGCCGTGCGGGTCACCAACCTGCGGGACCTGCGCGCCGGCGTACGGGTCACGGCCGGCACCGGCGCCGCCCGCATCGAACTGGTGGGCTGGGTGGACTGGTCCCGGTCACTGCTCTACCTCGACGTGGGCGGGCCGGGAGCGGGTGCGGAACGCGGGCTGTTGCAGAAGAGCGGTCCGGTGC
>NZ_QGSY01000128.1 GCF_003857035.1 Micromonospora arida
CCCCCACCCCCACCCGTGTTGATCAAGAGGTTTGCGTCAGGGACTACGCGAAACCTGACGCAAACCTCTTGATCAACGGCGTGGCCGGTGGGCGGTTCGCGCCTTACGGGGTGGCGCTGGCGTTCGCAGCGATCTCGGGGAGGTCGGCGGGGCCGGGGTCGGCGGCCGGGAGCGGGCTCGGGTTGTGCGCGGCGGCGCGGACGGCGGCGGCGACCGCCGGGGCGACCCGGGAGTCGAAGACGCTCGGCACGATCACCGTCGGGTTGATCTTGTCTTCGCCGACCACGTCCGCGATGGCCCGGGCGGCGGCGAGCGCCATCTCCTCGGTGAACTCCTCGGCGTGCGCGTCCAGCATGCCGCGGAACACCCCGGGGAACGCGAGCACGTTGTTGATCTGGTTTGGCTGGTCCGAGCGGCCGGTGGCGACCACTGCGGCGTGCTTGCGCGCCTCCCGCGGGTCGACCTCCGGGTCCGGGTTCGCGAGGGCGAAGACGATCGAGTCCTTCGCCATCTGCGCGATGTCGTCGCCGGTGAGCAGGTTCGGCGCGCTGACCCCGATGAACACGTCGGCGCCGCGGATCGCGCCGGGCAGGTCGCCGGAGTAGTTCTCCTTGTTGGTGTTCTCCGCCAGCCACTGCCACGCCGAGTTGAGCCCGGTCTGCCCGCGGTGCAGGGCGCCCTCCCGGTCGTACGCGATGATGTCGCCGACGCCCTGGCGCAGCAGCAGCTTCATGATCGCGGTGCCGGCCGCTCCGGATCCGGAGACGACCACCCGGACGTCCTCGAGCCGCTTGCCCACCACCCGCAGCGCGTTGGTCAGCGCGGCCAGCACGCAGATCGCGGTGCCGTGCTGATCGTCGTGGAAGACCGGGATGTCCAGCGCCTCGCGCAGCCGGGCCTCGATCTCGAAGCAGCGCGGCGCGGCGATGTCCTCCAGGTTGATGCCGCCGTAGGCCGGCGCGATCGCCTTGACGATCTGCACGATCTCGTCGGTGTCCTGGGTGTCCAGCACCACCGGCCAGGCGTCCACCCCGCCGAAGCGCTTGAACAGCGCGGCCTTGCCCTCCATCACCGGCAGCGACGCGGCCGGGCCGAGGTTGCCCAGGCCGAGCACCGCCGAGCCGTCGCTGACCACCGCGACGGTGTTGCGCTTGATGGTCAGTCGCCGGGCGTCGGCCGGGTTCTCGGCGATCGCCATGCAGACCCGGGCCACCCCCGGGGTGTACGCGCGGGACAGCTCGTCGCGGTTGCGCAGCGCGACCTTCGAGGTCACCTCGATCTTGCCGCCCAGGTGCAGCAGGAACGTCCGGTCCGACACCTTGCGCACGTCCACGCCGTCCAGCGCGGTCAGCGCGTCGACCACCTGGTCGGCGTGACCGGCGTCGGCGGTGTCGCAGGTCAGGTCGACGATCACGTGGGTCGGGTCCGAGTCCACCACGTCCAGCGCCGTGACGATCGCCCCGGCCTCGCCGACGGAGGTGGTGAGCCGGCCGATCGAGGAGGCGTCCGCGGTGACGGCGATCCGGATGGTGATCGAAAATCCGGCGCTGGGCAGTCGGGTGATGGCCACGGGATCCCTCCGTAACGGCTGTGCGGCCGCTCGGCCGCCGCCCGCATTTCTACCGGGTTGTCGCGGCCGACCAGCATTCGCCCCCACTTTTGGCGAGCTTCACCATGGGCATATAGCAGGTGCGTTCGGCGTTGTGTCATGTCAGGATTACGTTCTACTTATCAAAACGGACAGGAGAACCGCTTGCGAGACCAGGAGAGCTTTGTCCCCGTCGAGGACGAGCTCGACGACGTCACCACCGGCGAGATGGAGCTGTCGGAACGGCAGTCCCTCCGACGCGTCCCGGGCCTGTCGACCGAGCTCACCGACGTCACCGAGGTGGAATACCGCCAGCTGCGGCTGGAGCGGGTCGTCCTGGTGGGCGTCTGGACCGAAGGCACTGTCACCGACGCGGAAAACTCGCTGACCGAGCTCGCCGCGCTGGCCGAGACCGCCGGTTCGCAGGTGCTCGAAGGGCTCATCCAACGTCGTACCCGACCCGACCCGGCCACGTACATCGGCCGTGGCAAGGTCGACGATCTTGGCGCGGTGGTGCTCTCCACCGGCGCCGACACGGTCATCTGTGACGGTGAGCTGTCCCCGTCGCAGCTGCGCAACCTGGAGCAGCGCACCAAGGTCAAGGTCGTCGACCGCACCGCGCTGATCCTCGACATCTTCGCGCAGCACGCCAAGAGCAAGGAAGGTAAGGCGCAGGTCGAGCTGGCCCAGCTCGAATACCTGCTGCCCCGACTGCGCGGTTGGGGTGAGACGCTCTCCCGGCAGACCGGTGGTTCCGGCCGGGGTGGTGGCGCCGGCGGCGGCGTGGGTGTTCGTGGTCCCGGTGAGACCAAGCTGGAGACCGACCGGCGGCGCATCCGTCACCGCATCTCCCGGCTGCGTCGCGAGATCAAGAGCATGAAGACGGTACGCGTGACCAAGCGCGCCCGGCGTTCCCGCAACGCCGTTCCCGCGGTCGCCATCGCCGGCTACACCAACGCCGGCAAGTCCAGCCTCCTCAACCGCCTGACCGGCGCGGGCGTGCTGGTGGAGAACGCGCTGTTCGCCACGCTGGACCCGACGACCCGCAAGGCCACCGCCTCGGACGGGCGGCTCTACACCCTCTCCGACACGGTCGGCTTCGTCCGACACCTTCCGCACCAGATCGTCGAGGCGTTCCGCTCGACGCTGGAGGAGGTCGCGGAGGCGGATCTGGTGGTGCACGTCGTGGACGGCACCCACCCGGATCCGGAGGAGCAGGTGCGGGCGGTCCACGCGGTGCTTGCCGAGGTCAGCGCGGACCGGCTCCCCGAGCTGTTGGTGGTCAACAAGACCGACGCGGCCGACGAGGACACTCTGCTGCGGCTCAAGCGGCTCTGGCCGGACGCGATCTTCGTGTCCGCCCACTCCGGGCGGGGCATGGACGAGCTGCGCGCGGCGATCGAGGACCGGCTGCCGAGTCCGGCCGTGGAGGTCCGGGCCGTGCTGCCGTACGACCGGGGCGACCTGGTGGCTCGGGCGCACCGCACGGGTGAGGTGCTCAGCACGTCGCACCTGCCGGAGGGCACTCTGCTGCACGTCCGCGTCGGCGCGGAGCTGGCGGCGGAGCTGACGGCCTTCGACGTGGAGCGGCAGGGGCAGGCGGCCGGCAGCCGGTCCTGAGCGGCCACGGCGTCATCCACCGGAAACGCGCGGCATGCGACACTGGCCGAATGCGCCGCGTTGTTTCCTCGATCACGGTTGCCCTCGGCCTGCTCGGGGCAACCGTGGCGCTCGCCGGAGTCGCCGCAGCGGCTCCCGCCCCTGGGGCGTCCGGGCCGCCCGCCGCGAACCCTGGCCAGAAGCGATGCACGATCACCGACGAGCGGCTACGGGAGCTGTCCGGGCTGGTGGCCACCAAGAGTGGCTACATCGTCATCAACGACAGCACCGACGTCGCGGCGCGCAAGCGGGTGTTCTTCCTCGACAGCAAGTGCAAGATCTCGAAGGAGCCGGTCCGCTACTCGGGGCAGGGTCCGTTCGACACCGAGGATCTCGCCCTGTCCAAGGACGGCCGCACCCTCTGGATCGCCGACACCGGTGACAACCCCGACTCGAAGGAGCGCCGCAGCCGCATCGCGCTCTGGTCGATGCCGGTCACCGGCGCCAAGGAGCCGACGCTGCACCGGCTCTCCTACCCCGAGGCCAAACCGCACGACGCTGAGGCGTTGCTCATCGGCGACGACGGAAAACCGCTGATCATCACCAAGGTGACCAGCGGCAAGGCCGAGATCTACACGCCGTCGGCGGCCCTCAGGAGCGGCGACACCGAACCGGTGCCGATGCGTAAGGCCGGCGAGATCACGCTGCCGAAGACCCAGACGGAGAACACCCTCAACACGTTCGGCCGGATCGCCATCACCGGCGCATCCCGGGCACCGGACGGCTCCCGGGTGGTCCTGCGCACGTACGCGGACGCCTTCGAGTTCGACGTGACCGGTGGCGACATCGTGGGCGCGCTCACCACCGGCAAGCCGCGGGTGACGCCGCTGGCCGACCCGTTCGGCGAGGCCATCAGCTACACCTCGGACGGAAAGTCGTTCGTCACCGTCTCCGACGCGGGCCGGTTCACCGAAGACGAGCCAGTCGACATCCTCGGCTACACCCCGTCCACGTCGACCGCCGTGCCACTGGCCCCCGAGGACGGCGCCAAGCCGGCCGCCTCGAAATCGTGGATCGACGGGCTGAGCCTCGACGACATCACGTACATGGTCGGGGCGGTCGGGCTGATCGGCCTGCTGTTGGTCGCCGGCGGAATCTTCGGCATCGTTCGCGCCCGCCGTCGGCCGCCGACAGCTGACGCGTCCGACCCGTCGGAGCCGGACGGCGAGCCGTTCGGCCCGCGCGGGGGCCGCGCCGTTGACGGGTTCCCGGCCGACGATGACCGTAGGGGTGGTGTCTACGGAGGCGGCGCACCGGCCGGCGGCGCGGTCTACGGCGGTGGTGCGGGTCGCGGCGGCCCGGCCCCGGCGGGTGGTGCGGGTCGCGGTGGCCCGGCCCCGGCGGGTGGTGCCGTGTACGGCGGTGGCGGCCGGCCGGCCTCGGCTGAGGGTGGTGCGCCACGACCCGGCGGCGGCGGTGCTGGCGTCTACGGCGGCGGCGGCCGGCCCCCGGCTGGCGGCGGTGGTCGTCCCCCGGCTGGCGGCGGTGGTCGTCCCCCGGCCAGTGGCGGTCGTCCCCCGGCCAGTGGCGGTGGCCGTCCCCCGGCCAGTGGCGGTGGCCGTCCCCCGGCCAGTGGCGGTGGCCGTCCGCAGGGCAGCGGCGGTGGCCGTCCCGGTGGTGGCGTGTACGGCGGCGACGGCGGTCAGCCCGGTCGCGCGGAGCCGCCACGGCGCGGAGGGCAGGAGCCCGACTACCGGGGTCAGCGGCCCGGCCGCCGACGCGACGACGACGCGCCGGTAGACCCGTACGGGCAGTATCCCGGGGGCGGTCGCGGTCCCCGGGGCGACCGTTACTGATCGGACGTTCAGGGCGCTCAGCCGCCCTGACGAGCGGTGTGGGTGAGCGCTGTTGGCACCCACACCGCCGATCGGTCAGATCCGGCGGAGCACCGCCACGACCCGGCCCATGATGGTGGCGTCGTCGCCGGGGATCGGGTCGAAGGCCGGGTTCTGTGGCATCAGCCAGACGTGCCCGTCGCGCCGCCGGTAGGTCTTCACGGTCGCCTCGCCGTCGAGCATGGCGGCCACGATCTCGCCGGAGTCGGCGGTCGGCTGCTGCCGGACGACCACCCAGTCGCCGTCGCAGATCGCCGCGTCGAGCATCGAGTCGCCCTTGACCTGGAGCATGAAGACCTCGCCCTCACCCACCAGCTCGCGGGGGAGCGGGAAGATGTCCTCCACGGCCTGCTCGGCGAGGATCGGCCCACCGGCGGCGATCCGACCGAGCATCGGCACGTACGCCGGGGTGGGCCGCTGTGCCCTCGACAGCTCGTCGTCGATCGCCTCGCTGGGGGCGCGGACGTCCACCGCGCGCGGCCGGTTCGGGTCGCGGCGCAGGAAGCCCTTCTTCTCCAGCTCCTTGAGCTGGTAGGCGACGCTGGACGGCGACACCAGGCCGACCGCCTCGCCGATCTCGCGGACGCTCGGCGGGTAGCCGTGGCGTTCCACCCAGGTGCGGATGAACTCCAGGATGCGCCGCTGGCGCGCGGTCAGGTCGACTGTCGCCGGGTCGGGGAAGGCGCTGACCACCGGGGTGACCTGGCGCACGGCGGGCTGACCCGTCCGGCTGCGCGCGGCGCTGCGGCGTCGGGTGGCCGGGGGGCCCGCCTCGGTGATCTGCTGCGGGCTCTTCGGCCGGCTGGCCCGGTCCTCGGTCACGTCCGTCCTCCCTGGTCGGCGCTGGGTGCCTCGTCGGCTCGTGGTGCGTGCGGTGGTGCCACGTTGTTCATGACCGTATAGGTGAGATCAGTCATTTTCAAACATCTGTACGACCTCTCACCGGCGTGTCGGGGTGAAAAAGCGCTCCGGTCGTACGGATGTTCTGATAAATGGTACGTCAGGTAGCACTGGTGTTCGATCCTGGACCATTTTCCGGCCGTGTTCGGCCGGCTGGCCGGTAACCCGGGCGGCATCGTGACGTTGGGTCTTCGGGCGTTGTGCGGTGTGTGGATGACCGGATGGTCCGTGACGCGCCGGACACGCCGGCCAACTTGACCCGGCTTCCCCAGCGACATACGGTCAACCCCTAGATGTAGTAGTGACACGGGCGTAAGTTGCCTACAGGTTGGGTTTGACTACCGACCGCACTCCCGTAACGTCGATCACGGCGGGAGCCATCCGAGGATGGCACCGTCGCGGTGAGTCGTGCCCGGGGGCGTCCGGTGTGCTCGCAGTTGATCATTATTTGGAGGTGGGCGATGCGGTGTCCGTACTGCCGGCACGCTGACTCCCGGGTGGTCGACTCGCGGGAGGCCGACGACGGCCAACTCATCCGACGGCGGCGGTCCTGCCCGGAGTGCGGCAAGCGGTTCACCACCGTCGAGGAGGCGGTCCTCGCGGTCGTCAAGCGCAGCGGGGTGACCGAGCCGTTCAGTCGCACGAAGATCATCGGCGGGGTGCGTAAGGCGTGCCAGGGCCGGCCGGTGGACGACGACTCCCTCGCGCTGCTCGCGCAGCGGGTGGAGGAGTCGGTCCGGGCCAAGGGGGCCGCCGAGATCCCCAGCCACGACGTGGGCCTGGCGATCCTGGGTCCGCTACGCGACCTGGACGAGATCGCCTACCTGCGGTTCGCCAGCGTCTACCGCTCGTTCGACTCGCTCGCCGACTTCGAGCGCGAGATCGAGACGTTGCGGGCCGCGGCGCGAGCCCGGGAGCAGGGCCGGGCCGATGCGGTGGAAACCGCCGGCCGTACCAGCTGAGTCTTCACAGTTTTCAAGAGATTGGGACGCGCGGTGGGGCACCGCGCAGACGAGGGGGGCGACGGCGTGACAACTAGCCGTTCACGAAACAAGGCAGGCGCGGGGCTGAAGATCGAGCGGGTGTGGACGACCGAGGGGGTCCACCCGTACGACGAGGTCTCCTGGGAGCGCCGTGACGTCGTGATGACGAACTGGCGGGACGGCTCGATCAACTTCGAGCAGCGTGGGGTGGAGTTCCCGGAGTCGTGGAGCGTCAACGCGGCGAACATCGTCACCACCAAGTACTTCCGGGGAGCGGTGGGGACCCCGGAGCGCGAGTGGTCGCTCAGGCAGCTGATCGACCGGGTGGTCACCACCTACCGCACCGCGGGTGAGGAGTACGGCTACTTCGCCAGCCCGGCCGACGCCGAGGTCTTCGCGCACGAGCTGACCTGGATGCTGCTGAACCAGGTGTTCAGCTTCAACTCGCCGGTCTGGTTCAACGTCGGCACGCCGTCGCCGCAGCAGGTCAGCGCCTGCTTCATCCTGGCCGTCGACGACTCGATGGACTCGATCCTCGACTGGTACAAGGAGGAGGGGCTGATCTTCAAGGGCGGCTCCGGCTCCGGAGTCAACCTGTCGCGCATCCGCTCGTCCCGTGAGCTGCTCTCGTCCGGCGGCACCGCCTCCGGCCCGGTCAGCTTCATGCGCGGCGCGGACGCCTCCGCCGGCACCATCAAGTCCGGCGGCGCGACCCGCCGGGCGGCCAAGATGGTCATCATCGACGTGGACCACCCGGACATCGAAGAGTTCGTGGTCACGAAGGCGCGCGAGGAGGACAAGATCCGCGCGCTGCGTGACGCCGGGTTCGACATGGACCTCGGCGGCTCCGACATCGTCAGCGTGCAGTACCAGAACGCCAACAACTCGGTCCGCGTCTCCGACGAGTTCATGTCGGCGGTCGAGAACGGTAAGGGCTTCGACCTGCGCGGCCGGCTCGACGGCTCGGTGATCGACACCGTCGACGCCAAGAAGCTGTTCCGCACCATCTCGCAGGCCGCCTGGGAGTGCGCCGACCCGGGCCTGCAGTACGACGACACGATCAACGACTGGCACACCTGCCCGGAGACCGGGCGGATCACCGCGTCGAACCCGTGCTCGGAGTACCTGCACCTGGACAACTCCTCGTGCAACCTGGCCTCGCTCAACCTGATGAAGTTCCTCCGCGCCGACGGTGGCTTCGAGGTGGAGAAGTTCGTCAAGTCCGTCGAGTTCGTCATCACCGCGATGGACATCTCGATCTGCTTCGCGGACTTCCCGACCGAGAAGATCGGTGAGACGTCCCGCGCCTACCGGCAGCTCGGCATCGGCTACGCCAACCTGGGCGCCCTGCTGATGGCCTCCGGCCTGCCGTACGACTCGGAGCAGGGCCGCTCGGTCGCCGCGTCGATCACGTCGCTGATGACCGGCACCGCCTACCGCCGCTCGGCCGAGCTGGCCGGCGTCGTCGGCCCGTACGACGGCTACGCCCGCAACGCCGAGCCGCACAAGCGTGTCATGCGCAAGCACGCCGCGGCCAACGACGAGATCAAGCCGACCAGCCCGGTGGCCACCGCGATCGTCCGCGAGGCGACCAAGCAGTGGACCCAGGGCAACAAGATCGGTGACAAGTTCGGTTGGCGCAACGCGCAGGCGAGCGTCCTCGCCCCGACCGGCACGATCGGCTTCATGATGGACTGCGACACGACCGGCGTGGAGCCGGACCTGGCGCTGGTCAAGTTCAAGAAGCTGGTCGGCGGCGGCTCGATGCAGATCGTCAACCAGACGGTGCCGCGCGCCCTGCGCAGCCTCGGCTACCCCGAGGAGCAGGTCGAGGCGATCGTCGAGCACATCGCCGACCACGGCCACGTGGTGGACGCCCCCGGCCTCAAGCCGGAGCACTACCCGGTCTTCGACTGCGCCATGGGGGAGCGGACGATCGCCCCGATGGGTCACGTTCGGATGATGGCGGCCATCCAGCCGTTCGTCTCCGGCGCCATCTCCAAGACGGTCAACATGCCGGAGGCGGCCACCGTCGAGGACGTCGAGAAGATCTACTTCGAGGGCTGGAAGCTCGGCCTCAAGGCGCTGGCGATCTACCGGGACAACTGCAAGGTCGGTCAGCCGCTGTCGGTGGCCAAGTCCAACAAGGCCACCGAGCCTGCCGCCGTCGAGACCGCAACGGCCGCGCCGGCCGCGGTCGAGAAGGTCATCGAGTACCGGCCGGTGCGTAAGCGCCTGCCGAAGAAGCGCCCGTCCGAGACGGTCAGCTTCTCCGTCGGTGGCGCCGAGGGCTACCTGACCGCGTCGTCCTACCCGGACGACGGCCTCGGTGAGGTCTTCCTGAAGATGTCCAAGCAGGGCTCGACCCTGGCCGGCGTGATGGACGCCTTCTCGGTGGCCATCAGCATCGGCCTGCAGTACGGCGTGCCGCTGGAGACGTTCGTCAGCAAGTTCACCAACATGCGCTTCGAGCCGGCCGGCATGACCGACGACCCGGACGTGCGGATGGCGGCCTCGGTGATGGACTACATCTTCCGTCGCCTGGCGCTGGACTTCCTGCCCTACGAGCGTCGCGCCGAGCTGGGCATCTTCACCGCCTCGGAGCGGGCCGCGCAGCTGCGGGCCGAGGCCGACGCGGAGGCCGCCGGCGTCACCGGCGCCGAGCTCACCGCGATGGCATCGTCCGCGCCGGTGGAGACGCCGGCCAAGCCGGAGGCTGTCGCCCAGCCGGCCCAGGAGATGGCCGACGTGGCCGTCGCCAAGCCGGCTCCGAGCGTGGGTTCCAGCACCGAACTGCTGGAGGCCGTGATCGGCAAGGCCGCCGACGCCCCGCTCTGCTTCACCTGCGGTACGAAGATGCGGCCCGCCGGTAGCTGCTACGTCTGCGAGGGCTGCGGCTCCACCAGCGGTTGCAGCTGACGTACTCGAAACGCGGCGCTGCCCCGGTCTCCTTGCTGGAGGTCGGGGCAGCGCCGTTTCCAGGTAGCGGTCCGCCCGGTGTTGCCATGATCAGGTGATGAAAAATAGGTGTCAGGGGCCTTCTCCTACCTACTTTTCATCACCTGATCATCAAAGGTCGAGAGGAAGTTTGACCAGGGCTGGCCGCTGAATCTCAGGACCGGGCCGGCGATCAGCTTTTGGCGCTGCATCCGGGCTGCGGCACCAGCGTTTCCTGGGCTGGGTCCGATGACCGGGCTACTGGCTTGCGCGTTCGGCGGCGCGTACGGCGTTGCGGAACAGCATGGCGACGGTGGTCGGGCCGACCCCGCCGACCCGGGGCGTGATCGCGCCGGCGACCTCGGCGCACGCTTCGTCCACATCCGGCAGGAGGCGACGCCCGTCGTAGCGGACGCCGGCGCCGATGACGACGGCGCCGGGCTTGACGTGCTCAGGCTGAACGATCCCGGGTACGCCGGCGGCGGCGACGAGGATGTCGGCGCGGCGGGTGTAGCGGGCCCAGTCCGGCACACCGGTGTGTACGACGGTGACGGCGGCGTTCGCGGTCGGGCGCTTCTGGGCGAGCAGCATCGCCAGGGGCCGGCCCAGGGTGGCGCCCCGGCCGAGGATCACGACCTCACGACCGGCGACGGGGATCTCGTAGTACGCCAGGAGGGCTTCGATGCCGGCGGGGGTGCAGGGCAGCGGGCCGGGCAGGCCGACGGCGAGACGCCCCATGTTCAGCGGATGCATGCCGTCGACGTCCTTGTCCGGGTCGATGGTCTGCAGCGCCGCGTCGTAGTCCAGATGCCCCGGCACGGGGTACTGCACGAGCAGCCCGTGTACGGCCGGATCTGTGTTGAACCGGGCGATGGCCTGGTGCAGTTCGGCCTGGGTGGCGGTGGCAGGCAGATGCACGTGCGGGGAGGCGAACCCGAGCGCGGCGGCCTGACGCTGCTTGATGGCGATGTAGCCGGCGCTGGCGTCGTCGTCGCCGACGAGGATGGTGGCGAGGCTCGGTGTGATGCCGCGGCCGCGCAGGCGGGCGGCAGCGTCGGCGGTCTCGGCCAGGACGGCTTCGGCGACGGGTGCACCCGGCAGAAGTCGGGCCGTGCCTGATGGGGTGTGGTGCCCGGCGGATTCGCTGGTCGTGGTCATGACGGTTCCTCGACGCAGGCGCCCAGGCGGTCGACGCCCGCGAGAGGCTCCCCGATGGTTCCACCATCCCCGTGCCGCCAGTCGCCGGTGGTTCGATAATGCCGCATCACCAGGGTGGCTGCCCAGTTGGGCCAGCAGCGCCGCCGCCGGTGCCGGGCGGGCCGTTCGGTAACACTCGTGCTCCGCCTTACGAAGAAGGGGTGTGAAGGCTACGAGGGAGGACGGCCTGTGAATGAGCCGAACCGAGCCGATGACGACATTTCTGGCATCGGAGCCGATCCGGTGGCCTTCGAGGTCTTCTACCGGCGGCACCTGGAGGCGGTGGGTCGGTTTGTGGCACGGCGGGTGGACGACCCACACCTCGCCGCCGACCTGACCGCCGACGTCTTCCTGGCGGTGATCGAGTCGGCGGCCGGCTACCGGCCGGAGCGGGGTAGCCAGATCGGCTGGCTGTACGGGGTGGCCCGCAACGTCATCGGCGACGAGCGGCGTCGAGCGGCCCAACGGCTGCGGGTGACCGGCCGGCTGGCCGGACGGCGGGACCTGGGCCCCGATGACATCGCCCGCATCGAGGAGCGGATCGACGCCGAGTCGGCGGCCCGCCGCACCCATCGGGCGCTGAGCGAGCTGCCCGAGGGCACCCGGACGCTTGTCGAACTCGTCGCCGTGGACGGCCTCACCGTCGCGGAGGCGGCGGCGGTGCTCGGGGTGTCGCCGGTCGCCGCTCGGGTCCGCCTGCATCGTGCCCGCCGCGTCGTACGCGCCGTGCTCGCCCACCCGGCCGCCACCCTCGCTTGATGAGATGGAGATGACGCCATGAACAAGATCGATCAGTCGCCGCAGGGTTTCGAGGAGCAACTCCTCAGGGATCTGACGGCACACGTCACCCGGCGGGCCGAGATGGTGTCAGCGACCCATCCGGCCGGACGCCGTACCCGGTTCCTGCGCGGTTGGCGCCTGGCCGGAGCGGTCGGGTTGGCGGTGACGCTGACCGCCGGTGCGCTGGCGGCCCAGACCATGAGACTGGGCGATCGCCCGCCGCCCACGGCCAGCGCGTCGGAGATCTTCCACCTGGCGGCCGAGGCCGCCCGGCAGCAGCCGGAGCTCACCGCCCGACCCGATCAGTTCGTCTTCACCGAATCCCTGGCCACGATTCGGGACCTGCCGGACAGCGGCCCATACCAGACCATCCGGAACCAACTGTGGCAGTCGGCTGGTGGAGTCGCGTACACGCAGGGACGATACCGACCGGAGACCGATCCGAACGGGTGGAGCGAACTGAGGGTGCTCCGCATGGGCGATGCCGCCGATCCCGAGAAGGACCTCGACGCGTTCCAGCCGCCCGCGTACCACGGCGACCTGCCCACCGATCCGGACGAGCTGCTTCGATACCTTCGGGACCATCCGGTCGACCTGCACCTTCCCGAAGGAGCCGATGAGGAGGCCCTCTACGGGGACGAGAGCATGGTGTACACCACCGCGCGGTCGATGCTCGACGGCTACGTGCCGCCGGGAGCGCTCGCCGCGCTGTTCGAACTGCTGGCGCGGGAACCCGGAGCGGTCGTCATATCGGGCGACGTGGTGGACGCCGCGGGCCGGCACGGGGTGGCGATTCGGATGCCCGGCGTGATCGGTGGCAACGAGGACTTCCTCTTCGACCGGGACACCCACCTCTTCCTCGGCCGGCGGGGGTCGGTGGTGCGCGACGGCAAGGAGTCCCTGCACACGTCTGTCGCGCTACTGCGCATCGCCATCGTGGACCGGCCCGGCCAGCTGCCCTGAGTGGTGGGCCCCAGCCCTGATTGGTCCGGTCACGTCGGACCGGTCAGGGCTGGGCGAACAGGGGCCCGTAGTTCGAGCGGAACATCTGCTCGCCGAGGCGGCGCATGACCAGGTCGCGCAGCGCGGGCGGGAGCCCGGTGGCCTTGTCGCGGCGGTGGGTCTGGGAGAGCACCCATCCGGTACGCGGGCGTCGCCGCGCCTCGTACCCGCGCAGGGCCTCGGCAATGGACCCGGTGGTGGTCAAGGACGAGGCGAGCACGACCGCGTCCTCCAGGGCCATCGCCGCGCCCTGGGCCATGTTCGGCGAGGTGGCGTGGGCGGCGTCGCCGATCAGCAGCACCGGCCCCCGGGACCAGGAGTCGAGGACGACCTCCTGGTTCGGCCCGGCGTGCAGGGTGCTGTCGTCGTAGTCGAGGGCCTTGAGCATGGTGGTGACCGGCTCGGTGAACGTCGCGGCCAGCTCGTCGCGCCAGCCGGGCCGGTCGGCCACCGGGCCGTCGTTGTAGTAGCAGTACGTCTGCTCGGCGCTGATCGGGATGGTCAGGAACTGCCGACCGCGCCCCAACTGCACCGACCAGACCGGCTCGTCGTCGACGCGGGGGGCAACCCACCGGTACGCGTACTGGCCGAGGTCGCGGGCCGCCTGGCCGTCGAAGGCGATCCGGCGGACCGTCGAGTTCACTCCGTCGGCGCCGAGCACCAGGTCGTACCGTTCGCTGGCACCGTCGTCGAACTCGACGGCGACCTGGTCGCCCTCCGCCACGAGCGCGACCGGTTGGCGGCCCCAGCGGATCGGCGTGTCGCCGACGCCGTCGAGCAGCGCCCGGTGCAGCTGCGCCCGGGGCAGCGACACGCACGGCCCGACGCCCTGCCACAGCGCGGCCACGTCGATGTCGAAGAGGCGACGCCCGCGCTGGTTGGCGCTGCGCTGCCGGCTGATCTCCACGGCGACGTCGACGACCGACTCGGCCAGACCGAGTACGTCGAGCATCCGGGTCGCGTTGCCGGTGAGGTAGATCCCGGTGCCGGAGTCGGTCGGCGCGGACGCCCGCTCGACCACGTCGATCGTCGCGCCCCACTCGCGCAGCGCCGCCACCGTCGCCAGTCCGGCGACACCCCCACCGACGATCAGTACCCGGACACCGTCACCCCGCACGACACGTACCTCCCCGTTGCTCAGGCCGCCTGAGCTGCTGCTCAACGGGCCGGCCGCCGCAGCACTCTACGAGGCGGGTGAGCCAGCGCACGGGAATGGGGGCTGAACTACCGAGGAATGGGCTGCGACGATGAGGCATGACGACCGCTGAGACGTACGCCGAGTTCGGCAGCCGCGAGGCGCGCGGAGTGTCGCCCACGTATGAGCGCCTGTCGCAGGCCGTCGCCCGCGACGACGATCTGCTCACCCTGCTGGACGGGCTTCCGCCGGCCAAACGGCAGCCGAATCTGCTGTTCGGCGTCGTTCGCTGGCTCGGCGGCCCGGTCGACGACCCGGCCGCGTTCCACGACTACGTGGTGACGCACTGGCCCGCCATCGAGACGCAGATGCGCACCCGGGCGACCCAGACGAACGAGGCGGGCCGGTGCGCGGTCCTGCTGCCGGTGCTCGCCGCGTTGCCGCAGCCCCTCGCCCTGCTGGAGGTCGGCGCGTCGGCCGGGCTCTGCCTCTACCCCGACCGCTACGCGTACCGCTACGGCGACCATCGGGTCGGCTCCGGTGAGCTGGTCCTCGACTGCGCGGCCGACGGGTTGGCGCCGCCGGCCGGCGTACCCCAGGTGGTGTGGCGGGCCGGCCTGGACCTCAACCCGCTCGACGTGACCGACAGCGACGACGTGTCCTGGTTGGACGCTCTGATCTGGCCGGAGCACGCCCACCGGCGGGCCCGGCTGCGCACCGCGGCGGCGGTCGCTGCGGCCGACCCGCCGCTGCTGGTCCGCGGCGACCTGGTGGACGACCTGCCGGCGCTGGCCGCGCGGGCACCGACCGACGCGACGCTGGTGGTCTTCCACACGTCAGTGCTCTATCAGGTGCCGCCCCCGCGCCGGGACGCGTTCGTCCGGTTGGTCCGCGAACTGCCGGGGCACTGGGTGGCGAACGAGGGGCCGGAGGTGCTCCGGTACGACGGGCTGCCCGACCCGCCGAGCGACGTGCTGCACAACGTCCTCGCGCTCGACGGCAAGCCGCTGGCCTGGGCCAGAGGCCACGGCCAGGCGTTGACCTGGTTTGGCTGACGTCACCAAGCCGTTCTTTCGACGCGGTCAGCTCAACGAGCCGGCTCGGGCATCCGGTGGCGCAGGGCCCGGATGAACCAGTCCACAGCAGGAACCGTCGCATCGCCGGCGGGCCAGCCGTTGAGCACCGCCAACAGGTCGAGGTAGCGGTCCCGGCGGGGGTCGTTGGCCGGCACCAGCCGTTCGAGCAACCGCCGACGCAGGTCGGCCTCGTCGGAGTGACCGTGCAGGCTCGCGTACCGGTTGGTGACGGCTGCGACCACCGGATCGGCGTCCGGGCTGCCCGGGTCGAGACCAGCGGTGAGGGCGGGGGCCACCGCGTCCCGGACCACCGCGACGGCGTCCGGGCGGGGCAGCCTCGGGACGTCGTGGTCGGCGGCGTGCTGTCGCGCCAGCCGCCGCATCCGGGCCTGGAACGCGGGGTTCCGGCACAACTCGGCCAGTTCCAGCCACGCCTCGATCTGCTCGGTGCTGGGGTCGTCGGGAAGCTCCGACGTCAACGAGACGATCACACCCGGGTATGCGGGCTGGTCGCCGAGGCCGGCGAAGACGCTGTCCAGGAAGTCGGTCACCAACTGCCCGCGTTCGCGGTCGGTGAGCTGGGCCAGCCGGTGCAGCTCGTCCACCTCGCCCGGGCCCGACCCACGCCTGGCCGCGACGGTGAGCACCGCCTGGCGCAGCCGCAGCACCCGGATCTGCACGGCCAACGCCTCGGCGTGCGCGGCGGCGACCTCGTGCAGGGGTACCTCGTGATCCACCACCCGCCGGATGGTGGCCAGGTCCAGGCCCAGGTCACGCAGCGTCCGGACCAGCTCCAACCGGGCCACGGCCGTCGGGCCGTACCGCCGGTAGCCGGCCGCGCTCCGGTCCGTCGGCGGTACGACTCCGCTGTCGGAGTAGTACCGGATGGTCTTGACGCTCAGGCCGGTCCGTCGGGCCAGGTCGCCGATCGTGTGAAACGTCTGCCCGCTCATGCCCCCACCCTCACGTCTCCCCCCGGTGGAGACTCAAGCACCGTCCGGACCGGCGAGGTACACCGCGACCGTCGCGGTGAACGCCTCGGCGTCGTCGAGCCATGGGTAGTGCCCGGCGCCGGGCTGAACGACCAGCTCGGCGCGGGGGATCAGCTCGGCGAACTGGGTCACCAGACCCGGCGGTGCGGCCAGGTCGACCGCGCCGGCGAGCAGCAGCACCGGGTCTCGATGTGCGGCGAGCGCCGCACGGGTGGCCGGCGGATCGAAGGCGTCTTCGGAGCTGAAGATCCCCGCCAGCTCCTCGTTGCGTTGACCGGACTCTGCGCCCTGGTGGACCTGAGCGGCAGTGTCCCACCGGCCGTACAAGAACGGCGCGATCTCCTGCTTGGCGCCGGGCCCGGCCCGACCCGAGAGGATGGACTCCGACGCCGCCGCTGCCACCGGAAACCACGGCTCGCCGGCCCGGGCGTCGGTGACCTCCTGGCGCTGCGCGGCGGTCACCTTCAGCCCGACCGCTCGGATGCTCGGGTTGACCAGCGCGAGTCGGCCTACCCGATCGGGGTGCCGGGTCAGGTATCGCAGAGCCAGGTTGGCACCGGCGGAGTGCCCGAGCAGATCCAGCCGGTCGAGGCCCAGGTGCCCGCGCAGCGCCTCCACATCGTCGGCCATGCGGTCGCAGCGGCAGGTCGAGACGTCAGTTGGTGCCGCCGAGCGGCCGGTGCCTCGCGGATCGAGGATGACCAGCGTCCGGTGCGCGCCCAGACCGCCGAGGTCACCGAGGTACGCGGAGTCGCGCATCGGCCCGCCCGGCAGGCAGATCAGCGGGTCCCCAACCCCGACCGTCCGGTACGCGAGGGTGGTCCCGTCGATCGCGTCGAAAGTGGTGATCATCGGTCAGCGGACCCGCTCGTGGCGGAGTTCGTGGCTGACCCGGCCGCTGAGGAACCCGCCCATCGGGGCGATCACGTCGTTGAAGTGCTGGTGCAACTCCTCGTCGACCTGGTGCCAGCCGATGTCGCCGCCCGGGCCCTCGAAGAACCCGTCCAACGACAGACTCATCTGCACAACGATCTTCCGCATCGTTTCCCTCCGTATGCGTCGACGGGTGTCGAACCCGATCGTCGTCGGACCGTACGACGAAACGACCGCTCACCGCGACGACGCCGGGGGTATGTCGGGTGTCGGGGCAGCGGGAGGCCGATCACGACCGGTACCTAGACTGCTGCGGTGAGCGGCGAGCGGAAACCCCTGGCCGACCGGCCGCTCACCGAGCCGCACCCGTCCCGGCTGCCGTCCGAACACCCCGACCGGGCCCGGATCCTCGCCGCGCACACCGCCGCGTTGGCCGCCGGCGAGGCCGGTTACCTCGACCCGGCGAGCGGGCTGTTCGTGCTCAGCGCCGGGTTCCTTGCCCGCCGCGGCACGTGCTGCGGGCGCGGCTGTCGGCACTGTCCGTACGTGGACGATCCACCCTCGGAACAGGCGTAGACGAGGACTTCCGCGCGACACCGACACCCCGTACGGTGTCCGACGGACACTTGGCGGGCGCCTTCCGCCGTCGGTCGGCGAGAGGGTGGAGTGTGCGCGGGCGGATCGTGATCGCCGGGCTTGCCGGGCTGCTGGTGAGTGGCTGTGCCGACGAGGCGGAACCGGCGGCGGTGCCGCCGCCGGTGCCGATCGCGGTGGACGTGACGGCGGCCTCCTCGGGCGGCGCCTGCCGCCTGCTGGACTTCGCGGTGATCGAGCAGGTGGTGAAGGTCCGCTTCGACGTGGCGGCGGCCAGCGAACAGGGCGACACCCACACCTGTGTGGTGCGGGCCGCGGGTGCCACCCTGCCGGAGCTGACGCTCAGCGTGACCGAGACCACTATCGACAAGGCCAGCTTCGGCGCGGACGTGGTGCCGGACAAGGCGGCGAAGGTCACCGGGCTGGGCCAGCAGGCGTACAAGCGGACCACCGCCGCGGCGAGCGGGCACGGGCCGGTCGCCGAGGTGGGCTGGCTGGCCGGCGACGGACGGCTGGCCACGGTGAGCTGGACCACGGCCCATGGCAGTGAGCGCTCGGCGGTGGAGAAGCTGACCGGCGACCTGACCGCGTTGGCGAAAAAGGTGGACACCCGGGCGCTGTGACGCCCGGGTGCCCGATTGGTCAGTTGGCGGCGACGAAGACCCGGGAGGCGACCTCGCGGGGCAGCCGCACCCGGTCACCGGAGCGGTCGATCGACACCCCGTCGCGCTCCTGGGCCACGGTCACCGTGGCGCCCGGGTCGACACCAGCGGCGTGCAGTTGGCGCAGCACGTCGGCGTCCTTCTGCACGCTCTCGCAGATGCGGCGCACCACGACCGACCCGGATAGGCCGGGGAAGGCCAGGTTGCGCTCGCCCTCGGCGGCCTCGGTGGTCTCCGCCGCCGGCGAACCCAGCTCCTGAAGCCCGGGGATCGGGTTGCCGTACGGGGACCGGGTCGGCCGGTTGAGCAGGTCGTAGACCCGCTTCTCCACCGCGTCGCTCATCACGTGCTCCCAGCGGCAGGCCTCCTCGTGGGCCTCCTCGTAGGGCATCCCGATGACGTTGACCAGCAGCAGCTCGGCAAGGCGGTGCTTGCGCATCACGGACACGGCGCTGCCGCGACCCAGGGCGGTGAGCGTCAGGTGCCGGTCTCCCTCGACGGTGAGCAGGCCGTCGCGCTCCATCCGGGCAACGGTCTGGCTCACAGTGGGGCCACTCTGCTGCAGCCTTTCGGCGATCCGGGCACGCAGCGGTGGCACCCCCTCTTCTTCCAACTCGAGGATGGTGCGCAGGTACATTTCGGTCGTGTCGACCAGGTCGTGAGACTTCATAAGGTCAGCGGCCCTCCGATGCACGATGTTACCTCGGGGAACGGCTGGTGACCTTCGGCGAACCGCGTGCCCTCTGCGTCAATGGTGTTGGATGGTCGCCATGTCCGGTACCCAGGAGCCGTTGGTCGAGGTCGATCGGCTCGTCGCCGAGCTCGACCAGGTCGATCCGCCCACCCTGCTCGACGTCCGCTGGAGGCTCGTCGGCCCGCCCGGCCGCGACGACTACCTCGCCGGCCACCTGCCCGGGGCGGTCTTCGTCGACCTGGACACCGCGCTCTGTGGGGTGCCGGGCGCCGGCGGCCGGCACCCGTTGCCCGACCCGACAGCGTTGCAGGCCGCGCTGCGGGCCGCTGGCGTCCGGGCCGGTCACCCCGTGGTGGTGTACGACGGCGGCGACGGCATGGCCGCCGCGCGGGCCTGGTGGACGCTGCGCTGGGCGGGTCACCGGCCGGTACGCCTGCTGCACGGCGGCTACCCGGCCTGGGTCGCCGCCGGCCGGCCCGTCTCGACCGACGCGCCCGCCCCACCCCCCGGTGACGTCGTGGTGCGCCCCGGTGATCTCCCGGTGCTCGACGCCGGGCAGGCCGCCGCGCTGGCCGCCGCGGACGACGCCGTGCTGCTCGACGTACGGGCGGCGCCCCGCTACCGGGGCGAGGTCGAGCCGATCGACCCGGTAGCCGGGCACGTGCCGGGAGCGGCGAACCTGCCCGCCGGGGAGTACGTCGGGCCGGACGGCCGTTTCCTGGCCGCCGACGTGCTGAGCGAGCGGTTCGCCGCCGCCGGGGTGACCGAGGTGCGGGCCGTCGGGGCGTACTGCGGCTCGGGGGTGACCGCCGCCCATGCGGTGCTCGCGCTGCACCTGGCCGGCCGCACGGACGCCGCGCTCTACGTTGGATCGTGGAGCAACTGGGTGGCGGACTCGGCCCGACCGGTCGCCTCCGGGTCGACACCCGGCCGCTGACCAGCGCGTGCGGTGGGCCGGCGCCGATCCTCGTGCGACGATGGGCTCATGTCCGACGACACGGTTGTGGTGTGGGACGAGTCGCTGCTCGCCTACGACATGGGTGACCATCCACTCGACCCGGTCCGGGTGGAGCTGACCATCGCGCTCGCCCGCGAGCTGGGCATCCTGAATCGACCCGGGGTGCGGATGGTCAAGCCGGAGCCCGCCGACGATGCCCTGCTCACCCGGGTGCACGCGCCGGCCTACCTCGCCGCGGTGCGCAACGCGCCGCGCGACCCGCTCTTCGCCGGGTACGGGCTGGGCACCTCCGACAACCCGGTCTTCGAGGGCATGCACGAGTCCAGCGCGCTCATCGCCGGCGCCACGGTGGCCGCAGCCGAGGCGGTCTGGCGCGGCGACGCCCAGCGGGCGGTGAACGTGGCCGGTGGGCTGCACCACGCGATGTCCGCCCGAGCCTCCGGCTTCTGCGTCTACAACGACCCCGCGGTGGCCATCGCCCGCCTGCTCGACCTGGGCGCCGAGCGGATCGCGTACGTGGACGTCGACGTGCACCACGGCGACGGAGTGCAGGACATCTTCTGGAACGACCCGCGCGTGCTGACGGTCAGCGTGCACGAGACCCCGCTGGCGCTCTTCCCGGGCACGGGTTTCCCGGACGAGACGGGTGGGCCGGGTGCGCAGGGCACCGCGGTCAACATGCCGTTGCCGCCCGGTGTCGACGACAGCGGCTGGCAGCGCGCGTTCCACGCGATCGTGCCGTCGGTGCTGCGCGCGTTCCGGCCGCAGGTGCTGGTCAGCCAGTGTGGCGCCGACGGGCACCGGTTGGATCCGCTCGCCGACCTGAACCTGACGGTGGACGGGCAGCGGGCCACCTACCTGGCGATGCGGGCGCTCGCCGACGAGCTGTGCGACGGCCGGTGGGTGGCCACCGGCGGCGGCGGATACGCGCTCGTCGAGGTGGTGCCCCGGGCCTGGAGTCACCTGCTGGCCGTGGCCACCGGTGACCCGATCGACCCGGCCACGCTCACCCCACCCGCGTGGCGGGACCTGGTCGCCTCCCGAAGTCTGGGCCGGGAGGTGCCGCTGCGGATGACCGACGACGCCGACCCGTCGTACGAGCCGTGGCAGCCGACCGGCGAGCCGAACGCGGTGGACCGGGCGATCGCGGCCACCCGCAAGACGGTCTTCCCGCTGCTCGGGCTCGACCCGCACGATCCACGGGACTGAGCCGGGCCGGGGGAGGACGTTCCGGTGACGACCGTGGACCAGCCGGTCGACGTGCTGCTCAGCGATGGCAGCACGGTCCAGTTGCGACCTATCGACCCGGCCGATGCGCCGGGCATCGTGGCGATGCACAGCCGGTTCTCCGAGCGCACCCGCTACCTGCGGTACTTCTCGCCGTACCCGCGCATCCCGGAGCGGGATCTGATCCGTTTCGTCACCGTGGACCACCACGACCGGGAGGCGTTCGTGGTGCTGGCCGCCGACCAGATCGTCGCGGTCGGCCGGTACGAGCGGCTCGGCCCGCAGGCCCCCGAGGCGGAGGTGGCCTTCGTGGTGGAGGACGCCTACCAGGGGCGGGGGATCGGCTCGGTGCTGATGGAGCACCTGGCCGATGCGGCCCGCCGCAACGACATCATGAGCTTCGTCGCGGAGGTGCTGCCGGCCAACGGGACGATGCTGCGGGTCTTCGCCGACTTCGGCTACCAGGTCCAGCGCGAGTACGCCGACGGCGTGGTCCACCTGAGCTTCCCCATCGCACCCACCGAGGCCAGCCTGGAGGTGCAGCGCGGCCGCGAACACCGGACCGAGGCCCGCTCGATCGCCCGGCTGCTCGCCCCGCGCGGCATCGTCGTCTACGGCGCCAGCGCCACCGGCCAGGGCGTCGGCGCGGCGGTGCTCGGGCACCTGCGCGACGGCGGGTTCACCGGTGCGGTGGTGCCGGTGCATCCGAGCGCGTCGACAGTGGCGGGCCTGCCCGCGTACCCGTCGGCGGTTGATGCCGGAACGCCGGTGGACCTGGCGGTGGTGGCGGTCCCACCGGAGGCGGCGACCGCGGTGGTCGCCGACGCCGCCGCCGCGGGGGTGCACGGCCTGGTGGTCATCTCGGCCGGCTTCGCCGAGGCCGGCGGCGAGGGCGCGGCCACCCAGCGGGCGCTGGTCCGCGCGGCACACGCGGCCGGGATGCGGGTCGTCGGCCCGAACTGCCTGGGCGTGGCCAACACCGACCCGACGGTACGCCTGAACGCCACCCTCGCCCCGGCCTTGCCGCCGGCCGGCCGGGTCGGCATCTTCAGTCAGTCGGGTGCGTTCGGGGTGGCGCTGCTCGCCGAGGCGGACCGGCGGGGCCTCGGGCTGTCCAGCTTCGTCTCGGCCGGCAACCGGGCCGACGTCTCCGGCAACGACCTCCTGCAGTACTGGCAGGACGACCCCGGCACCGACGTGATCATGCTCTACCTGGAGACCTTCGGGAACCCGCGCAAGTTCGCCCGGTTGGCCCGGCGGATCGGCCGCGCCAAACCGGTCGTCGCGCTCGCCTCGCCGGCCCGCCCGCCCGGGGTCGGTGACGCCGCCGGGCCGGACGAGGTGGCGGTGGCGGCGCTCTTCGCCCAGTCCGGGGTGATCCGGGTGGACACCGTGCCGGAGTTGCTCGACGTGGGTGTGCTGCTGGCCAACCAGCCGTTGCCGGCCGGAGGCCGGGTCGGTGTGGTCGGCAACTCCTCGGCCCTCACCGGGCTCGCCGCGACCGCCTGCGTCGGGCAGGGCCTGAGCGTGGCCGACGGTTATCCCCGCGACGTCGGGCCGAGCGCCGGTGCCGCCGAGTTCGCCGCCGCGCTCGCCGAGACGGCCGCCGACGAACGGGTGGACGCCCTGGTGGTGGTCTTCGCCCCGCCGCTACCCGGCCAACTGACCGAGGTGGACGCCGACGTCACCGCCGCGCTGCCGGCCGCCCTCGCGTTGGGCAAGCCGACAGTGGCGACGTTCCTGGTCGGGCGGCTGCCACCGGGGGTGCCGGCGTACGGCGGCGTGGAGGAGGCGGTCCGCGCTCTCGCCCGCGCGCACCGGTACGCCGACTGGCTTCGCCGCCCGCCCGGGGTGGCACCGGAGCTGCCCGACCTCGATCGGGCTGCCGCGCAGGCCGCACTCCGGGCCGAGGCCACCGACCCGGGTGCGCTGCTGGCCGCGTACGGCATCGACGTGGTGGCCTCGGTGTCCGTCGACTCGGTTGACGCCGCGGTCGACGCGGCGGCGCGGCTGGGCTTCCCGGTGGCGCTCAAGGCGGCCGCCCCCGGGCTGCGGCACCGGCTCGACCTCGGCGCGGTCCGGCTGGACCTGCCCGACGAGCCGACCCTCCGTCGGGCGTACGCCGACCTGGCGGCGACCTTCGGCGCGGACGCGCTGGTCCAGCCGATGGTCCCGCCCGGCGTGGCCTGTGTGGTGGAGGTGGTGGAAGACCCCGCGTTCGGGCCGGTGGTCGGCTTCGGCCTGGGTGGGGTCGCCACCGAGCTGCTCGGCGATCGGGCCTGGCGGGCGGTGCCGCTGACCGACCGGGACGCGGCCGAGCTGGTCGACGAGCCTCGGGCGGCCCCGCTGCTGCGCGGGCATCGGGGGGCCGCGCCGGTCGACCGGGCGGCCCTGGCCGATCTGCTGCTGCGGGTGGGTCAGCTCGCCGACGAACAGCCCCGGGTGCGCTCGCTGACCCTCAACCCGGTGCTCGCCCGCCCCGATGGCATCTCGGTCCTGCACGCGCAGGTGGGGGTGGGTGGCGTGGTCGCCCGCCCGGACACCGGCCCCCGCCGCCTGTGAGCGTGCCCCGGTCAGGCGCGGCTGGAGATCTGCTGGACGCCCCAGGTGTTGCCGTCCGGGTCGGCGAAGAAGACGAAGCCGACGTTGTCCAGTGGATCCGGCACCGGCCGGGGGTTCTGACCGACCACCTGGATCTCGCTGACCTCTACACCCCGCCCGACCAGCTCCTCGTGGGCCCGCTTCAGGTCGGGCACCACCAGTTGCAGGCCCTTGAGTGAGCCGGGCGGCATCTCCGGGACGACGCCCTTACCGATCACGATCGAGCAGCCCGAGCCGGGCGGCGTCAGCTGGACGATGCGCGCGTCGTCATTGATCACCGTGTCGTGATCCACAGTGAAGCCGAGCTGGTCGGCGTAGAACTTCTTCGCCCGCTCCACATCGGAGACCGGCACGATCACCACTTCGAGTGTCCAGTTCATGAGTGCTCTTCCTCTGTCGTCGTTGTTGAGTGCAGCAGATCGGCCAGTCGGGTGAAGCTCTGCCCGACGCCCCGCGCCATCGGATAGCGCAGCACGATGTTCCGCCCCTCTGCGGTGGCGTAGAGCAGCGTGGTGGTGACTGTCGTTCGCCCGGCCACCTCGGAGAACTCGTGGCTGACCAGCGTCTCGCCCGGATAGGACTGGTCGTCGAAGCGTTCGGTGCAGACCAGCCGGTGTGGTGGCTCGATCTGCCGGTAGACCCCGGCCTGGACCATCCGGGCACCCTCCGGGCCCTGCGACACGAACCGCCACCGTCCACCGATCCGCAGGTCGACGTCGCACTCCGTCAGCCTCCAGCCGCGCGCGCCGTACCACCGGGCCAGCAGTTCGGGTCGGGTGAAGGCGGCGAACACCAGCCGCGCCGGTGCCTCGAACAGCCGACTCAGCACGATCTCCCGGTCACCCGGGGTGTGGACGACGAGCGGGTCGTCGACGTTGTTCAACCGCCCGTTCCGTTCGGTCTGGCGGGCCGACGCTCGGTGCCGGTGTGGTCGACGGACTGGAGTTCGTCGAGCAGTACGTCGAGACGTTGGTAGCTCTCCACCCAGTAGTCGCGGTAGTTGGCGAGCCAGGCCGTGGCATCGCGCAGTGGGCGGGCCTCCAGTCGGCACGGACGGCGCTGGGCGTCCCGCCCCCGGCTGACGAGGCCAGCGCGTTCCAGCACTCTGAGGTGCTTGGAGATGGCCGGCTGGCTCATCGCGAAGGGTGCTGCCAGCTCTGTCACGGTCGCCTCCCCAGCCGCGAGTCGGGCGAGGATGGCCCGCCGAGTCGGGTCGGCCAGCGCCGCGAAGGTCGCATCCAACAGCTCGGTGTCCGCCACCTATAACCTCCTGGTTCTATAACCAGTTGGTTTGTATCGTGATTGGGCGTCTTCGTCAAGCACCCCGACAGCACGAAGGCCCCGGCGAACCGCCGGGGCCTTCCGTGGGAACCGGGTGCGTCAGCAGGCGTACGCCTCCAGGCGCTGGGCCCGCTCCGGGGCGCGCAGCTTCAGCAGCGTCACCTTCTCGATCTGCCGGATCCGCTCCCGGGACAGGCCGAACTCCCGGCCGACCTCGTCCAGGGTGCGCTGGCGGCCGTCGTCCAGGCCGAACCGGAGGCGGATGACCGCCTGTTCCCGCTGGGACAGGGTGGAGAGCACGATGCTGACCTCGTTGCGCAGCTCGCCCTGGGCCGCGGCGTCGCCCGGCTCGGTGCGCGGGTCCACCGAGGCCACGAAGTCGCCGAGCGCGCTCTCACCGTCGTCGCCGACGGCCTGGTCCAGGCTGACCGGTTCCCGGTCGTACGAGATCAGCTCGATGACCTGGATCTCGGGGATCTCCAGTGCGCGGGCCACCTCGGCGACCGTCGGTTCGCGGCCCAGCGTCACCGCCAGTTCGCGGCGGGCCCGAACCATCCGGTTGACCTGCTCGACCATGTGCACGGGGATGCGGATGGTGCGGGCCTGGTCGGCCATGGCGCGGGTGATGGCCTGTCGGATCCACCAGGTGGCGTACGTGGAGAACTTGTAGCCCTTGGCGTAGTCGAACTTCTCCACCGCCCGGATCAGACCGAGGTTGCCCTCCTGGATCAGGTCGAGAAACGCCATGCCACGGCCCGTGTAGCGCTTGGCGATGCTGACCACCAGCCGCAGGTTCGCCTCCAACAGGTGGTCCTTGGCCGCCCGGCCCTCCGCGACGATCAGCTCCAGGTCGGCTCGCAGCTCCGCGGAGACCGGGGTGCAGGTGGCCAGCTTCTCGTCAGCGAACAGGCCAGCCTCGATGCGCCGGGCCAGGTCGACCTCCTGCGCGGCGGTCAGCAGCTTCGTCCGGCCGATTCCGTTGAGGTAGGCCCGGACCAGGTCGGTGGAGATGCCGCGCTCGTCGGTGGCGTCCAGGTCGACGAGGGCCTCGGGGGCCCCGTCAGTGTCGGTCGTGGTGGCCGGGCGCGTCCGGTGTTCCGTCATCTGAAGGACCATCTCTGTCTCTCCCCGCTTCCACGTCGGTGCCGTGTTCCCGGCCCAGTGGTGCCGGTGTGAACAACAGCTTGGCGGGCAGGGCGTAAAACGGGAGTGAGGCGATCGGGCACCCGACAGGAATTGCGTCGGATCGCTGGTGCGGTGTGTCGTCGGAGTGTGTGGTTGCCCGCCCCGGCTACGTTGCGGACGGCCGGCCACCTCTGGTCGGCCGGAAACGACAGTTGGAGGACGGTGTGGTCTTCAAGCGGCTCATGAAGGCGATGGGCGTCGGTGGTCCGTCGGTGGAGACGGTGCTGGCCAACGCGAACTGCCGCCCGGGCGGCCAGCTGGAGGGCCGGATCCAGGTGCTGGGCGGCGACCACCAGGTCGACATCGACCACGTCGCTCTCGGCCTGGTCACCCGGGTCGAGGTGGAGAGCGGCGACAACGACTACGACACCACTCAGGAGTTCCACCGCCAGCAGGTCACCGGCGCGTTCCGGCTGGAGCCGGGGCAGCGCTACGACCTTCCGTTCCGCTTCGACGTGCCGTGGGAGACACCGGTCACCGAGCTGTACGGGCAGCACCTGCACGGGATGACGATGGGCCTGCGTACCGAGCTCGAGGTCGCCCGCGCGGTCGACAAGGGTGACCTGGACGCCGTGTCGGTGCACCCGCTGCCGGCGCAGGAGCGGCTGCTGGACGCGCTGCTGCGGCTGGGCTTCCGGTTCGCACGCGCCGATGTGGAGCGTGGTCACATCTACGGCGTACGGCAGACGTTGCCGTTCTACCAGGAGATCGAGTTCAACCCGGCGCCGCAGTACGCCCGCTCGATCAACCAGTTGGAGGTCACCTTCATCGCCGACGCGCAGCAGATGCAGGTGGTGCTGGAGGTCGACAAGCGCGGCGGTGTCTTCACCGAGGGCCGGGACGCCTTCGGCCGGTTCACTGTCGACCACGCCACCGCCGACCGCACCGACTGGACAGCCGAACTCGACAACTGGCTCCGCCAATCCCTAACCCGCCGAGGCCTCTTCTCCTAACCCCACCCC
>NZ_QGSY01000087.1 GCF_003857035.1 Micromonospora arida
GGCCAACGCCGGACCCACCCCCCGGCTCTACTTCTTCCTCGAGTCACCCGCCGGCCGGACCCTCACCGACTCCGTGCGGGTGATCAACCGCACCGACACCGAGCGCACCTTCACCGTGTACGGCGCGGATGCCTACAACACCGCCCGCGACGGCGGGTTCGCGCTGCGCCAGCTCACCGAGAAGCAGTCGGACATCGGGGTGTGGACGGTGGTCGGCGCCGGCACCGTGGTGCTCCCGCCCAAGGCGCAGGCCGACATCCCGTTCACCATCACCATCCCGACGAACGCCAGCCCCGGCGACCACATCGGCGGCATCGTCGCGATGGAGTCCGTTCCGGGCGGTCGGAGCGAGCAGAACGGCGTCGCCGTCGCGGTGCAGCGGGCCGTCGGCGCCCGCATCTACCTGCGGGTGGCCGGGCCGGAGACGCCCGGCCTCAACCTCGCCGACCTGGATCTGGACCACCCGACGCCCTGGCTGCCCACGCCGGTCGACGGTGCCCTGGAATACACCCTGGCCAACACCGGCAACCTGCGCCTCGCCCCCACCATCACGGTCACCGCCTCCGGCATGTTCGGACACCGGATCCACCAGCGTGGCGCCACCCCACAACTCGACCTGGTTCCGGGCGCCGAGTCGCGGATGCGTACCCGGTTCACCGGGCTGTGGCCGGTCGACCTCGTCACCGCCACCGTGACGGCGAAGGCCGACGGTGGCGTGCTCACGGTGCGGACCACCCGTACCGTCGTCGTCTCCTGGACCGGCGTCGCCGCACTCGCCGCGCTGATCGCCGCCGCAGTCGTGGCCTGGCGCAGGCGCCGCCGCGCCCAGGTGGCCCGGCCCCGGGGCGTCCGACGCGTCCGCGCGCACGCGGAGGTCGGATGACGAGGATCGGACGCACCCTGACCGCCGTCGTGTGCGGGTTGGTCATCGGGCTGGCACTGCCCACCGGGCCGGCGTGGGCAGCCGAGGGACTGACCCTCGACGCCCCGGCGGCGGCACCGGGCGACCGGCTCGGGGTGAACGGCACCGGCTGGCCCGGCGGCGCACTGGTCCAGCTCGTCACCTGCGGGCAACTCGCCGTCGGCGGTTCGGCCTCCTGCGACACACGGGCCGCCCTGGCCGTTCCGGTGCGCCCGGACGGCACCTTCGCGGTGCAACTCGTGCTCGGCACCCCGCCGGTGCCCTGCCCGTGCGTCGTGCACGCCACGCTCGTCGGCGGCACCGCGCGCGGCCAGGTCGACGCGCCGCTGGAACTCACCGGGCACACCATGGGGGAGACCCCCACCGTCTCGACCGCCCCGGTCCGCCTCGACCTGGTCGAGGCGAGGATCGCCGGCCGACCGGGCTGGCGGAGCCTCTTCGGCGCCGCCGCGACCCGGACCCTCGTCTACACCGTGCACAACCCCGGGCCGCACCCGCTGCCCAACCCGCCCCTCAACGTCCGGATCGGCCGCGACGGCGGCGGCGACCGGATCAGCACGCCCGGCACCGGCGGCATCCGGCCGGGCGAGACACGCACCTACCGGATACCCGTCACCACCCCGTTCGCCGCGTTCGGCCGGTACACCGTGCAGGCCGACCTGGGCGGGTTCGGACCGGCCGAGGCGACGCTCCGGACGTACCCATGGGGCCTGTTCCTGGTGCACCTGCTCGGCGGGACGCTGATCATCGTGGGCGTCGCCCGCCGCATCGCCAACCGCCGCGACCGCCCGCCGCTGCCCGCGATGGCCGCCGCCCCGACCGGCACGCTGCTGCCGTCCGTCGTGCGGGTCGGCTCACTCGGGGCGTACCTCGTCTTCGACGACGCTCCCGGCGCCGGCCGGCTACGTCGACGGGCCAACGCCCACCTGAGCGTTGCCGCGCTGCGGGACCTGCTCGGCGACGCCGGACTGCCGAACAGATCCGGCACCGAGGCCGCCGGCACCGCGGTCATCGACCTCACCGCCCTCGACGCGGTGCTCGCCGCCCGCCCAGGCGCGGCCACGCCGGCCGGAGCACGCGCCGGCAACCAGAGCGCCGCCGCCGTGATCGATCTGGCCGCGCTCGACACCTACCTCGGGAGCCCTCGATGAGCCGCGATCCTGGCACCCACACCACCGGCTGGGACCGGGCCCTGACGGTACGGGCGGCCGTCGCCACCGTCGCCGCGCTGCTCGCCTTCGTCGGCTGCGGCGCGGTGCTGCCCGGAGTGGGCGGCGCCGACGGCACCGGCGTCGGGCCCGGCGTCACCGCCGACGCGGTCACCGTCGTGTTCGTCGGCACCGACCTGACCAGGACAGCGAACCTGACCGGGTTCAACACCGCCTCAACCGGCGACCCGGTACGCCAGATGCGGGCGCTGGAAAGCCACGTCAACGCCAACGGCGGCATCGCCGGCCGGCGGATGCGAGCGATCTTCCGCAACTACGAGGCGAGCGACGACTCACCGGCCGCCGAGGAGAAGCTCTGCAACCAGATCACCCAGGACGACCGCGCGTTCGCGGTCGTGCTCACCGGCCAGTTGCAGGCCAACGCCCGCCCCTGCTACGCACAGCGGCACACCCTGGTGCTCGACGCCACCCTGATCACCATCGACCAGGCGACGAACGAGCGCCTCGCGCCATACCTGTTCGCCCCGGCCTATCCCGCGTACGACGACTTCGTACGCGCGTACCTGCCGGCGCTGGCCGCGCAGGGCTTCTTCGACGGTGCCCGGCAGGCGGGCATCGTCGCGGTCGACGCACCGGCCAACCGGGCGATGTACGAGCAGCACGTGGTGCCGTACCTGAAGCAGCGGGAAATCACCCCGACCGTGGCCTGGATCGACTCCACCGACCTGGGCACCCTCAACACGGGGCTCAACCAGGCCGCCGTCGACCTGCGGGCCAAGCGTGTCGAGCGGGTCTTCTTCCTCGGCGGGACCCGGCTGGCCTCCTTCTTCCTCACCTCCGCCTCCGCCCAGGGCTTCACCGCCCGGTACGGCATCTCCAGCTACGACAATCCCAGCTTCCTGATCGGCAACCCGGACATCATTCCGCGCGAGGCACTGACCGGGGCGGTGGGAATCGGCTTCAACCCCAGCCAGGACGTCGCCGACCGGGAGTACGCCTTCCCCGCCACCGACCCCGAACGAGCCTGCCTGGGCATCTTCGCCGCAGCGGGGGAGTCGTTCGGCACCCGCGAGAACGCCCGCGTGGCCTTCCCGTACTGCGACGCGGTTCTGCTGCTGCAGACCGGCGCGAAGGACCTCGGCGCGGACCTCAACGCGCACCGGTGGCTGGCGGCCGTGGGCAGGCTCGACACGCAGTTCCAGCCGGCCACCGGATTCTCCGGGCGGCTCGGCCCGGGCCGGTTCGCCGCCTCGAACGGCTACCGGGCGTTCGGCTACGACAGCGGCTGCGCCTGCTTCACCTACCGCGGGGAGGACGTGTCCTTTGCGACCCGATGACAACACCGGCCCCGGTGTCGCGCCGGGCACCGCCCGCGACGGTTCGAGGGCATGGCGTTCCCGTAGCGCGGGCTGGGGAGCGGGTACGGCCGGCGGCTTGCTGACCGGGGTGCCGCTGCTCGGCGCCGCGGGACTCGCCCGGAGTCTCGATGTCGACCTGACCAGCGTGCTGACCGCGGTGATCGCCTCCGCGGTGGTCGGCGCGGCCGCGACCGTCGCGGTCGTGCAGCGGGTACCGCACCGCCATTCGGTACGCGCCGCGCTGCTCGCCGGCGCCGGGCTGGGCGCCGCGCTGCTGCTGGTGGTCAACGTAGCCGCCCCGCTGCCGGGGCTGCTCGCGCTCACCGCGCTCGGACTGCCCTGGGCGGTCCTGGTGGTGTCCGGCCGCGCGATCGCCGCCGCGACGGCCGCCCTGCGCTACTGGCACGTGGGCCTGCTGAACGGGCTCGGCCTGGCCGCACTGCTCGCCAGCGGCACCGCGGGCGGATCCGGGTACCACTGGGCGGCAGCGGGCGTCCTCGCGGCGCTCGGCGTGCTGGCCGGGGCGACCGCCGCGGAACTGCCGGGCGATGCCGGCTGGCCACCGGCGCTCCGCACCCTGTTCGACAACGCCACCCGCCCACCCACCGCGCGTACCGCCGTGCTGGCCCAGGCCGGCCTCGGCATGATCGTGCCCGGCGCGCTGATCTTCGCCGCCGACGTGCTGCGCACCGGGTTCGGCCTCGGTCCGCGCGGCGCCGTCGGAGTCGTCGGCGACGCGCTGCTCGCCGGGGCCGCGCTTGCGGTGCTCCTGCGCGGCGAGCGGGCGCTGCGCCTCGCCGTCGCCGCAGCCCCGGCCGGGTTGCTCGTCGCCGCCGGTGCCCTGTTCGTCGAGGCCACCCCCGCCACGGTCGGCGTCGTGCTGTTCGCATCCGGCCTGGCCGTCGCCGTCGGTGCGCTGGTCGCGCTTGCCGTCTCGGGCGAACGCATCGCCGCCGAGGTGCTCCACCCCGACGCCCGCCCCGCGTTCGTGGCGGCGACATCGGTGTTGTCCCTGGCCGGTGGCCTGGGCGGCGCCGGCCTGCTCACCCTGCTCAATTCCCGGTACGGCGCAGGTCCGGCGTTGGCGGTGGCCGCGGCGGCGGTGCTGGTCGGCGCCGGCTACGCCCGACGGGTCCGGCGCACCGCCGCCGCCGACGCCGAACGGTTGGCCCGGGTGCTCGCCGACGAGGCGGAGGTCGCCCGGCTACGGCACAGCGGCGCACGTCCGGCCGCTCTCTCCTGCTCCGGCATCGACGCGGCGTACGGTCCGGTCCAGGTGCTCTACGACGCGGCCGTACGCGTCGGCGACGGCGAGATGGTGGCGATCTGCGGCCCGAACGGGGTCGGCAAGACCACGTTCCTGCGGGTGCTCTCCGGCCTGCACCGCCCCGGCGCCGGGGTGGTCCGGCTCGGCGGGGTCGACGTGACCGCGTTGACCGCGCCCCGCCGGATCGAGCTCGGATTGTCCACGGTGGTCGGCCAGGCGGTGTTCGGCTCGCTCACCGTCACCGAGAACCTGCGCATGCACGGCTACGCGCTGGGCCGGCGCAGCGACGCGGTGCACCGGGGGGTCGACGCGTCGTTCGCCGTCTTCCCCCGCCTCTACGAGCGGCGCGACCAGGTCGCCGCCACCCTGTCGGGCGGTGAGCGGCAACTGCTCGTGCTCGCCAAGACGCTGATCCAGCGCCCCCGGATGCTGCTGGTCGACGAGTTGTCGCTCGGCCTGGCCCCGGTCGTCGTCGGCGGCCTGCTGGAGATGCTGCGCCGACTCAACGCGTTGGGCACCTCGGTGCTGGTGGTGGAGCAGTCCGTCAATGTGGCGCTGTCGCTGGCCGACCGGATCTACTTCATGGAGAAGGGTGCGATGGTCGCCGAGCACACCGCGGGCGAACTGGCCGGTCAACCGGACCTGGTCCGGGCCCTGATGCTCGGCGGCCACGCGCCAGCCGAGGACACCGAGCCCGCGCCCCAGGCGCAGGCCGCAGAGCCCGCGCCCCAGGCGCAGGCCGCCGAGCCCGCGCCCCAGGCGCAGGACGCGCCCGCGTCGGAGGTCACCCCGGTGGACGGGGCGGTGATCCGATGATCGGCGGTTTCGACGTCGGCCCGGACCGCATCGTGCTGGGCCTGTTCACCGGCCTCACGTACGGGCTGCTGGCGGTCGGGCTGGTGCTGGTCTACCGGTCCAGCCGGTTCGTCAACTTCGCACACGGCGCGGTCGGGGTGTTCGGCGCCGCCGTGCTCGGCCGGCTGGTCGGTGACGGGGTGCTGCCGTACTGGCTCGCCCTGCCGGTCGGGATGCTCGCCGCCGCCGCGGTCTCCGGCGCGATCGAGCTGAGCGTGGTGCGCCGGCTGCGGCACCGGCCCCGGGTGATCGGCATGATCGCCACCCTCGGGCTGTCCCAGTTCGTGCTCGTGCTCGCCCTGCTGGTGAACAGCTCGGGGGCCAGCGGCCCGGCGTTCCCGGCGCCGCCCGGCATGCCGTCGTTCACCATCGGCAACACCCCGGTCGGCCCGGCGTTCACCGCGATGCTGCTGCTCACTCCGGTGCTGCTGGTCGGGCTCGCCATGTTTCTCAAGCGCAGCCGGTTCGGGCTGGCGATCCGGGCCGCCGCCGACGCCCCCGACGCGGCCACCCTCAACGGCGTCACCGCGGCCCGGATGGCGACCCTGGCCTGGTCGATCGCCGGTGCTGTGGCCGCCTTCTCGGCGATCCTCATGGCGCCAACCCAGGGCACCCAGTCGATTGAGTCGCTCGGCCCGGCCCTGCTGGTGCGGGGCCTCGCTGGCGCGGTGATCGCCCGGTTCTCCTCCGTCCCGATCGCGTTCGGCGCCTCGCTGGGCATCGGGGTGGGGGAGCAGATCCTGCTGTCCGGTCAGTCCAGCGGGGGCCTCGTCGAGCTGGCCCTGGTCGCGGTCATCCTGGTCGCGCTGCTGGCCCAGCCGGCCCGCGCGCGCCGCGACGGCGAGGACGGCGGCTGGGGCCGGATCGGCGCGCCGCCACTGCCCGCCGCGCACCAGCGGGTCTGGCTGCTGCGCAACCTGGGCCGGGTCGTCGCCGGGGTGGGCTTCGCCGTCGCCGCCGTGCTGGCCTTCGTGATCAGCAATGAGACCGCCTCGGTGCTCATCGCGATCATCGGCTTCACCCTGGTCGGCCTGTCGATCGGGCTGGTCACCGGCGTGGCCGGCGAGCTGTCCCTGGGCCAGTTCGCGTTCGCCGGCATCGGCGCCGCGGTGTCGGTGCAGGTCTCCGTGCGGACCGGCAACCTGTTCCTGGGGATCCTCGCCGGCTGCGCGGCGGCGGCGCTGGCCGCAGTCGCGGTCGGCGTGCCGGCGCTGCGCCTGCGCGGGCTCGCCCTCGCCGTCACCACGCTCGCCTTCGCGCTGGCCACCAGCACGTTCCTGCTGCGGCAGGGCTGGCTGCTCGGCGATGGCGCGCAGGTGCCCAAGCCGCGCATCCTCGGCCACACCTTCGACCTGGCCACCGACTACTACCTGTTCGCGCTGGTGGCGCTGCTGCTCGGCCTGTGGGTCACCGCCAACCTGCGCGCCGGTGCCTTCGGGCGGATCCTGGTGGCGCTGCGCGACAACGCCGACGCCGCCCGCGCGTTCACCGTCGCGGTGCCGGTGCGGGTCCTGCAGGCGTACGCGGTCGCGGGCGCGCTCGCCGGTCTCGGCGGGGCGGTGATCGGCCACGGGCAGACCCAGCTCACAGTGAACACGTTCCCGGCCTCGGCCAGCATCGACGTCGTCGCCACCGTGGTGGTCGGCGGGATCACGCTGCTGGGCGGCCCGCTGCTCGGGGCGTTCCTGATCGTCGGCGTACCCGGATTCCTGGAACTGGACATCATCGGCCAGGCCGCGCTGACCCTGGTCTGGCTGGTCGTGGTGATCGCGTTGCCGGCCGGACTCGGCGGGCCGGTGCTGTGGCTGCGTGACCGGATCGCCGCGCTGATCGCCCGCGGCCGCGACGCACCGGTACCGTCCGCCACCGATGAGATGGCCGGGCCGACGCAGGCCGCCAGCTCCGGTGGCCCGATCACGCTGCCGCCGCGCACCGTCCCGCTGCGGCCGGCGGCGACCGGCGAGCCGCTGCTCTCGGTACGGGAGGTGGCCCGCTCCTTCGGCGGCGTGCGGGCCGTCGCCGGGGCCAGCCTGGACGTCGCCGCCGGCGAGGTGGTCGGCATCATCGGCCCGAACGGCGCCGGCAAGACCACCCTGTTCGAAATCATTGCCGGCTTCACCCGCCCGGACCGGGGCGCGGTCCTGTTCGCCGGCCGCCCGGTCACCGGGCTGTCGCCGCAGCGGCGGGCCGGTCTCGGGCTGGTGCGCTCGTTCCAGGACGCCCGGCTCTTCGCCACCATGACGGTGCTGGAGACCGTCATGGTGGCCGGTGAACGGACCGCGCCGACCAGCCTCGTCGCCGCAGCTCTTGGTGCCACCGCCCCGGACCAGGCCAAACGCCGCCGGGCCGAGGAACTCGTCACGCTGATGGGCCTGGCCCCGCTCGCCGATCGGTTGGTCGGGGAACTGTCCACCGGTACCCGCCGGATCGTCGAGATCACCTGCCTGTTGGCGCTGGAGCCGGCGCTGCTGCTGCTCGACGAGCCCTCGTCGGGAGTGTCCCAGACCGACGGCGTCGCGCTGGGCGAGGTGCTGCGCCGGATCCACGACGAACTCGGGGTCACCATGGTCATCATCGAGCACGACCTGCCGCTGCTCGCCCGGCTCGCCGACCGGCTGGTCGCGATGGACGGCGGCCGGGTCATCGCCGACGGCACCCCGCAGGAGGTCCGCACCCACCCCGACGTGGTCCGCTCCTACCTCGGTACCGACCACGCCGCCGTCAACCGCTCCGGCGTGCCCGCTCAACGTACGACGGTGCCGTCGTGAGCCCGCTCCGCGTCGCCCCGCCACTTGCCCGTGCCGGCCTGCGCCGAACCTGTCAGGAGATCGCCGTGCGAACCTTCCGCCGCCGGGCGCTCACGCTCGCCGCCCTGCTCGCCACCAGCAGCGGCCTTGCCGTCGTGGCGGCACCCCCGGCCGCGTTCGCCGCGCCGACCCTCACCGTCAGCGCGACCACCGGGCTGACGGACAAGCAGCAGGTCATCGTCAACGGTTCGGGTTTCACCCCGAACCTGAAGCAGATCGCAGTCGGTCAGTGCGTCGCCGGTTTCAAGGGACCGACCGACTGCAACCTGTCCGGCGGGGCCGCGTTCGTCAACGCCGACGGCAGCGGGAAGCTGCCCACGGTCACCCTGAAGCTGGCCCAGAAGTTCGGCGCGTTCGACTGCACCAAGCGCGAGTGCGTGGTCGCGGCGCAGATCCTGCCCACGAGCGGCAACGCCGACCAGGTCGAGGCCAACAAGGTCTCGGTGTCGTTGACGTTCGGCAAGAAGCCCGCGCAGAAGCCCGCACCGGCAACCCCGTCCGCGACCCCACCCGCGCCGGCGGCACCCTCGGCCACGCCGGCCGCCACCACCTCACCCTCGACCGGGCCGGCGGGCGCCGCCGGCACGTCGGCCCCGACGCTGGTCAACGCCAACCCGGTGAACGCCGGTCCGGACCGGTACGCGGTCACCGTGCTGGTCGGCTCCGGCCTGCTGTTGCTCTGCATCGGCCTGCTCGTGCTGATGCCCTACCGGAACCGGAGGTCCTCATGACCCGACGTCGTTTCCCCGTCCGGATGGCAGCGCCCGCGCTCGTCCTGGCCCCGCTGCTGCTGACGATCCCGGCGGCGGTCCCCGCCCGGGCGGCACCACCGGCCGCGGCGATCGGTCCCACGGCCGCGACGCTGGGCTGCCGGCTGTACTTCAACGACGCCGGTACCGGCAGCTCGCCGACGGTCTGGCAGGACACCTTCACCCTGACCCAGTCCCCGGCTGAGCCGAAGGTCGGCGACACGGTGACCGTCACGCTCACCGCGCCCACCGGCCCCGACAACGGGCCGGTGGGGCTGAACGCCGGTGACGTTCCGGTGAACGTCACGCTGGCCCTGGGCGGCTCGCTCTCCGGCAGCGCGACGCTGCGGATGTCCTCGTACCCCGCGCGGGCCGTCGCCCCGGCGGAACCGCTCGGCCCGATCACCGCGACCGGCACCTACTTCGCCGCCGCCGCCGGAGCGGCGACGCTCACCGTCGGGCGGGTCACCTTCGCCAACGCCTCGGCCACGACGCACTGCTCGGCTGCCGGCGACCGCGACCACAAGGCCGCACCGGTGCCGACCTCCATCGTGGAGGACTTCACCGTCGGCGGTACCGGCACCGCGACCCCACCGCCGAGCCCGTCCGCCTCCGCAACGCCGTCGCCCTCCGCAAAACCGTCGCCGTCGCTCCCGCCGCCGGCGACGGACGACCCGCCGACGGCAACCGACGAGGTCGACACGCCGGCGCAACCGTTCGGCCCGAAGAGCGTGAAGCTGAACTGCAAGACGCTGAGCAGCCTCTCGGCGTGGACCGCCACGCACACGCTGAGCATGTCGCCCAGCAACCCCGGGCGGGGCGCCAAGGTGACGGTGAGCCTGAAGTTCTCGGCCGGCCCGAAGAGCGGACCGGTGCCCGTCGGCGCCGGTGATCTGGTGCCCAAGGCGACCGTCAAGGTCGGCGGGGTGGGCAGCGGCACGGTGAACCTGAGGGGCCCGGCGTACGGCGCGATCGACGCCTACGCCGCCCTGCCCGGCGCGACGCTGACCGGGACCTACACCACCGCGCGGGCGGGCCTGGTCAGTCTGACGGTCAGCAACATCGTCTTCGATCACCCGCAGGTCGACACCGAGTGCAACGCCGGCGCCGACCCGGTCACCGGCCCGAAGGAGACGTCGATCGTCGCCAAGTTCACGGTGAAGTCGCGGGCCGCGACCGACGACGAGGGCGAAGGCGGTGGCGGTGGCAACGGCGACGGTGGTGGGTCGTTGCCGACCACGGGCGAGGGGGGCGTGACGACGCTGATGCTGCTCTGGTCGAGCGCGGCGCTCCTGCTCGGTGTCGGTCTGGTCGTGGTGCTGCCGAGGCGACGCGGCATTCTGCGCAGCTGAGCCCGCAAATGGCGTGGGCCGGGGAGGTATTTCCGGCCCACGCCGTTGCGTATCGCCCGACAGCGCCGGTGTCTCTCCGCACGTCTGATTGGCGACTTCCCGCTGACGCATCGCAACAGTCATGCCTAGCGTTACGGAGTGCAGCCGAACGAGCCATCCCCCGCACAGGCCCTGACCGCGCGCCTGGCGCACAGGTACGCAGCCGACCAGGTGGTCGCCGATGTGGTGAAGGCCCTCAACACCGCGCACGGCACGCCGCTGACCGTGGCACTTCTCGACACGCCCGTCGGCAGCGACCACCTGCGGGAAACCAACACGATCGTCCTGTCCACGAAGTACGCCGAGCCAGGGCTCGCCACCGTCGCCGACAAGCTGATCCTGTACCGGTTGGCCACGGCATTCGCGCACCTCACTGTGGACACGCGCGATGCGGAGGCACTCCAGACATACAACGTGCGCCAGCTACGGCTGTGGCGGTTGGCGAACCCGCCCCAGGGCCCGCCGCCCGCGGAGGTGTACCGGTTCTACCACGGCACAAACCGTTGCAATTTCTACGGCGGCGGCATCCAGCTCACGGGCCTGACGCCGGGTAAGGCCGGCAGCGGCATCGGCTGCAAACGCTGGGAGAGACACGACATTGGCAGCGAGAGCAAGGACCAGGGCTGGAACACTGTCACCCGCGACTTCGACATGGCGCTCTCCTACGCCCGGCAGCACACCGAATGGGCCATGGGGAGAAAACGCAACGAGCCGACCCTGCGCGACGTTGCCGGAGAGGGCGGGCTCGTCCTCGCCTTCGACATGCCGAAGAAGGCCGTCGACGGCAACGACCGGTGGCGCCAGGACAAGAGCGGAGACCCGAACAACTTCCAGACCGAGGAAGCGATACCAGCGGAGTGGATTCGGGTGGTAGAGGAGCTGGGCATCCCAGGGCCCTTGACGGCTGTGGCGCCACCCCCGGAAACCACCGAGGCCCCGGCCAAGGCGAACCCGACGCCGAGCAACAGGCGACGTGTCTACCCGACATCGACACCTTGAGGATCGTGACCTCCTTCTCAGTGTTCGCGCAGCAGGGAACCGGCGCCGTACACCTTGTCGGTGATCCCGTTCTCGCGCAGCGCCATCCACCAGGTCGCCGCGTTGATGGCGATCACCGGCTTGCCGAGCCAGCGTTCGGCCTCGTCGGCCAGCCCGACCATCGACAGGTTGGTGCCGCACTGGACCAGGGCGTCCACGTCCGGGCCGTCCACGGCCAGCAGCGCCCGGCGCAACTCGTCCTCCGGAACGTGGGCGATGGAGACCGCGGTCGGGCACTTGAGCCCCTCGATCGCGGCCACCTCGAAGCCGATCTCGGAGAAGAACTGCACGACGTTCGTGTCGCCGATCGGTTGGTACGGCGTCACCACGCCGATCCGGCGCGCGCCGTGGAGGCGCAGTGCCCGCTCGCACGCCTCCGCCCCGGTCGCCACCTCCAGCCCGGTGGCCGCCCTGATCTGGGCGACAAATTCCCGGTTGCCCTCGACACCGCCCCAGAACGTCTCGGCGGACATCCCCATCACCATGTAGTCGGGCTCGCAGGTCAGCACCCGCTCGCAGGCCGCGCCGATCTCACCGCGGATCTGCGTCAGGAGGTTCTCGAAGTTGCTGTCGCTGGACAGGTCCTGGTTACGGATGTGGATGCGGGAGAAGTGCGCGGTCACCCCGGGCACCGTCATCCGGTAGAAGTCCGGCTCCACGATGGTGTTGGTCGACGGGGCGATGACGCCGAACTTGCGGCGCCAGCCGAGCGCGTCGGTCATGACCTCACGGCTCCTTCCTGGGCGGGGGTCGGGTGGGGACTGGCCGGGGCCAGCGTGCGGGCGCGCGCGGTCAGCCACGCCGCGGCCAGCAGCGCCGCCTGACCGAGGGTGTTGGTGCCCTGTTCCACCCACTGCATGACCAGCGTCTCGTGATCGGGATGGTTGCGCAGCGGCACCAGCAGCAGTACGCAGGCCAGCCCGGAGACGTAGAGCGCCACTGCGCCCCAGGCGCGCCGTCGGCCGGCGATGACCGCGGCCAGAACGCTGATGGCGGTCACGCCCGTGGTGGCGAGGGCGAAGATGGGGGCGAAGATGGCGTACGCGGCGGCCACGCCGGCGGTCACGGCCAGCACGGCGGCGAACGGCCACCACGGCACGCTGCGCCCGCGCAGCGCGCTTGCCAGGCCCCAGACCAGACCGACCGCGCCGACCGCCATCAGCGGGAACAGCGCCGCCTCCAGCCAGGGCAGGTCGATCGAGAACCCGGCCAGCAGCAGCTTCCAGGTCGACTTGGCCAGGCCGCCGAGGCCGATCAGGACGGCGCTGACGCGGGCGACCGGGCCCACTCGCGGCACGACCCGGGCGGTCACGCCGGCCAGGATCCAGAACCCGACCAGCGCCAGACCGGTCGGCACGAAGTCCTCCAGCGCGAGGACGACTGTGTAGTCGCTGCCGTTCACGACAGGTGCTCGCGCCCGGTCACGGCGGGGCCGCCGACGGACTCGCCGAAGAGGTCGCGCTTGCGGAAGCCGGCGACGGCGAACCGAGCGGCGGCCTTGCGGCTGGTCAGCCAGGCGGCCCGGCTGCCGTTGCGGCCCCCGGCGAGGACCCGGTCGGCCAGCCACGGGGTGACCGTCTCGACCCGGTCACCGAGGATGTTGAAGACCTTCTTGGCCTTCGCCAGCTCGTCCGGCGGGTAGTCGTGGGTGAGCAGGTCGGTCACGACGATGCCGGGGGAGAGGTGGTGCACGGTGACCCTGTCGGCGACCCCGGCTGCGGCGAGCTCCTTGGCCAGCCCGTCGGTCAGGTAGGTGACCGCGCGCTTGGATGCCCCGTACCCGGTAAGCCCCGGCCGGGCCTGCCCGTTGGAGCCGAAGCCCTCCATGTTCCACAGCGCGCCGCGACCCTGCTCGATCATCGCGGCGAGCACCACCGCGCTGGCCCGGGCCACCCCGCCGAGGTTCGCCGCGAGCACTCCGTCCAGCTCTGCCGGCGGCAGCTCCCACAGTGGGCGGCGGGCATGGTTCGTGCCCGCGTTGTTGATCCAGATGTCGACCCCGCCGAACGCCTCGGCGGCCGTCGACCAGAGCACGGACACGTCGTCGCGGTCGGTGACGTCCGCACGTACCCCGAGCACCTCGGCTCCGGCCGGCACCGAGGCTTCGGAACGCAGTGTGGCAAGCGCCGTTGCCACCGACTCCGCGCTGCGTCCGCAGAACGCGACCCGGGCGCCGCGGGCCAGCAGCGCGCGTACCAGGCCGGCACCGATCCCGCGGGTGCCGCCGGTCACCACCACCGCGGTCATCCGGCCGGCTCCCAGGCGAGCAGCCCGTGCAGGACGCTGTCCAGTACGTTGCCCCGGAACAGCTCGTACACCACGGCGAGGCGCCCGCCGGCGGACATGCCCGGTTCGGCGTCGATGGCGAACTCGCGGCCCTTGACCTTCCACACGTCGCCGCCGTCGGCGTGAAAGTGCCAGGACGGGTAGCTGGCCCGGCCGAAGCCCTGTGCGTTGCCCCAGGCGTCGGGGCCCTCGAAGAACAGCCGGTCACCGTCGCGGCGCTGCTCGACCACGTACCGCCGGTCCAGGCCAGCACCGGCCCAGCTGACCACCCGCCGGGTGCGCAGCAGGTCGATCGGCTCCAGGCCGAGGCGCACCGCGACCTCGCCGCGCAGCTGCTGGTCGGCGCCCCACAGCGCGCAGCTACCGGTGAACGCGCCGGCCTGCTTGGTCGGCAGGATGTACGGCACCGGACCGCGCCGCTCCTCGGCGGACAGGAACCGCGCCACCCGCTCGCGGGTGGCCGGGTTGGTGTCGTAGTCGAAGCTTCGGGTGTAGACGCCGTTGAAGCAGCCCACCACCGTCCAGCCCTGGTAGAGCATCGACGAGTAGACCTGGGTCTCGCCGTCGGGCAGCACCTGATTCCAGGTGTTCAGGTCGACCTGCCAGCCGGGGCCGTAGTAGTGCGAGTCCACGAAGGAGCCGTACGGCTGGCCGGTGCCGAAGAAGTCGGGGCCGGTGTAGACCCGGTCGGCGTCGGAGTCGATGACGCCGAAGGCGAACGGCGCGCCCAGCCGGTAGCGCCCGGCCAGCTCGCCCCCGCCGACCAGCCCGCCGTCCATGAAGTACGTGGTGACGCCGTCGGCGAAGACCGACGAGCGGCGGATCTTCTCGAAGCCCTGCCAGACGCCGGTGGCGGTGAACAGCGACGGCCGGCCGTGCCACTCGCCGGCGATCCGCTGCTGCCACTCGCTCGGTTCGGCGGCCGCCGGTGCGGGGGCCGGTGCGGTCGGTTCACCCATTGCCGATCAGCTCCGCCCGGATCCGGTCGGTCGCCGGCTCGCCGATCAGCCGGGTGACCCGGGCCCAGACCGGGTCGACGTCGGGACTGAACAGGTTGACCCGCACGGCGGCGTCCCGGGCGGCCAAATCGGTGTCGGCCAGGCCGGCCACGACGTCGGCCGGTAGGCCGTCGGTGACCAGCGCGGACCAGTGCTCGGCGTACGCGGAGACGGCGGCTCCGATCTTCCGGAACGCCTCCTCGGTGGCCCGGCCGACCAGCATCCACGGCGACATCAGCGCGCACTGGCGGGGCCCGATGTCGGCCCGGCTCAGCCCGTCCATCGCGCTGGCCTCGGTGAAGACCGGGGTGAGCGGCTGGTACGCCGCGTCCAGGTAGGGCAGGTGGCTGCTCAGCTCGGCCCGGGGAATCAGGTCGAGGTGGTAGGCGTAGTAGTCGCCGCCGTACACCGAGTCCAGGGTGAAGTGCGGGACCGCGCTGTCGGCGGCGGTGAAGGCGAAGACCATGTGGCTGTCGAGGCGGATCATCGGAACGACCAGCCCGACGTAGACCACCTTGGCCACCGGCTGGCCGGGTGCGCCCTGCCAGACCCGCAGCGCACCCACCGGGTCGGGCGACATCGGGCTGCTCAGCGGCTCGTCGATGACCGCGGTGAGCGGGTGCCGGGCGGTCAGGTGGGCCACCGCGTTCTCGCAGAGTTCCAGCGGGAGACTCATGCCTGCTCCTTCGTATTCGCGCTGCTGGTGGGCCCCGCCTGCGCCTCGGCTCCTGCGGCGGCGTCGGCGCCCTCTTCCTCGGTGATGCGCTTGAGCCCGATCCGCTGCGACTCCACCACGGTCGGGTGGTCGCCCTTGGCCTTGTGCACCCAGGCGCGGGCCAGCTCCGGGTTCTCCCGGCGGGCCGGCGAGGGGATGACGGTCGCCTCCCGGCGCGGCACGTCGCCCGTGATCCGGTCGGCGTCGGAGAGCATCCAGCCTCGTTCGGCCAGCTCCTGGCGGCGTCGCCGGTAGTGCACCGCGATGAGGTCGCTCTTGACGTGCAGTTCCGCGCCGAGGTCGAACGGGAGCAGCTCGGGGCGGACGTTGTTCACCACCTCGGCGTCCTGATAGAAGATCTTGAGGACGCGCTGTACGGCGTTGCGGTTGGCCCACGTCCCGGTGAAGAAGGTGCGTAGCGCGACCCACTTGACCAGCGTGGTCGTCTCGTCCACCGGGATGTTGGTGTCGTAGATGATCAGCTCACCGATCGGCAGCCGGACGTGCAGCTTGATCATGTTGGGCAGCATCCAACCGGCCGAGGTGACCACCGGCGGGCGGTTGGCCAGGTCCGCGTTGTTGCGGTTGACCAGCGACCAGAGGCCCTTGGAGCGCGGCGGGTGCAGGCTGACCGTGGCGAACGCCGACCACTCGTCGGGCATTTCAAGCTCGTACTCGGGAACCTCGGGCTTCTGCGGGTTGCCGAATGCGCCGCCGTGCACGAAGGGCGCGTGCGCGATGTCGCAGCCGTTCTCCAGGATCCGCTCGTAGTTGGCCTTCCACAGGAACTCGCCGGTCACCGCGCGGAACTTGCCACCGTTCTCCACAAGGTTGTCGAACTCCGGCCAGACCGGGATCGGCGGTCGCTCGGCCTCGGGCAGGTCGCCCATGAAGACCCAGACGAAGCCATAGCGCTCCTGCACGGGGTACGAGTCGACCCGGGCCTTGTTCGGGATGCCCCGGCCGGGCTGGTTCGCCGGGATCTTCGTGCACGCCCCACCCGGCTCGAACTCCCAGCCGTGATACGGGCAGACGATGTTCTCGCCGGCCGTCGAGCCGCCGGAGAGCGCCGCGCCCCGGTGCACGCACAGGTCGGACAGAGCCACCACGCGCCCGCGCGGGGTGCGGTAGAGGGCCAGGTACTGGCCGAGCACGGTGATCCGGGCTGGCTTGGTGGTGACCCGGTCGGAGAACTCGACCGCGTACCAGAAGTTCTTGAGCATGGTGGCTTACCTCCGACGGAACGAGGCGATCGAAGAGGTGGTGGCGAGCTGTGCCAGCAATCGGTCGAAGCCGTCGACCGGTTCGCCGCGAAGGTGGACGGCGAGGAACCCGGACAGCAGGTCGACCAGGAGCGCGCGGGTGGCTTCCGGCTCGGCGGTCGCCTCCTCGTCGAGGAAGGCGCGCGCCGAGGTGGGATCGAGCGGGTGCACGATGCCGAAGTGGTTGGCGCCGGCCAGCCGCACCAGCAGGTTGGCGCCGCCCGCGTCGGGCAGCGCCTCGTCGAAGGTGCGGGTGATCGGGTCGGCGCGGGTGGCCGCGTCCTCGCCGTACCGGTCGGCCGAGCCGTTGATCACGCCGTCGTGGGTGCCGGCGAGCAGCATGACCGGGCAGTCCACCTGGGCCGGCAGCACGGTGCCTGCCGGCCAACCGAGCATGGTCGCCACCATGGTGTGCGCCCCGTAGCTGGCCACCGCACGGACCTCGGGCAGGAACCGCGCCGACTGCAGGGCGACCGTACCTCCGGCCGAGTGACCCACCAGCGCCACCCGGTCGAGGTCGAGCAACCCGTCGAGCGGCCCGGTGAGCTGTGCCAGCGCGTCGAGCACCGGGCGCAGCGACGGGCTGGTCGGTCGGCTGCCGTAGCCGTCCGGCCGGGCCGCGTCCAGGTCGACGCCAGGAGTGATCCCGTGCAGGCCGGCGAAGAGCACTCCGACCCAGTCGTAGGTCACCGCGACGACGCCCCGGGCGGCCAGTTCCACCGCCAGCCAGCGGTAGGCGTCCTGCCCGACGTTGACGCCGGAGACCAGCAGGACCACCGGGTACGGGGCACCGGCCGGGTCGGCCGCCAGCACCCCGCTGAGCCGCTCGGCGTCCGAGCCGGTGGGCCGGGCCGGGTAGTAGACCCGCAGGTGCGCGGTGTCGAACGGTGCCGGCGCGCCGGGGACGCGTACGGCCGACCAGACCGACCGGACACCGCCTTCCTGCCCACCGCTCATACCGACGGCCGGGGGAGTTCGCGGTCGCCGCCCCAGAGTGCGCGGACGAGCTGATTGGTGGTCTCCTCGCCGAAGTAGCGCACGCCCATCACGTTCGCCGGGTCGCGGTCGGCGATGTTGCGGCGGATCCGCAGATCGGTCTCGGCGAGCGCGGCCCGCTCCTCGGCCGGCACCGGCTCGGCCTCGTCGACCCAGCGCAGCCAGCGGTCGACGTGGGCGTGGGTCACCTGGCTGACCTTCTCGATGTTCTCCGGGCTGCGGTCGAAGGAGTAGCAGTACGCCGTCGGCGACAGGCTGGCCCGGATGAACCCGGCCCGGCTGACGAAGTAGTCGAACGCCGGGTCGTTGCGCAGTTGCAGCCACTCTTCGTTGGCCGGCTCGTAGTACCGGTCGTAGTAGTCGCCGTGCTCGACCATGTTGACCCGGGGCACCGAGTCGACGTAGAACCAGCCGCCGGGCCAGACCAGCAGGGCCAACCCCAGGTGCGGCACCCTGACCTGCGGGCCCAGCCAGCACGTCAGGTGCAGGTTGGCGAAGCTGGCACCCGGGTTGCCCAGCCAGGAGTGCACGAGCCAGTCGACCTCGGGCCCGGTGTACGCGGCGAGCGAACCGCCCGGTCCGTTCGGGTAGTCCCCGTAGTTCTCCAGCGGCTCGGTGGACGGGTCGCGGGTCAGCGCGAACCGTGCGGTGATCTTGGCCTTCAGCTCACCCAGGAGTGCCTGGTACCGGTGGAACGTCTCGTGGACGTCGACAGTGGGGGAGTCGTCGAGCATCTCCTCGACGTGTTTCAAGGTGTCGGCCACGGGTCAGCGCCTTTCGGTAAGGGCCTGGACGAGCCGCCACGGGCGGCCGTCGACGAGGTCGGTTCGGCGGGAGACGAGCCGGTTCGCCGCCTGCGCCGGGGCCACGACGGCATGCGTGACGGACCGGTCGGCGGCGATGTCGGTGCGCAGCGGGCTGCTGATCCGGCCGGTGAACGGCCCGGCCCAGGTGGTCCAGAGGGTGAAGTCGGCGCTGAGGGCGAAGACCGCTGCGCCTGTGCCGAGGGGCCCGGCGGCGATCACGTTGAGCCGGTTCTCCGCGGCCCGCTCCGGCAGGCCCAGCGCCAGCTCCCAGGGCTCGCGCGGGGTGAACGGCACGGCGACCACATCGGCGTCGGCGAGCGCGGCGAGCCGGAACGTCTCCGGGAAGATCGCGTCGTCGCCGACCACGATCGCCAGCCGCCCCCAGGGCAGGTCGAAGGTGCGCAGCGCCCCGCCGGGCCGCGCGGCGTCGCGGGCCGCGCCGGCCCGATGCAGTTGTGGCTGCTCGCCGACCACGCCGTCGGGGCCGATGAGCAGCCCGACCGGGCCGTCGGCGCTGCGAGCGGTGGCCACGGCGTACCCGTCGGTGCCGCGCAGCGCCGGTGCCAGCGTCGCGGCCACCTCGGCCGGCCCGACGTGGGCGCCGAGGGCGTCCTCGGCGAGCACGGCGAGCAGAGCGCCTTCGGTGACCGACGTGCCGAGCAGGTCGGCCGCCTGGCCCGGGTCCCGCGGACGGACCACGGCGACCGGCAGGCTCGGCGCGCTGGGCGGCCGGCGGCGGCCGGTCGGCACGTCCCCGAGCGGGCCGTAGAGTTCCGGCCGGCGGGCCGCGAGGATGTCGGTGCCGTCCGGGCGGTGCTTGTCGTCGGCGCGCTCCGGAGCGATGTCGGCGATGACGACGGCCTCACCGGTACGCGGCCCCTTGGCCAGCACCGTGCCGTCCGGTGCGACGATCTGCGACTCGCCGGCCCCGTGCAGCCACTGCTCCGGCACGCCCAGACCGCGGCTCATGGCCGGCAGATGCTCGGCGGGCAGGAGCGGGCCGACCTTGTTGGCGGCGATCACCCAGGCCCGGTTCTCCGCGGCCCGCACCGGAATGTGCAGCGCGGCCTCATCGGTGGCGAACGAGTTCAGGCTGTTGAGCAGCACCTGCGCGCCGCGCAGCGTGAGCCCGCGGGTGGTCTCGGGAATGACGCCCTCCATGCAGGCGTACATGCCGAGCCGGCCGATCGGGGTGTCGAGCACCGGTCCGACCTCGGTCGCCGGGTCGAGGTGGTCGTTCTCGGCGCCCATCAGGACCTGCTTGTCGCAGCTGCCGAGCAGCGCCCCGTCCGGGCCGAAGAGGAAGTTGGTGCCGCCGGTGCGGCCATCGGGATAGGCGTGCGTGACATTGATCTTGAGGTACACCCGATGCTCGGCGGCGCTCGCGGAGATCGCGGTGAGGAAATCGTCGCCCGGCCGGGTGGCCAGGGCGTGCGCCTGGGCGCGGTCGGTGTACCAGGCCAGATGGTTGCAGAACTCGGGTAGCACCACGAGCTGTGCGCCCTGTCGGGCGGCGTCGGTGACCAGGCGCAGGCAGGTGGCCAGATTGGCCCCGATGTCCTGGCCGGCCTCGAACTGTACGGCGGCAACCCTTATGGTCATTCCCGCTCCGGTTCCCCTGGCGAAACGCTGTTTCCAGAACATACACTCGGGCGACGCCGGGGAACAGGGGGAAGAACAGGTGTTTACGCACGTGGTACTCATGAAGTTCGACGATGCGGCCGATGCTGCCAAGGCGAGGTCGCTGCTGGAAGGCCTGGCCAGCACAATTGATGAGATCGCGACGCTGACCGTCGCCCTGGACACGCTGCGGACCCCGGTCTCCTACGACCTGTGCATGATCAGCACACACACCGATGTGGACGCGTTGCGCGCCTACCAGTCCCACCCCGCCCACCTGGAGGTGGCGGGCTGGCTCAAGCCGCGCCTCGCGGCCCGCGTCGTCGTCGACTACTGACGGCAGCGCTCGACCGACGCGGCCCGGCCTCAGCCCGGGTACGCGTTGGCGGGCAGCCCGGCGCCACCGGGCCGGAACGGGCCGGGCGCGTGCACGACGCAGGTCTGCGCGTACTCGGCCAGCCCCTCCTCGGCGTACTCACGGCCGTAGCCGGAGCGCTTCACCCCACCGAACGGCGCCCGCAGCGACAGCCCGGTGCGGTTGTGCGTGTTGACGAAGACGAAGCCCGCCTCGACCCGACGGGCCAGCGCGAACGCCCGCTCCTCGTCGGCCGACCAGACCGAGCCGCCAAGGCCCAGCTCGTCGGCGTTGACCCGGGCCAGCAGTTCCTCCTCGTCGTCGTAGAGCAGCAGCGGCACCGTCGGCCCGAACTGCTCCCCGGTGATGACCTCGGCATCGTCCGGTGCGTTCAGCACGAGCGTCGGGGCCACGAAGTACCCGCCGGCCAGGTCGGTGCCACCGTCGACAGTGCCCAGCGGCAGCGCCGTGGCACCCCGGGCGACGGCTGCCGCGACGATCCGCTCGATCCGGGCGACGGCACCGGCCGAGATGACCGGGCCCATGCTCACCCCCGGCGTGAGCGCGTCACCGACGCGCAGCACCTCCGCCGCGGCGGCCCGGTACGCCGCCACGAACTCGTCGCGGCGGCTGCGGTGCACGTACAGGCGCTTGGCAGCCATGCACACCTGGCCGCTGGTGGCGAAACTCGCCAGGACCAGCCGGCGCATCGGCTCGGTGCCCAGGTCGGCGTCCGGAAGGAAGATCGCCGCGTCGTTGCCGCCCAGCTCCAGCACGACCGGTGTGGTCTGGGTGGCAGCGGTCGCCGCCACCTGCCGGGCCGCCACGCCGCCGCCGGTGAACGCCACCTTGCGCACCAGCGGGTGCCCGACCAACGCCGCACCGGCGGCGGCGTCGCCGTGGACGACCGCCAGCGTCCCGTCGGGCAGCGCCCCGGCGAGCAGGCGCAGCACCTCCGAGACCGCCAGCGGGGCCAGCGGCGAGGGCTTGACCACCATCGCGTTGCCAGCGGCGAGGGCCGGGGCCACCTTGAGCAGGGTGAGGATGATCGGCGCGTTCCACGGCGTGATCGCAGCAACCACACCGTACGGCCGGGGCAGCCGCAGCAGCCGACCGGCCGCGTCGTCGATCTCCCGATCCGCGTACGCCGCCGGGGCGTGCTCGACGACCCAGCGCAGGTACGTGCCGGCGAACCCGACCTCACCACGGCAGTCGGCGAGCACCTTGCCCGACTCCCGGGCCAGCAGCTCGGCCAACGGTTCGAGTCGCCCGGCGATTGCGTCGGCGCCAGCGGCCAGCGCCGCGAGCCGCCGCGCGATGCCGGTGGCCGCCCAGCTCCGCTGCGCGGCGTCGGCCCGCCGGACCAGGGCGTCCACCCGCTCAGGCCCGTCGACCCCGACCGTGCCGACCAGCTCGCTGGTCCTGGACGGGTTCTCCCGCTCGATCACCGTGCCGTGCCGGCCCACGCCAGGTGTCGTCATGCCCGTGCCACCGACTGCCCGGCGTCGGGCCGCAGGGCTGCGATCATCGAGCTGCGCAGCAGATACGCGCGGGCCGCCTTCGGATCCTCGGTCATCGCGCGCAGGCCGGCCAGATGCGCGGACCGCAACTGCGGATCGGTGGCCCGCATCCGGCGGTAGTTCTGGTCGGAGACCTCCTGCACGTAGGTCAGTGCGATCCGGCGCCGCTCGTCGGCCACCGCCGTCACCGCCCGGTCCAGCTCCCCGCCGTCCGGTGCCGGGCGGCCCGAGGCCAGCACCTGCGCGTAGGCGACCGCGTCGTGGATGCCCGAGTTCATGCCCAGCCCACCGAGCGGGTTGTTGACGTGCGCGGCGTCGCCGGCCAGCAGCACCCGCCCCTGCCGGAACGTCGCGGCGACCCGCTGGTGCACCCGGTACAAACTGGCGTGCGCCACCCGCCACGGCCGGCCCGGGTCGGCGATCGCCCGCAGCCGCCCGTCGAGCCGGCCCAGCTCGTGCGCGTCAGGGGTGCCCTCGGGGGTGGGCAGCAGCACCCGCCAGTGGTCCGGCGTGCGCAGCAGCACCGACCACTCGACCGGGTCGAAGACATAGTTGACGTACGCCAACGGGCCGAGCAACGCGGGCAGGTCCTCGTCGGTGGAAGCCACCAGGAACCGTTCCGGATAGGTGATCCCGTCGAACGGCAACTCCAGCGCCCGCCGTACGGCCGAACTGGCGCCGTCGGCCGCGATCAACCAGTCCCCGATCACTTCCCGGCCGTCCTCGGCGACCGCGACCACGCCGCCGTCGACCCGGTCCCCGGCCTGCCGTACCGAATCGACCGGCCAGCCAAAGTGGACCCGCGCCGCCGGATGCCGCGCCAGGTGGGCCAGCAGGATCACGCACAGCTTGGACTGCTCGCACTGCACCCGGTACGGGTACGGGGTGTCCTCGGCGAGCACCGAGAGGTCCAGCTCCGCGATCAGTCCCTCCCGGCGATCCCGGTAGGCGAACGTCGGCGCCACCAGCCCGCGCGCCAACAGGTCCGCGCCGACCCCCAACGCGTCGAGCATCTCCAGCGTCGGCGGGTGGAACGTGGAGGCACGGGACTCGGCGGCGAGGTCGTCACCGGCCTCCAGCACGGTCACCTCGCAGCCCCGGCGGGCCAGCGCGAGCGCCGCGGTCAGCCCGACCGGCCCCGCTCCGGCGATCAGCACGTGCATCAGGCGTATCTCCGATCGAGAGTCAGCGCATCGTCCTGGCCGACCAACGCGGTGAACGACGACCAGGCGAGCCGGGGCACCGCGTCGGCGTGACCGTCCCGGCCGATCGCGGCGTAGGCGGCGGCAGCCGCGCGCAGCGCGGCCAGCATCGGCGCGACCGGGTGCAGCACGACCCGGACCCCGAGCGCGCCGAGCGCGTCGTCGGGCGGGAAGGCGCGCACACCAGCCGCCTCCGAGCGATTCACCACCAGGGGTACGCCGGGCAGCGCGGTACGCACCGCCGCCAACTCCTCGGCGGTGTCCACACCCTCCAGGAAGACCGCGTCGGCACCGGCGTCGGCGAACCGGCCGGCCCGCTCGATCGCCTCGTCGAGGCCGGCCACCGAGTAGGCGTCGGTGCGGGCGATCAGCACCAGGCCGGTGCCCGCCTCGGCGATCGCCCGGATCTTCGCCGTCGCACCCGCGATGTCCAACAGCTCCTTGCCGGCCAGGTGGCCGCAGCGCTTCGGGCTGACCTGGTCCTCCAGGTGCAGCCCGGCGACTCCGGCCGCCGCGTACCGCTGGGCGGTCCAGACCGCGTGCAGCGGATTGCCGTAGCCGGTGTCCGCGTCGGCGATCAGCGGCACGCCGCCCAGTGCGGGGACCAGCCGCGCGGCCCGCTCCGCGACGTGTGTGCCGTGCAGGTATCCCAGGTCGGGAAGGCCCAGCTCGACCGCGGCGCAGACCGCGCCGGACAGGTGCACGACGCGGTGCCCGGCCCCGGCGGCCAGCGCGGCGGTGAGCGGGTCGTGTACGCCGGGGGCGTGCACCGGCGATGCGCCGCCCAGCAGCGCCCGCAGCACGTCGGCCGGGCGTGCGGTCACCGCGCCGCCGGCCGTGTTCGGGGGCGAAGCCTGCGCCGGGGCGGTCTCACCCGGGGTCATGACCGGCCGTGCAGCGCGAAGCCGCCCTCGACGCCGACGACCCGCGGGTTGGTGAAGAACCGCAGGGTCTCGGCGGTGCCCTCCTCGCCGTACCCGGACAGCCCGAACGCCGGGCGCGGGCTGAACAGGTGCAGGCTGAGCACCGAGGAGCCGTTGACCTTGACCTCACCGGCCCGGATCCGGCGGGCCACGGCCAGCGCGGCCTCCTCGTCCGCGCCGAGCACGTACGCCTCCAGCCCGTACGACGTGCCGTTGGCCAGCGCCACCGCCTCGTCGACGGTGGCGTACGGGTGCACCGCTGCCACGGGCCCGAAGATCTCGTCGCCGGTGTGCGCGGCGGCGACGCCGGTGACCAGCGTCGGGGCGAGGAAGTTCCCGCCGGCCAGCGGCCCGGCCGCCGGCAGCGTGGTGCCGGTGACCGCGGTTCCGCCGTGGGCCAGCAGGTCGTCGCGGGCGGCCACCACCCGGGCCAGGTGCCGGGAGTGCACCAGCGGACCGAGGTCGGTCGCGGGGTCCAACGGCGCGCCGGCGACCAGGCCGGCGAGCCGGTCGGCGATCGCTGCGACGATCTCGTCGTGCCGGTCGGCGGGCACGATCAGCCGACCGAGCGCCCGGCACCACTGCCCGTTGAGGGTGCTGAGCAGGTCGACCGCGGCCCGGGCGACATCGGCGACGTCGGCGTCGGGGAGCACGACCAGCGGGTTGTTGCCGCCGAGCTCGAGCTGCACCGGCTTGATGTCGTAGGCGCAGGCCGCCGCGACCGCCCGACCGGCGGCGAGCCCGCCGGTGAAGGAGACCGCCCGGATGCGGGGATCGCCGACCAGGGCCGCACCGGCCTCGGCCCCGCCGTGCACGAGCTGGAACACCCCGGCCGGCACGCCGGAGGCGGCGAGCGTGGCCCCGACGACGGCGGCGAGCCGTTGGCTGCCGTGCGGGGCGTACTCGCTGGGCTTGAGGATCGTGGGGCAGCCCGCGGCGAGCGCGTTCGCGACCTTGTGCGCGGCCATCGGCGCGGGCGCGTTCCACGGCACCACACAGGCGGCCGGACCCCAGGGCAGTCGTTCGGCGTACGCGATCCGGCCGTCCTCGCGCTGGAACTCCTGGCTCTGCGGGCCCTGCCGTAGCTGAGCGGCGGCCAGCCGGAACGAGCCGCCGAGGATCACGCCCAGCGGTGTGGTCTGCCGGATCGGCACGCCGGTGGTCGCCGACTCCAGCGCGCAGATCTCGGCCGCGACGCCCTCGACCGCCTCGGCGACGGCGTCCAGTACGTCGGCACGATCAGGGGCCGGTAGCGCGGCCCAGCTCCCGGCCTCGTGCGCCGCCGACGCGGCGGCGACGGCGGCCTCGATCCGGTGCGGCGGCGTGCCGGCAGCGGGTCGCCGCACCGCCCCGGTCGCCGGATCCTCCAGGTCGAACCCGAGCGGTGTGTCGCTGGGCGTCCAGACCCCGTCGACCAGGTCGGCGAGATCGGGCAGGTCCGGCTGGGTCACCCGGCCACCGCCGCGAACAGGTTGTTGGACCGGTCGCTGGTCACCGAACCGGCCGCCTCCAACCGGCCGCGCTCCGGCGGGAACGTCATCACCAGTCCCATCGCCAGATCGCGCAGCGCCCGGCCGACGGACCCGTTCATGGTGGCACCGGACGTGCCGGACGCCTTGAGCGCGCCGACCGCCACGTCGAAGCACGCCTCGCAGATCGAGCCCTTGGCCAACCGCCACTGCCGGTAGACCTCGGCGTGCGGGCGCAGCGGCGGCTCACTGGTCTCCAGCAGCAACTGGCGGCGCAGCCAGAGGTACGCCGTCTCCAACCGTTCCGTCATGTCGCCGATGATCACCTGGTGCATGGGGCTCTCCGCAATCGGCCGACCGGTGTCGGCGAAGGTCTTCCGGGTGAGACTGGTGAGCGTGTCGTCGTAGACACTCTGCGCCGCACCGACGTAGACCGCGGTGATGGCCAGCTGGTTGCCGACGAAGCTGCCCCGACTGCACTGCAACATCTTCACGAACGCGCCGGGCACGGTGAGCGCCTCGTCGGCCGGAATGAAGACGTCGTCGAGCCGGATGCCGTGGTTGGCCGAGCCGCGCATGCCGATGCCGTCCCAGGCCGGTCGTGAGGCGACCCCGGCGGCATCGCGGGGGACCAGGAACAGGGCCAGCCCGTCCGCCGTCTCGTGCCCGGCGAGCCGGGCGGTGACCAGGTAGGTGTCGGCGACGCCGGTGGCGCAGCCGAACGACTTCTCGCCGGTGAGCGACCAGCCGTCGACGCCGTCGCGGCTCGCCGGCGTGGCGGTGGTGGAGATGGCGATGTTGGCCGAAGAACTCTTCACCGCCTCGCTGGCGAAGTTGGCCAGCCACACCCCACCAGCCATCCGGGTCAGCACCTTCTCGGCGAAGGCCCGCACGGCGGGGACGTCGGCGTCGTCGAAGAGGCCGCGCTCGATCGCCTCCAGCGGCAGCAGGCCCCGGGAGGCACTGGTGTTGTGGAAGAAGAAGGCCAACGCCGTCGACGGGCACGCGCTGCCCATGGCGAAGGTGGCGGCGGCGAGGTCACGCAGGCCGCCGCCGAGGCCGCCGTACTCCTGCGGAACCACCAGGCCGAGCAGCCCGGCATCGCGCAGCAGCGCGACGTGCGCGGCGGGGAACACCCCGTCGGCGTCGGCCTGCGCGGCGGCGGCCCGCAGCGCGGGCAGCACCTTCTCCACCCGGGCCGCGCGATCCTGCTCGGCCGGGGTGAGGTCGTCGATGAGCCGTCCGCCGGTGGACATGTGGGTCACTCCTCTGGTTTGGTGGCGGGGAGCCGGGGACAGGACACCCCGAGTTGCCGGGCGAGAAAGACCAGGTCGCGGGTGCGCAGGGCGCTCGCTCGACCGCTGAGGGTGGTGTCGAAGCCGGTGACGCCGCTCTTCATCGCGACCATGGCGTTGACCAGGCCGAGCCCGCGCTGCGGCCGCAGCCGCACCCGGAGTGAGGCGCGGCGGGCGCGGACCGTGGCGTCGGCGAGCACGGCCCGCACCTGCACCGGGCTGGCGTCGGCCTTCTCGACCAGGGTGACGGCGGTGTGCCCGGCACGCAGCAACTGGTCCAGCTCGGCGAGGGTTGCATCCTCGCCGCCGGGCCGGAAGGCGTCGGCGATCATCGGGCCGGGGGTTGCCCGCACCGTGAAGCCGGCCGTCACCAGGGTGTTCGCGCGCAGGCGGGAGAGTCGGCCCCCGATCGCGATGTCGATCTTCTCCGGCAGCGGGTCGGCGAGCTGACTCCACGCGCTGGAGTGGAACAGCAGCGGGGCACCGACCCGGGGGGTGCTGGCCGCGAGCACCTCGCCGACGAAGATCGTGTGGTCGCCGCCGGGATAGGCGTGCACGACCCGGCAGTCCAGCCAGGCGGTCGCGTTGGCCAGGACCGGGCAGCCGGTCTCGGCGTGCGCCCAGTCCAGCCCGGCGAAGCGGTCGGTGACCTCGGGACGCATGCCGGCGAAGCGCTGGCCGATGCCGGCCTGGCCCTTGCCGAGAAAGCTGATCGCGAAGACGCCGGCCCGCTCCACCAGGGCGTGGCTGGGAAGGTGGACGCCCAGGCAGACGGAGACCAGCGGCGGGTTGAGGCTGACCGACGAGAACGAGCTTGCGGTCATGCCGTGCCGCTGGCCGTCGATGACCGTGGTCACGACACCGACGCCACTGGGCCACTGGGCGAGAGCCGAGCGGAACGTGATGCTGTCGACCGACACTGGCAGGGTCTCCGTTTCGCATGAGGAAACGTCGTTACCAGAAACGTAACGAGGGGTGGTGGCCCGTGTCAACCGCCGATCGGTCCGGGCGCCTCGCCGCCGAAAATCGGTGACCCGCCCAGGACACGGTGTTTCGCTAGGTGGAATCGAGCGCCCTACACTGCTCTGGAGACGGACGGACGAACAGCACTGTGGAGGCCCAACCATGCCCAGTCGGACATCGGAGGCGACGGCGCCGGCCGCGGAGGACGGCGACGGCCAGTCCCGCTCGATCGCGGCGGTCGAGAGGGCGATGGACGTGCTGCTCTACTTCGGGCGCAGCGGGCGCCCGGACCTGGGCGTCACCGAGATCGCGACCGCGCTGGGCCTGACCAAGGCCGCCGTGCACCGTATCCTCACGGCGCTGCGCAGTCGGGAGCTGATCACCGTCGACCCGAGCACCCGTCGCTACGCACTGGGCCACGCGGCCGTCACGCTCGGCCGGGCCTACCTGGCCCGCACCGACCTGCGCGCGATGGCCGGCCCGGAGCTGCGCGCGCTGGCGGCCGAGACGGGCGAGACCGCCACGCTGTCGCTGCGCCGGGGCGACACCCGGCTGTACGTCGACCAGGTGGTGCCTGAGCACGAGCTGCGGCTGGACGTCAACATCGGCATCCCGTACCCGCTGCATGCCGGCAGCTCGTCCAAGGCGTTCCTGGCCTTCGTCGACGACGACGAGCTCGACGTCTACCTGGAACGGCACCGGCTCGACGAGATCACCGACCGCACCATCACCGACCCGGCGAAGCTGCGCAAGGAGTTGGCCGCCATCCGTAAGCGCGGCTACGCCACCTCGCGCGGCGAACGCCAGCCCGGCGCGACGTCGATCGCCGCACCGGTCTACGACCACGACGGGCACGTGGTGGCGGTCGTCAGCGTGGCCGGGCCGGTGGGGCGGTTCAAGCCGGACTCGCCTGAGCTGGCGAAGTCGCTGCTGAAGGCGACCGGCCGAATCTCCGCTCAGCTTGGCTACAGCGGCGCCTGACCGACCTGTCCGGGTCACAGCGCCGCGAGCGGCTTCAGCACGCCGAGCGCCGCGGCCGCCAGCACGCTGCCCCAGATGCCCCACACGTAGGGTAGGCAGCCGTCGATCGCCCGCCGCATCGCGCGCTCCACCTCCGGCGTGGAGCCGGTCGTCATCAGCGCGCCGAAGGCCGGCCCGAACGGGCGCAGGGTGAGCCGGATGCCCAGTCCGCAGGCGATCGCGATGCTGTACAGCAGGATCTTGCCGCCCAGCCACCTCGGGTTGGTGTCCACGCCGAACGGTGCGGCGGCGAAGAGCGTGTAGAGCGCGGTCCCGGCCAGGCCGGCGATCAGCACGATCCGGACCGTCCAGTCCCCCCGGCGTACCCACCGACGGTGGCCCGGGCGGTGGTGGTCGGAGATCGTGGCGGCCAGCCACGCCGCCGCGAACACCCAGACCAGTGCGACGATCGGCCAGCCGAACGGGTTGATCCCGAAGACCCGCGCGCCGTGCGGGTCCAGCGCCATCAGCGTGACGCCGCTGGGCAGGAAGAGCACCAGGCAGATCTTGGGCCCCAGGTCGAGCCCGCCCATGATCTTCAGCGCGGTGGCTCGGGCGGCCGGAGTGAGGTCGGGCTTGAGGACGAACCGGCTCGACCAGAAGACCCCGAGATCTCCGCCCAGCCAGAAGACGAAGAGCACGATGTGCAGCAGAATCCACCAGCCGTGCGGGTGCGGTCCCATGGGGCCTCCTTGACGTCTCGACCACTAATGGAAACACTGTATTCGTAGTCGAAACAATGGCCGCATCGCCGGAGCATTGTCGAGCGGAAGGGCCCGAAGCCGTTGAGGTCGTACCTGTACGTGCCCGGGGACGCGCCCGACAAGCTGGCCAAGGCGGCGGGGCGCGGCGCGGACGCGGTGATCGTCGACCTGGAGGACGCGGTGCCACAGGCCGGCAAGGACGCCGCCCGCTCGGCGGTCGCCGCCTTCCTGCGCTCCGCACCACCCGGGGTCGCCTGGTGGGTGCGGATCAACCCGGGCCGGTTGGGCCACGTCGACGCGGCGACCGTCGTGGGGCCGGGGCTCGCCGGGCTCTGTGTGGCGAAGGCTGAGTCCGCCGCCGAACTGGTCGCCCTGGACGAGGTGCTCGGCGCGGCCGAGTCGGCGGCCGGGTCGCCGGTGGGTACGACCCCCGTGGTGCCGCTGCTGGAGTCGGCGGCGGCCGTGGTCGCGGTCCTCGACATCGCCCGCGCACCCCGGGTACGGCGGCTGCAACTCGGCGAGGCGGACCTGCGCGCCGACCTCGGTGTCACGCTCGGGCCGGACGAGCGGGAACTGCTCTTCGTCCGCTCGCAGGTGGTGCTGGCCAGCGCGGCGGTCGGCATCGAGCCTCCGGTGGGGCCGGTCAGCACCGACTTCCGGGACCTGGTCGCGCTGCGCGAGTCGACGACGGCGCTGCGGCGGCTCGGCTTCGTCGGCCGGGCCTGTATCCACCCGGCGCAGGTCGCGGTGGTGAACGAGGTGTTCACCCCCGCACCCGACGAGGTGGCGACGGCGGCGGACCTGGTGGCCCGCTTCGACGCGGCGGTCCGCGACGGCGTGGGAGTCTGCCTCGACGCACAGGGCCGGCTGGTGGACGAGGCGGTGGTCCGCTCCGCCCGACGCCTGCTCGCCCTGGCCGTGTAGACGCCCGCCCAGGACCCGGGCATTTGCCGGCACGCGCGGCGGCTGCGGTGGGCACGGCTGCCCGGGGCCGCCCTCAGCGAGCCGGGGCGGTCAGCGCGAGTAGCGCCGATGGCGTCACCCCGGCACCGGTGGCGCCGAGCACGGCGTCGCGCAGCGCGGCGATCTGCGCCGGTGGAACCGCCCGCTCGGCGTTGAGCTGGAACTTCGTCGCCAGATCGGCCGCGCTCAACGGATGCTGCGGCCCGCCGCGCGACGAGTCGACCCGGTGCTCCAGGAGGGCGCCGCCGCGGGTGCGCACCCGCAGCACCGCCGCGAACGCACGCGGGAACAGCTCCGACGCCCGGGGGTCGGCCACGCACCGGACCCGGGCCGCCAGCGCCAGCCGGTCGGCCGGCAGTTCGCCGGCGAAGTCGTCGAGCGACAACCCCAGGCCACCACCGCCGAGCAGCGCCGCCGCGATCGTGTACGGGCCGGAGAACTTCGCGTGGTACGCGCTGCGCGGGCGGGTCTTCTCGGCAGTGGGTTCGGCGATGGTGCGCAGCACCGGGGCGGCCACCCCCAGCTCGATCTCGGCGACGTCGGCCGGGTCGAGCCCGCCAGCCCGCAGCGCGAGGGCGCAGTCGACGCCGGGGTGGGTGAAGTGGTTCGACGGGTACGGCTTGTAGACCGTGCGCAGCACCTCCCAGTCGGTGCCCAGCCCGCGCAGCAGCGCGTCGGCGGTGAAGTCGCCGGTGTGCGCGGTGAAGAAGCCGAACCGCCCCTCCAGCACGGTCGGCGGGCCGGTCAGCCCGTCGGCCGCCAGCACCGCCGCGCTCACCCCGGCGTGGGCGGCCCAGCCGCAGTGGGCCTGTTTGACCGAGCCGCCGGTGCGGTTGGCCTCCAGGATGCCGGCGCCCATGCTCGCGGCGATCCCGATGGCATGGCCGATGCCCACGTCGTCCAGGCCGTAGAGCAGGCCGGCCGCGACGGCCGCGCCGATCGTGCCGCAGATCGAGGTGGCGTGCTGGCCCCGCTCGAAGAAGACGTTGACCCCTGTCGCGGGCAGGTAGCCGGCCATGCCGAGCCGGTTGGTGATCTCGATCCCGGCGGCCACCGCCGCGACCAGGGCCGCGCCGCCGGCGGCCGCACCGGTCTCGACCGCCTCCGCGGCGGCGAGCGCGGCCGGCACGACACTGGCGCTCGGGTGCAGCACCGAGGGCAGGTGCGTGTCGTCGAAGTCCAGCGAGTGGGCCAGTACCCCGTTGACCAGAGCGGCGGCCGGGGCGGGCAGCCGATCGCCGGAGCCGATGACGGTGGCCTCGCCGATGCCGCCCCAGCGCCGCACGGAGCGCAGCGCGGCCGCCGCGGCGTCGGCCCCCGGGTCGGCGTGCGCGGCCAGGGCCAGCCCCAGGATGTCCAGCACCCGGCCGGGGATGTCGGCGCGGACGGCGTCCGGTACTCCGTGGTCACGACAGTCGACCGCGAAGCGCGCCAGCCGGGCGCTGAGCGTGGGCTGGTCGCCCGGCGCGGCCGTGGTCCCGTCCGTACCTCCGCCCGCCGTCACGGCAGAACCGCCAGCGGGCGGACCGGGGCGCCGGTGGCTCCGACGATGGGCAGCGGGTTGAGCACGAACAGGAACTCCCGGACCCCGGTGTCCAGCAGCGCGGCCAGGTTCATCGTCTCCACGATGTTGATCCCGTGCTCCACCAGCAGGATCCGGTGCACCGGCAGGGTGGCGTGCCCGCGTCCGGGCGCGAGGTGCTCGAAGGCGATGGTCTCGCCACCGACCACCCTGGGCGCGCGCTCGGCGAGCCAGCGCGCGGCGGCCACCCCGGGGCCGGGTACGCCGTCGGCGAGCCCGACGAACGCCGCTCCGTCGCCCCACCGCCGTGACCAGCCGGTGCCGATCAGGACCGCGTCGCCCGGTGCGATCCGGGTGTTCCCGGCGGCCCGCTCCAGGTCGTCCGGAGTGATCTCGTAACCCGCCGGCAGCACGGCGGTGGAGTGCACGGCGGCGACGTCGAGCAGCACGGCCCGTCCGACGTACGGGTCGAACGTCTCGATGCCCAGCTCCGCGAAGCCTTCGTGGGACTGCGCTGCCGCGGCCGGCCGGCCGGAGTGCACGAGTCCGTCCTGCGAGACGTGGGCCAGCGCGTCGACGTGGGTCCCGACGTGCCCGCCGGTGATGATGACCTCGTTGGCGGCGCTGCCGCCGTCGGCGCGCACCAGGTCGCCGTGGCGGCGCTCGATCACCATCCGGAACGGCGGGTGGTTCGGTGACTGGGGCATTCCCTGGCGCATCGGCTGGGCCAGGTCGATGACCCGGGCCCCGACCAGCGCCGGCCACAGCGCGGTGACGCCGGGGTCGAGGTCGGGTTGCGGTGCACCGGTGCGTGGGCCCACTCAGATCACGCCTCTCGACTGCAGGTCGGCGAGCTCGTCGGCGCTGAGGCCGAGCCGGTCGCCGTACACGGACTGGTTGTCGGCGCCGCGTGGACGCCCGGTCCACGCGATGGCACCGGGTGTCGCGGACATTCGGTACAGCACATTGGGCATCCGTAGCGGACCGAGCACCGGATCCTCCACCGTGGTCACGGTGTCCAGGGCCTGGTACTGCGGGTCGGCGAAGACGTCGGCGATGTCGTAGATCGGGGCCACCGCAGCCTGGGCCGCCTCGAACTCGGCGACCACCTCGGCGAGATCCCGCTCGGCGACCCAGCCCCCGACGTAGCCGTCGAGCTCGTCGGCGTGCTGTGCTCGGGTGACGCCGTTGGCGAACCACGGTTCGTCGATCACCTCGGGGTGCCCGACGAGCCGCAGCACCCGTTCGGCGATGGCTTGGGCGCTGGTGGAGATCGCCACCCAGCGGCCGTCGCGGGTGCGGTAGGTGTTGCGCGGGGCGTTGTTGACCGACCGGTTGCCGCTGCGCTGCTGCACAGTGCCGAGCTGGTCGTACGCCATCGCCTGCATGCCGAGCACGGTGACCAGCGGCTCGATGATCGCCAGGTCGATGACCTGTCCGGGGCCGGTACCGGCGGGTCGCCCGGCGTCGCGGTGGTAGAGCGCTGTCATGACGGCCTGGGCGCAGGTGAGCGCGGCGATGCCGTCGGCGAGCCCGAACGGCGGCAGTGTGGGTGGAGCGTCCGGTTGACCGGTGATGGCCGCGAAGCCACTCATCGCCTCGGCCAGGGTGCCGAAGCCGGGCCGGTCACGGTACGGCCCGTGCTGGCCGAACGCGGTGACCCGGGCGACGACCAGCCCGGGGTTGTGCTCCTGCAGCGAATCCGGGGCCAGGCCCCAGCGCTCCAACGTGCCGGGCCGGAAGTTCTCGATCAGCACGTCGGCCTCGGCGAGCAACCGGCGGGCCAGCGCGGCGCCCGCGGGCCGGCCGAGGTCGAGCGTGACCGTCTGCTTGTTGCGGCCGAGCATGGTCCACCACAGCGGCACGCCGTCCTTGGCCGGGCCGTGGCCCCGCGCGGGGTCACCCTTGACCGGATGCTCGATCTTGATGACCTCGGCGCCGTAGTCGCCGAGGATGGTGGCGGCCAGGGGACCGGCGAAGAGCGTCGAGGCGTCCACCACCGTGATGCCGTTCAGTGCACCGGGCACGGGACCTCCACTGGGACCGACCGAGGTTGGGACGTCAATCTAACCGCCCTTTCTCAGCAATGGAAACCCCGTTACATTGTCCGAAACGCAGACGATGAAGGGGGTACGCGGTGGCGCGTTACGACCTGCTGGTCAAGGGCGGCATGCTGGTGCTGCCGTACGTGGGAACGGTCCGGGCTGATCTCGCCACCCGTGACGGCCGGATCGCCGCCATCGGGGCCGACCTCGACCCGGCCGACGCCGCCGAGGTGCTCGACGCCAACGCCAGGCTGGTCTTCCCCGGCGCGGTGGACGCGCACTACCACCTGGGCATCTACCGGTCGCTCGCCGAGGACGCCGCCGAGGAGACCCGATCCTCCCTGGTCGGCGGGGCGACCACGGTGCTGTCCTACTTCCGGACCGGGCAGCACTACCTCAACCGCACCGGCGCGTACGCCGACATCTTCCCGGAGGTGCTCGCGGCCGTGGGTGGGCGCGCCTACACCGACTACGGGTTCCACCTCGCGCCGATGGACACCGCACAGGTCGGCGAGGTGCCCACACTGGTCGATGAGCATGGGGTGTCGTCGTTCAAGTACTACATGTTCTACAAGGGCTTCAACCTCAGCGCGGACTCCCGCGACGCCAAGTCCTTCACGATGAGCGACGAATACGACCTGGGGCACCTCTACCAGATCATGGAGGCGGTCGCGGCGGCCAACGGCCCGGACCGGCGCGTGTCGCTGTCGCTGCACTGCGAGCAGTCCGAGCTGATGCGGCTGTTCATCGACCGGGTCCGGGCGGCCGGTGACCCGCAGACCCTCAAGGCATACTCCGACGCCCGCCCGCCGCTCACCGAGCGGGTCGCCATCGGCGAGGCCACCACCCTGGCTGGCGCCACCGGCTGCCCGGTCAACCTGCTGCACCTGTCGTCGGCCGACGCGCTGGACGCGGCCCGGGCGGCCCGCGCCGCGCTGCCCGGCGCCGACATCCGGGCCGAGGTCACACTGCACCATCTCTGCCTGTCCTACGACGCGCTGACCGGGCTGGGCGGCAAGGTGAACCCCCCGATCCGCACGGTGGCCGACACCGAGGCGCTGTGGGCCGGCGTGCTCGACGGTTCGGTCGACTGGGTGGCCTCCGACCACGCGTGCTGCACCGAGGAGCACAAGGGCGACGCGCTCTGGCCGGCCCTGCCCGGCTTCGGCGGCACCGCGCTGCTCTACCCGCTGCTGATCAGCGAGGGGATGCACAAGCGTGGGCTGTCGCCGGCCCGGATCGCGGAGCTTGCCTCGGCGAACCCCGCGCGGGCGTACGGCCTGTGGGGGCGCAAGGGCAACCTCGTGGTGGGCGCGGACGCCGACCTGGCGATCGTCGACCCTGACCTGGAGCGGGAGGTGACGACCGACCTGCTGCTGTCCGGGCAGGACCACTGTCCGTTCGAGGGGCGCAAGGTCCGCGGCTGGCCGGTCGCGACGGTGGTCCGCGGGCACGTCGCATACCGCGACGGCGCGGTCACCGGAGTGCCGCAGGGAATGTACGTCACCCGCTAGGTGTGACCGGGGTGTGACGCGGCGGCGGTCGTGGCCGCGTCACACCCGTCGCCATCACATCCCGTCGCCGGACCAGGGGCCGCGCGAACGGGACCGCACCGGCAGGGTGGAGATGACCGGCGCCTCGTCGTGCTCGTGGTAGTTGGTCGCCGTGCCGCCCCACTTGACCCACTCATCGGTGGTGTACCAGTTGATCAGCTCGCCGTCCGATCGGATGATCCAGTCGATGTCGGTCTCGGCGACGAAGTGGCCGTGCTTCACCCCGGCCGGCCGGAAGCAGTAGGTGCCCTCGTCGATGTCGCCGAAGTTGTACGCCATCTTCCCGCCGAGCGTGTAGAACTCCTCGTAGCAGGGGTGGTGGGCCAGCCGGTGGTCGCTCCAGCCCTTGTGGGCCCGGATCAGGCGGGTGTAGAAGTTGGTCACCGGGTCGCGGTGCAGCAGCTTGATGTAGAGCGGGGTGATCGGCCCGACCGTCGGGGCGGCGGTCCACTCCATGTCGTTGGAATCCACCACCGTCACCTCGCCGACGGCGGTCTCCCACCGCGCTGACGCCGGGCTCCACTGTGCCTTCTCGACGTCGAAACCGCAGTCGCCGTACTCGCGCCAGTGCAGCACCGACGAGCCCTCGCGGATCTTGATCCAGTCCATCGGTACGCCCCTGGGCACCTGAAGATAGCCGCCCGGGCCGATCTCCTGACCGCCGTAGATCAGCGAGCCGGACCGTACGAAGAACTCGGTGTCGGCGTGCGGCACGCCCGGCCCGCGCCCCCAGTCGCTGTCGAACCGCAACGCCAGGGAGGACGATCCGTCCTCCTCGTCTGTGGAGAGCCGGCGTTCGTGGACCCCGCCCTCGCCGTGCGGCAGCTCCCCGACGTGCCAGATGTAGTCATTCTCGTGAATCAGTTCCACGTGCGCTCGCACCCGCTGCTCCTCACTTCGCGTTTCAGGGTCTTCCCGGCGGCGTTTGCGGGCGGCGCCCCCAGCCGGAGGTGCAGGGCGCCCGGCAGTCGGCGATGGTGAGATCGGCGCCGTCCGGGACCAGCATGGCTGCAATGGAAACACTGTTTCCACGGGCACGGCAAGCCCGTCGTCCCGCAATGTTCCCCCTAGCGAAACGATGTATCCAGCGCATACGATGCGTCGAATGAATGGTGCCGAGTTGTCCGCCACCCCCGGCGGTACCGCGCGCGCTGGCAGGCTCGATGCCGACTACGCCGGTGCCGGGTTCGCCCGCCGGCTCGGCTGGGGCACCCGGCCCGCGCTCGTGCTGGTCGACCCCGTCGCCGCGTACGCCGTACCCTCGTCGCCGCTGTTCCTGGCCACCGCGGAGGCCGCGATGGCCGCGATGGCCGCGCTGGCTGCGGCGGCCCGCGCGGCCCGGGTTCCGGTGGCTTTCACCGCGGTGCGGTACGCCGACGAGTCCTGCGCCGAAGCGCCGCTGTTCGCCGCGAAGGTGCCGGCGCTGACCGCGTTCGCCGCCGGCAACCCACTCGGCGACTTCCCGACCCAGGTCACGCCTGCCCCGGGCGATCACATCGTGTACAAGCACTACGCCAGCGCCTTCGCCGGAACCGCCCTGGCCGCCTGGCTCACCGCGGCCGGCGTCGACACGGTGGTGCTCGGCGGCTTCTCCACCAGCGGCTGCGTCCGCGCGTCGGCGGTGGACGCTCTGCAACACGGGTTCCGCCCGATGGTGGTGCGCGAGGCGTGCGCCGACCGCGATCCCGGCCCGCACGAGGCCAACCTCTTCGACCTCGACGCCAAGTATGCCGACGTGGTGCCGCTGGCCGACGCGGTCGCCCGGTTGGCCGACCACTGACCGGACCCGTTCTCCCGACTTGAGTGGGCAGGAGCAGTCATGCGTAAGGCAGTCATCACCGGCAGCACCAGGGGGATCGGCTTCGCGCTCGCCCGCGAGCTGCTCTCGCGGGGCCACTCCGTCGTCGTCTCGGGGCGCTCGCGGACGGCCGTGGACGACGCCGTCGCACGGCTGCGCCCACAGGCCGCCGCAGGTGCCGCCGTCCACGGGTTCGCCGTGGACGTCACCGACGTCGAGCAGGTCGAGCGGATGTGGAGCGCCGCGGTCGACGCGCTGGGCGGCGTCGACCTGTGGATCAACAACGCCGGTGTCGCCAACACCACCCGGCCGATCGTCGACACCACGCCGGAGGACGTCCGGACGATGGTCACCACGAACATGCTCGGCACCGTGTACGGGTCGCAGGTCGCCGTCCGCGGCATGCTCACCGCAGGCGGCGGCCAAGTCTTCAACGTGCTCGGCGGCGGCAGCGACGGCCGGATCCGCCCCGGGATGGGGGTCTACGCGGCCACCAAGCGCGGTCTGGACTCCTTCACCCGGGCACTGGCCAAGGAGGTCACCGGTACCGGCGTGCGGATCGGCCAGATCCGCCCCGGCATCCTCATCACCGAGGGGTGGCTGCGCGAGGCCGCCGTCGCGCCGGAGCAGGTGGCGCGGCAGCGCCGGCAGCTGAACATCCTCTGCGACCACGTCGACGACGTCGCGCCGTACCTGGTCGAGCGGATGCTGGCGAGCACCAGGAACGGCGACGCGATCGCGTGGCTCACCACCGGCCGGATGACCCGCAAGTTTCTCATTCCCGGCAAGCGGGACGTGCTCGCCCGCTACGGGCTCTGACCGGGGCCGTCATGCACATCAATGACTCAGGGAAGGACGGCACCGGGTGAAGGGTGTGCAGCTCAACATGGCCGCCGGGATCCGCGAGTTCGGCCGGGCCACGCCGGGCCGGGTCGCGGTCGTCGACGGCGACCACACCGTGACGTTCGGCGCGCTCGACGAGCGCTCCAACCGGCTCGCGTCCGCGACGCTCGCGCACGGCGTCGCCCCCGGTGAGCGGATCGCGGTGCTGAGCAACAACCGCTACGAGTACTTCGAGATATCGGCGGCGATGGCCAAGGCCGGCATCCCGACCGTGCCGCTGAACACGAAGAACAACAGCTCGGACAACGCCTACATCCTCGCCCACTCCCGGGCGAGGGGGATCATCCTGGCCGACGAACTGGCCGGCAACGTCGACGGCCTGCTCGACGACCTGCCGCTCGTGCTCAGCTTCGCCGGCGAGGTCGGCCAGCGGTACGAGACGTTCCTGGGACAGGGCCGCGCGGTCGATCCGCAGGTCCCCGTCGACGAACTCGACCCGTTCTGCGTCACCTACACCTCCGGCACGACCGGGCGGCCCAAGGGCGTCCTGCTGACCCACCGGGGGCGGGTCCTCACCGCGTTCGGAGTCGGGCTGGACTACGGGCTCGGCCCCAACCGCAGCACGATCGCCGTCGCACCGATGTACCACGGCGCGGGGTTCGCGTTCGCCTACACCGCCCCGATGCTCGGCGGCTCGTGCAGCGTGCTGCCGACCTGGGATCCGGAGCGGCTGTTGGACCTGATGGCCTCCAGTCGCGCCTCCACGGTGTTCCTGGTGCCCACGCACGCCCAGCACCTCCGCCGGTTCTGCGAGGAGCCGGCCGCCCGGTACGACCTGTCGGCGCTGCGGACGCTCTACTTCAACGCCGCCGCGTTGCCGGTCGCGCTGAAGGAGTGGGTGATCGCCGCGTTCCCCGGCGTCGACGTGCACGAGCTGTACGGCTCGACCGAGTGCTCCATCGTCACCAACCTGCGCCCCGAGTTCGCCCTGGAACGGGCCGGCAGTGTCGGGCATCCCTGGTTCTGGAACGAGATCCGGCTCAAGGACGACGACGGCAACGAGGTCTCCCCGGGTGAGCCCGGCGAGCTGTTCGCCCGCTCGCCTCTGCTGCTGGCCGGGTACCTCGACGACGAGGAGGCCACCCGGGCCGGATACGACGCCGACGGGTTCTTCTCCGTCGGCGACGTGGCCGTGCGCGATGAGGAGGGCTTCATCACCATCTTCGACCGGAAGAACGACATGATCATCGCGGGCGGGGTCAACATCTTTCCGCGCGAGATCGAGGAGGTCATCGCCCGCCACCAGCCGGTCGACGAGGTCGCCGTCATCGGCGTGCCCGACGAGGTGTACGGCGAGCGCATCGCCGCGTTCGTGGTGGGCCGCCCGGGGACGCTGATCGACGTCGGAGCCCTGGAGGGCCACGTCCGGCAGCACGTGGCGCGCTACAAGGTGCCCCGCGAGTGGCACGTCGTCGACGCGTTGCCGCGCAACCCGAGCGGCAAGATCCTCAAGCGGATGATCCGCGACGGGTACCTCGCGCGTGGTCAGAAGGAGAGTGGCTGATGGGGCTCAAGCAAGGCTGGACCGGGCGGTTCTTCGAGGACTTCGAAATCGGAGATGTCTACCAGCACCCGCTGGGACGCACCGTCACGGAGACCGACAACACCTGGTTCACGCTGCTGACCATGAATACCAACGAGATGCACTTCAACGCCGAGTACGCCGCACGGTCGGAGTTCGGCAAGCCGCTCGTGGTGTCGACGCTCACGGTGGCCATCGCGGTCGGGCAGAGCGTCACCGACCTGACCCAGAACGCGTTCGCGAACCTCGGCTGGGACGAGATCCGGATGACCCACCCGGTGTTCGCCGGTGACACGCTCTACAGCGAGTCACTCGTGCTGGAGAAGCGCGAGTCTGCGTCCCGCCCGCATGCCGGCATCGTCACGGTGCGCACCCGCACGCTGAACCAGCACGGCGACGAGGTCTGCTCCTTCAAGCGCACGTTCTATGTGTACCGCCGGGGTGCCGAACAGCTGCAAAACCTCTTCCCGGTGGGGAAGTCCCCACTCTCCCTCGACGGCGACAGCAAGGAAACGGCATGAGGCTCACGTACCAGCCGTGGGGGGAGACGCTCGCGGAGCTGGCCGACGCCGGGCGCCGGGCGGAACGCGCGGGCGCCGAGGTGCTGTGGGCCTCGGAGCTGCACCGGAGCGCGACCGGCACCGCCGCGGCCCTGGCCGGGGCGACGTCGACCGCACGGATCGGCACCTCGATCGTCCTGGCGTTCACCCGCAGCCCGATGATCACCGCGCTGGAAGCGCTCGACCTGGACGAGCTGTCCGGTGGCCGGTTCGTGATCGGCCTCGGCTCCGGGGTGCGCCGGCTCAACGAGCAATGGCACAACGTGCCGTTCGGCAAGCCGGTCGGTCACCTGCGCGAGACGGTCCACAACATCCGGCTGTTCTGGGACGCCTGCACCACCGGCGCCGAGATCCGTGCCGACGGCGAGTTCGAGCCGATGCACATCCGCGGTTACGAGCGGCCGTACCCCGTTCCGGAGCGGCCGATCCCGGTGTACCTGGCCGCGATGGGCCCGCTGATGACCCGGTTGGCCGGCGAGATCGGCGACGGCTGGATCAGCCACGAGCTGTGCTCACCGGGGTACCTGCGGGAGCACATCCTGCCCGACCTCACCCTCGGCATCGACCGCGCGGACGGCAAGACCCGCCACGACGTCGACGTCGTCGTCTCCGCGTGCTGCTCGGTGGCCGCCGACCCCGCGCTCGCCCGCCGCCGCGCCGCCGGTGTGGTCGGCTTCTACGCCACGGTCCGCACCTACGCCGACTTCTTCGCGTTCCACGGCCTCGCCGAGGACCAGCAGGCCGTCATCGACGCGTTCCGGGCCGGTGCCGGCGCGGACCACCTCGCGGGCAGCGTCAGCGACCGGATGGTCGACGCGCTCACCATGGCCGGCACCCGCGACGACGTCGCCGCCCGGATCGCGGCCTATGACGGCATCGCCGACACCGTGAAGCTGAGCCCGCCGACCCACGGGCTGCCTGCCGTCGAGATCCGCGCGGCCCAGGACGAGATCATCGCGCTGATCGGCGAGCTGACGGGAGCGACCACGTGAGACCGCTGGAGGACCTGCGCATCATCGCGGTCGAGCAGTACGGCGCCGGGCCGTTCGGCAGCGTGCACCTGGCCGACCTCGGCGCCCAGGTCATCAAGATCGAGGACCCGCGGGCCGGCGGCGACGTCGGCCGGTACGTGCCGCCGTACGCCGAGGACGAGGACTCGCTCTTCTTCGAGACGTTCAACCGCAACAAGCGCAGCGTCTCTCTCGATCTGGGTACCGCCGCCGGGCGCGGCGTCTTCGAACAACTCGTCGCGGTCTCCGACGTCGTCTACTCCAACCTGCGCGGGGACGTGCCGGAGAAGCTGCGCATCCGGTACGACGACCTCAAGCACCTCAACCCGCGCATCGTGTGCGTGTCGCTGACCGGGTTCGGGATGACCGGGCCGCGCAAGCAGGAACCCGGCTACGACTACGTGTTGCAGGGTCTCGCCGGCTGGATGGAGCTGACCGGTGAGCCGGACGGACCGCCCACCAAGTCCGGACTGTCACTGGTGGACTACTCGGGCGGCTTCGTGGCCGCGATCTCGCTGCTGGCCGGGGTGCACGCCGCCCGCCGCGACGGCGTCGGGATGGACTGCGACGTCAGCCTCTACGACACCGCGGTGTCGATGCTGACCTATCCCGCGACGTGGCACCTGAACACCGGGTTCCAGCCGGGCCGCACACACCACTCGGCCCACCCGTCGCTCGTGCCGTTCCAGGCGTTCGAGGCCAAGGACGGCTGGATGGTCGTCGGCTGCGCGAAGGAGAAGTTCTGGGCCCGGCTGTGCCAGATCGTCGGCCACCCGGAGTGGGCCGAGGCCGGCTCGCCGTACGCGACCTTCGCCAGCCGGCGGGAGCACAGCGCCGACCTGGTGCCCCGGTTGGAGGCGATCTTCCGGCAGAAGACCGTCGACGACTGGCTCACGCAGCTCTACGCCGGGTCGATCCCGTGCGGCCCGATCAACGACGTCGGCGCGGCCCTGGTGGACGAGCACACCGCCGCCCGGAACCTCGTGGTCACCACCGACCACCCCCGCTACGGCGAGGTACGGCAGCTCGCGTCCCCGGTGCGGGTCGGCGACGAGACGCCCACCTACCGCCGGGCACCGCAGCGCAACGAGGACCTCGCACTCGTCACCGAGGAGATCCTGGGCCTGGACGCGCAGCAGGTGGTGGCGCTGCGGGCGGCCGGCGCGTTCGGCGATGCCGAGCCGGCACACGGCGCGAACACCCCCGACACCCCTGACGGCCTCGACACCACAGCCATGTCACGATGATCGCCGAGGAGCTTGCCGAGTGGGGCACGGGCCACGTCGAAGTGCCGGCCGCGGTCCGGGTCGCAGCGCTGCGGCACCTGCTCGACGGGGTCGGAACGGCGTTGGGTGGGCTGCGCGCCAGCCCGACCACGGGGGAGCCCGGTGGGCCGTCGTCGATACCGGCCGTCGTCGTCGCCCGGGGACTCGGCGGGCCGCCGGAGGCGACGATCATCGGGTCGCGGGGCCGCGTCGGTGCGCCCGCCGCCGCGCTCGCCAACGGCACCCTCGTGCACGCACTGGACTTCGACGACACCCACGCCGGCGGCCTCGTGCACGCCACAGCCGTGGTGCTGCCGGCCGCGTTCGCCGTCGGCGAGCAGGTCGGCGCGCCCGGCCGGGCCGTGCTCGAGGCCGCCGTCGTCGGCTACGAAACCGTGTGCCGGGTCGCCGCCGCCGCGTCGCACGGCTTCCACGCCCGCGGGCTGCACGCCACGATGGTGGCCGGCGTGTTCTCCTCGGCGATCGTCGCGTCCCGGCTGCTCGGCCTCGACGCCGCGCGGACGACCGACGCGCTCGGCATCGCAGGCAGCCAGGCCGGCGGGCTCCTCGCGTTCCTGCACAGTGGAGCCTCGACGAAGCAGCTGCACCCGGGATTCGCCGCGCACGCCGGCATCCTCGCCGCCCGGCTGGCCGCGGCCGGGGCCGGCGGCCCGGCGAACGTCCTCGACGGCCCGCACGGTGTCTACGACGCACTGGCCAGCGGCGCGGTCGACCTCGCGTCCATCACCGCCGAGCTCGGCACACGCTGGGAGACCACCCGGATCGGCATCAAGCCGTACCCGGCGTGCCAGCTCTCCCACGCCGCGATCGACGCGGTCCGCGACGCGGTGCGCCGCGGCGGTGTCCGTTCCGGCGACGTCGCCGCGATCGACGTCGACGTGCACCCCGACTCGGTGCCCACGGTCTGCGACACCCGGCGGGACCTGGCGCGGCCGGTGTCGCCGTACGCGGCGAAGTTCTCGCTGCCGTGGAGCATCGCCGCCGCCGTCGTCGACGGTGACCTGACCACCGCAACGTACGAGCCGGACTCGCTCGCCCGACCCGAGGTGGAACGCGTTGCCCGGCTGGTGCGTTGGCACCTTGCCCCCACCGGCGGCCCCGCAGCCGACGCGCCCGGCACCGCCCGCATCACGCTCGTCGACGGCTCGGCCGTTCCCGGCAGCGTGCCACGCAGCGCCGGCGGCCCGGACAACCCGCTGACCGACGAGCAGCTCGTCGCGAAGTTCCACGGCAACGCCGGTGGCGACACCACAGACGTCGTCGACCTGCTGTCCCGTCTCGACGAGCTGGACACCATCGAACCGCTCATGGCGGCGCTGGCCGCCGCCGGTACAGGCAGGGACCGCCCGTGACGCCACACGCCATCAAACCGCCCTCCTTCCGCTGGTTCCCGTACGACGGCTTCACGTTCTGCCTCGGCCTCGCCGAGGGCGACGCGGCCTGGACCTCCGGCCACACCTCGGCCGCTTTCGACGAGGCCGTCGGCAGGATGACGGTCACCGGGGAGATGGCGGCGCAGGCGCGCACCGCGTACGAGAAGGTGCTGACGATCCTGGCGGCCGCCGAGTTCGGGCCGCAGGACGTCACCCGGGTCACCGAGAACGTGACGGTCGCCGGGCTCGCCGAGTACGAGGCGGCCGCGGCGGTCCGACGGGAGGTCTTCGGCGACCACGAGCCCGTGCTGCGGACGGTCGTCGTCGAGCGGCTCGTGCGGCGTACCGCGCTGCTGGAGGTCGAGCTGCACGCGGTCCGCGGCGGCGGCGAGGTGCTGGCCGCCAGCGAGCCCCGGCCGGCCGGCGCGTGGCAGGCCTCCACCGTGCGGACCGGCCACGACGGCGCGGTGTACCTACCGACGATGCTCCCGGTCGACGCCACCGGCGCCGTGGTCCACCCGGGGGATTTCGCCGCGCAGTACGCCTACTGCCTGGACCGGGCGGGCGACCTGCTCACGGCGGTCGGGCTGTCCCTCGACGCGGTCGTCACGACCTACGACTACTCGACGCCGGAGACCCGCGACGTGTACCGCCGGACGCACCGCGTGCGGCGGGAACGCCTCGGCGGCGCCGGCGTGTACCCGGGCGCGGGCGGCATCCTGATGAGCCGGCTGCACCACCCGGACGCGCTCGTCGCGATCGACGTCACCGCCTCCCGGCACCGGTTGGAACTGGTCAACCCCGGCTGGTCCCGCTACGACACGCTCACCTACGCCCCCGGGGTCAGGGCCGGCCGGACCCTGTACATGTCCGGGTTCGCGGCGCTGGACATGCAGACGCAGCAGGCCCTGCACCCCGACGACATCGTGGCGCAGGCCGAGGCGACGTACGGCGCGATCCTGCACCTGCTGCGCCACGCCGGCCTCGGACCGGAACACCTGCTGGAGACGACCGAATACTGCGTCGAGTCCGCGCTGTCGGCGTACCGGGGCGTGGCCGGCGTGCGGGAACGGCTGCTCAGCCCGCCCTGGCCGGCGTCGACCGGAGCGATCTGCAAGGCCCTGCTGCGCCCCGAGTTCCTGCTCGAGGTGTTCCCGACGGCGGTGTATCCGAATATCAGCGGAGCGGAGGAGACGGCGTGAGCCTGCTGACCGACGACCTGCGCGCACTGCTGGGCACGAGGAAGGTCTACACCGCGCCCGAACCGCTCGGCGCCGCGGCCGGCCGGTACTTCGGCATGGCCGTCGGCGACGACAACCCGCTCTACTCCGACTCCGAGTTCGCCCGCGCGCAGGGCCTGCCGGGCGTGACCGCCCCACCGACGCTCATCTGCGAAACCAACCAGTACGCGAACCTCCCGATGGACAGCGACGGCTATGCCGGGCACTCCTGGCACCTCGACCTCCCCGGTACCCGCCAGGTTCGCGGCGGCAACAGCTACACCTTCCACCGCCGGGTACGCCCCGACGACGTCATCACCGCGACCTGGGAGATCCACGACCTGACCGAGAAGCAGACCCGCACCGGCGCGGACATGCTCGTGGTCTCCTCGCGCGCGACGTACACCAACCAGGACGGGGAACTGCTCGCCGTCAACGAGGAGACGATCATCCTGGTCAGCCTGGACGGTGCCGCATGACACCTCGGATGCCACCGAACGTCGGGGCTGCGCTGCCCACGCTGGAACGCACCATCACGCTCACCGACATGGTCGCCTACGCCGGCGCGACCTGGGACTGGTACCGCCTGCACTTCGACCCCGAGTTCGCGGCCGCCGCGCGGGTCCCGGGCCCGGTCGTGGACGGGCAGGTGTTCGGGGCGCTCTTCGTCGAGCTGCTGCAGGACGCGCTCGGCCCGCGCTGCTTCGTGCACGAGTTGTCGTTCACGTTCCGGAACCTGATGTTCGCCGGCGAGACCGTGCGGTGCGAGGCGACCGTGGTCGAGGTCGGCGCCGACCGCGTCCGGGTCGAGCTCTCCGCCACGATCCTGGCCAGCGAGTACGGCCCGCAACGGCCCGCCGCCAGCCCTGCCCACGCGACGGTTCTGCTCGGCGCGGCCGACGGGCCGGCCGCGCGGTGACCGGCGTCGCGATCGTCGGTGCGGCCGAGTGCGATCTCGGCAACACCGGGAAGTCCACGCTCACCCTGCAGACCCAGGCCGTCACCCGGGCGCTCGCCGACGCCGGGCTGACCCTCGCCGACGTCGACGGACTGGCCACCACCGGAGTGTCCCGCTTCTCCACCACACAGCTCGCCGAGTATCTCGGGCAGCAGCCCCGCTGGGTCGACTCGACGTTCGTCGGCGGGTCGGCGGCCGAGATGATGGTCGCCCGCGCCACGCAGGCGATCGACGCCGGCCAGGCGTCCACCGTGGTCATCAGCTTCGCGTCGAACCAGCGCTCCGCGCGCTCGCGCAGCCTCGGCGGCATCGTCGAGGAGCACACCCCGGAGGCCCAGTTCGAGGCGCCGTACGGCCCGTTGTACCCGCTGTCGTACTACGCGATGGCGGCACAGCAGTACTTCCACCGGTACGGCGGCACGCGGGAGAAGCTGGCCGAGATCGCGGTCGCCGCCAGGGAGTGGGCGCTGCTCAACCCGGCCGCGTTCCGCTACGGCGCCGGGCCGCTGACCGTCGACGACGTGCTCGCCGCGCCGATGGTCTCCAGCCCGCTGACCGTCGCCGACTGCTGCCTGGTGACCGACGGCGGCGGAGCGGTCGTGCTCACCACGCTCGACCGGGCCCGCGACCTGCGGCACCCGCCGGTACGGGTCCTCGGGTACGGCGAACGGTCGACGAACACGTCGATGACCGCGGTCGAGGACCTGACGGTCACCGGCGCGCGCGAGTCCGGCCGGGAGGCGTTCGCCCGGGCCGGCATCACACCGGCTGACGTGGACGTGCTGGAGGTGTACGACTCGTTCACCATCACCGCCGCGCTCAGCATCGAGGCGCTGGGCTTCTGCGGCCCGGGGGAGGTGCTCGACTTCATCCAGGACGGCCGGATCCGTCCCGGCGGTGAGCTGGCGCTGGACACCTCCGGCGGTGGCCTGTCGTACTGCCATCCCGGTCAGTACGGGGTGCTGCTGCTGGTGGAGGCGGTCCGCCAACTGCGCGGCGAGGCGGGAGCCCGGCAGGTGCCCGACGCCCGGGTGGCCGTGGCGCACGGCACCGGCGGGATCCTGTCCACGCACGCGACGGTCGTGCTGGGGGTGCGGTGATGCATGTGCCGCCACCCGACGACGTGACGGCCGGCTGGTGGGACGCCACCCGGGAGCACCGCTACACGCTGCAGACCTGCGGGTCCTGCGGGCACGTCCAGCATCCGCCGCGTGCGCTGTGCACCGCCTGCTCGTCGATGGTGGATCTCGGGCTCGTCGAGGCGTCCGGCCACGGCGTCGTGGACACGTTCACCGAGGTGCATCGGGCGCCCGTGCCGGGGGCTGCCGTGCCGTACACGATCGCCCGGATCCGGCTCGCCGAGGGACCGTTCGTGCTGTCCACCCTCGACGGGCAGGACTGGCGGATCGGCGACCCGGTCCGTGTCGGTTGGCTCGACCTCGACGACGGCCGGGCGCTGCCGGTCTTCCACCGCTGACGGAGGCTACCCATGGACTTCACGCTCACCGAGGAGCAGCAGGACTTCCGCGCCCTGCTCCGCACGTTCGTCGACCGGGAGATCATCCCGGTCGCGCGGGAGTGGGAGCAAACCGGGCGGTACCCGACGGAGATCGTGCGGGGGATGGCCGAGATGGGGCTGTTCGGCATCACCGTGCCGGAACAGTACGGCGGCCTCGACCTCGACCCGGTCTCGTTCGCGCTGGTGTTCGAGGAACTCGCCCGCGGCTGGATGGGCATCGCCGGCATCCTCGGCAGCCACTCCCTGGCCTGCCGGATGATCGCCATACACGGCACCGAGGAGCAGAAGCAGGCCTACCTGCCCGACCTCGCCACCGGCGCCCGGCGGACCGGCATCGGCCTCACCGAGCCGGACGCCGGTACCGACCTGCAGGGCATCCGCACCACCGCCCGCCTCGACGGCGACCACTACGTCGTCAACGGCACCAAGATGTGGATCACCAACGCGCGGTACGCCGACCCGCTGCCGGTGCTGGTCAAGACCGACCCGCAAGCCACGCCCGCGCACACCGGCATGAGCGTGCTGCTCGTCGACGCGACGCTGGACGGCTTCCAGGTCCTGCGGGACATCCCGAAGCTCGGCTACAAGGGCACCGAGTCCTGCGAGATCCTTCTCGACAACGTGCGGGTACCGAAGGACCGGTTGCTCGGTGGCGTCGAGGGCGTCGGCCTCAAGCAGGCGTTGTCCGCCCTGGAGTGGGGCCGGGTCAACATCGCCGCGCGGTCGGTCGGCATCGCGCAGCGCGCCCACGACGAGGCGCTGGCCTACGCCCGGCAGCGTAAGGCGTTCGGCAAGCACATCGCCGAGTTCCAGGCGATCCAGCTCAAGCTCGCCACCATCGCGATCCAGCTCCAGGCCGCCCGCCTGATGGCGTACTGGGCGGCCGACGCGGTCCGGCGCGGTCGCGCCGACGGGCAGACCGGGATGGCCAAGGTGTTCTGCTCGGAGGTGGCCCTCGAAGCCGCGATCGACGCGATGAAGGTGCACGGCGGCTACGGCTACTCCACCGAGTTCGAGGTCGAGCGCCTCTACCGGGACTCGATCCTGATGAGCATCGGCGAGGGCACGAACGACATCCTGCGGACCGTCGTCGCGAAGGCGCTCGTACGCGGCGACGTGACGGTCTGACACTGCTCAGGCGGGAAAACCGCCCGCCCGGAGCAGAGCGCCGGGAAGTTGCTTGCCGAGTCTCCGTTCCAACCAGGAGACGGCCGAGGTCAGTTCCTCCACATTCAGGCCGGTGGACCGCCCCATCCGGTCGAAGAGGTAGACGAGATCCTCGGTGGCGACGTTTCCGGTCGCCGCCGGTGCGAACGGGCAACCGCCTGTTCCACCGATGCTGGCGTCGAGGGTGGTGACGCCCGCCTGGACTGCCGCGACCGCGTTGGCCACGCCGGTGTGCCGGGTGTCGTGCAGGTGCAGCCGCAGCGGTGTGCGGGACTGCGTGACCTCCCGGGCGAGCGTCAGCCGATCGGTGACGTCGGAGGGTACGGCCACTCCGATGGTGTCGGCGAGGGCCAGTTCGTCCGGACCCGCGTCCCGCACCCGGGTGAGTACCTCCCGCAGCCGATTCGGCGGGACCTCGCCTTCGAACGGGCATCCGAACGAGGCGCCCACGGTCACCGTCGTGAACACCCCTGCCTCGCGAGCCGCCCGCACCAGTACTGCGGCTGTGTCACAGGCTTGGGCGGTGGTCATGCCCTGGTTGCGGCCGCAGAAGGTGTCCGTGGCCACGACGACGACGTTGATCTCGTCGACGCCCGCGGCCAGAGCTCGGTCCAGGCCGCGGCGGTTCATCACCAGGCCCGCGTATCGGACGCCGTCGCGGCGGGGGAGCGCGGCCATCAGCTCGTCCGCGTCCGCCATCTGCGGAACGCGGGCGGGGTTGACGAAGCTGGTCACCTCCACTCGCCGGGCTCCCGCGCGTACCGACCGCTCGATGAGCTCGATCTTGTCGGCGGTGGTGAGGAGCGTCGCCTCGTTCTGCAAACCGTCGCGGGGCGAAACCTCCACGATGTCGACCATGATTGTCATCGCTCCTCCGACAGGTACGCGACGGCCCTGGCCTCGCTGATCACCTCGGCGTACTTGGCTTGCAGGTCGTACAGGCTCGCCTCGTGCGGGCCGGGGGCGCGGTCCGCCACCGCTTCGGAGACCACCAGCGGGACGAAACCGTGCTGGATCGCGTCCACCGCCGTGGCACGGACACAACCGCTCGTGCTCACGCCGATCAGCACGACGGTGTCGATGCGCTCCGCCCGCAGGGTGGAGGCCAGCGACGTGCCGAAGAAGGCGCTGGCGTACTGCTTGACCAGCACCAGTTCATTCTCGGCGGGGGAGACCTGCGGCATCAGCTCACCCATCGCGCCACCGCCGGAGAAGAGCTGCCGAAGGGCGGTGACCTTCCGGACGAAGAGGCCTCCGTCGACACCGCCGGGCCCGTACGCGACGCGGGTGTGCAGCACGGGAACCCGGTGGTCGCGGGCTGCGGCGATGACCCGGCCAGCCGAGGGCAGGCAGTCCGCGGACGGCAGGCACAGGGGGCTGGCCGGGTCGAAGTAGGCCCGCATCAGGTCGATGACAAGCACCGCGGGACGGGCGCCGGGCAGGAGTGCGCCCCCGAATCCGTCGTCGCTGCTGTCCGGCACGGGGCTCATCGGGCGACAGGCGGCCGAGGAGCAGGAAGACCGGTCTCCTCCAGGCACCGGTCCAGGATGGTTTCCATCGGCGGTCCCATGTCGAACGTGGGCAGTGGGTCCGGACGTCCGTGACGCAGCTCGGCCCGTACCTCCTCGGTGGCCGCGACGTCGACGGCGCCGGCCTCGTCGCAGACCACGCCGTAGCGGCGAGCCCCCGTGGGGCTGACCAGACCCCGGCGGACCTCGAGGCCGACGAGTTCCGGGTCGCGGGCGAGCGGGTCGCCCCAACCGCCGCCACCCCAGGTGACGAAGTGCAGCACGTCCCCGGGAGCTACGGGCACGTCGTGCACCTTGCTGCCCAGGATCTCGGTGCCGCCGTCGGCGCGTTCGAGCCACTTGCGGCCGCGCGCACCGGGCTCGCCACCGTTGACCCCCCACGGATAGGTGAGCCAGCGGTCGTCGTGGATCGCGATCGTGCCGGCCTCCAGGAACCGGTAGGCCACGTCGACGCCGTTCCCGCCGCGATGAAGCCCGGCGCCACCGGTGTCCGCGATGGTCTCCCAGCGTTCGATCCGGAGCGGGTAGTAGGACTCCAGGTACTCGCACGGGATGTTGACGAACGACGGCCACAGCGAGTGGCCGTCCGGGCCGTCCCCCAGCGGTCGGCCGGGAATCCCGCCGAATCCGATCGAGTACAGCTGGAACCACTCGCCCTTGCGCTCGCCGGGCCCGTAGGTGCCCGAATACATGAAGTGCGGCGATGACGAGAAGCCGGCGGCGTTGAGCAGCCCGGGGTTCGTCTGACCGAGCAGGCCGCCGAACAGGTCGAAGACGCGACCGATGCCGTGGTTACGCGCGTTGAGGGCGGCGGGGTACGTGGGCTTCCAGAACGAATCGTCGGGGATCGTGACGTCGACCAGCGGGTAGAAGCCGTCGTTCCAGAGGATCTGCGGGTCGGCGACGGTGATCATGTAGATGCCGAAGAACATCCGGACGAGGTTCTCGTTGATGTAGTAGTTGATCGGGCCCTGCGCCTGCGGGCTGCTGCCGGTGAAGTCCAGCAGCACCTTGTCACCGGTACGGGTCAGGCTGAGCTTGAGCTCGTAGGGGCCGTAGCCGAGGCCGTCGTCGCAGATGTAGTCGGTGAACGACAGCGTCTCGCCCTCCTTGAAGACCGCGTGGAGCAGGATCTTCATGGCCCGGTAGTTGCGGTCCAGGAGCTGGTCGAGCGCAGAGTTGTACGTGTCCACCCCGAACCGGGCGCACATCTCCTGGACCCGACGGGAAGCGGTCCGGCACGCCGCGACGATGCCGTTGAGGTCGGCGCGGTTCCAGTCGGGCTTCCGCACCTGGTTGAGGATGATCCGCAGGGCGTCCTCGGCGAGCACGCCCTTGCGGTACAGCTTGAAGGGCGGGATCACCACGCCCTCCTCGAAGATGGTGCGGGCATCGGTCGGCATCGACGCCGGTGTCTTGCCGCCGACGTCGGACATGTGCCCGAACATCGCCGCCCAGCCCACGATGCGGCCCTCGAAGAAGATGGGCAGCACCACGAGCCAGTCGTTCGCATGGCTGATCGCCGCACCGCAGGAGTAGGGGTCGGACGTCAGCAGGACGTCGCCCTCCTCGATGTCGCCGTCGAAGTTCTCCAAAAAGTCGGGGATGGACAGCCCGAACTGTCCCACCATCATTTTGCCGTCAGGGTTGGCGATCAGCGGAAACTCGTCGTGCTGTTCACGGATCCCCGGCGACAGCGCGGTCCGGAAGAGCACCTCGTCCATCTCGTAGCGGGCGTTGCGCAGCCCGTTCTCGATCAGGTCGATGGTGACCAGGTCGACATCCACGGAGCGAAGTGGTCCGGTAGCGGTCTCGATGAGGCGTGCCATGGTCAGTTCTCCCGGTGGGTGTCGACGGGGCGGATGAGGAGGCTGCCGCTGGGATGCACCGCCGCCGTGTGTCCGGGCAGCACGAGGGTCGTGGAGTCCATTTCGGTGATGATCGCCGGACCGGGCACGACGTTGCCCGCCCGCAGCAGGGTCCGGTCGTAGATGCCGGCTTCCACTTCGGCGCCCTCGACCCAGATGCGGTGGTGGGCCCGCAGTGCGGGGCTCGGGTCCTCGTCACCATGCTCCAGCTCGGGCGCGGCGACCTGGGGCCGGGGACCGTGAGCGGTGGCCCGGACGGTCACCAGCTCGTGTTCGGCATCGAGAACGAAGGAGAACAGTCGTTGGTGATCGGCGTCGAACGCCGACCGCAGGGCCGCGAGCCCACCGCCGTTCCCGTCGAAGGTGTCGATGTCGACGGCTACCGGGATCTCGAAGCCCTGTCCGTGGTAGCGCAGGTCGGCGGAGTAGACGACGTGCTGCTCATCCTCGGGGACGCCCTGCTCGCTGAGCGTGGAGCACGCCTTGCTCGCGAGTTCGGTGAGTACCGCGCGAAGGCTCTCGTCGGTCATTTCGTTGAAGCGGCGCACCAACGTCCGCACCGACTCGTCGCGCAGGTTGGTCGTCGCGTCGCCGTAGGCGCACAGCACTCCCGGCGACGGCGGAATGATCACGGGCCAGGCCCCGGTCAGTCTGCCGAGAGCGTTGGCGTGCAAAGGGCCGGCGCCACCGAAGGCCACCAGCGCGTAGTCGCGCGGGTCGAAGCCCTGCTGCACCGACACCAGCCGCAACGCCCCGAACATGTTCTCGTTGACGATGTCGATGATGCCCGCGGCGGCGGCCTCGACCGACTCCAGCCCAGTGGCGTCGGCGATCGACTTCACCGCCGCTCGTGCCGCCGCACGGTCCAGCGTGATCTCGCCACCGGCCAGGTCGGTGGGCAGGTAGCCGAGCACCACGTTCGCGTCGGTCACCGTCGGTTGCTCACCGCCCGCCGCGTACGCGGCAGGACCGGGTGCGGCACCGGCTGACTGCGGCCCTACCCGGAGCGCCTGGGTCAGCGGCGGTACGTGGGCGATGGATCCGCCGCCGGCACCCACGGTTCGTACGTCGACGGAGGTGGCGCGGACCTTGAGGTCCCCGACCGTGGTTTCCCGACCCACCCGCGGGGTGAGCCCCTGAACCAGGGCGACGTCGGTGGAGGTGCCGCCCATGTCGAAGGTCAGGAAGTCCGGGTAGCCGGCCTGCTCCGCCACCCAGGTCGCGCCGGTAACCCCGCCGGCGGGGCCGGACAGCAGCAGGTTCACCGGGTTGTCCGCGGCGACGGCCGCGGAGACCAGACCACCGTCGCTGCGCAGGATGCACAGCCGGCCGTCCACCCCGGACTCGCGCAGCTGCGCCTCAAGGTTGGCCACGTAGCGCGCCACCTGCGGCTGCACGGCCGCGTTCGCGACGGTGGTGATGGTCCGCTCGTACTCGCGAAGCTCCGGCAACACCGAGGACGACAGCGACACCGGTACGCCCGGAAGCTCCTCGGCGGACAACTCGGCCACCCGGCGCTCGTGCTGCGGGTTGGCGTAGGAGTTGATCAGGCTGACGCTCAACGCCTCGATGCCCTGCGCCCGGAGTTTGCGCAGCTTCGTACGGACGTCAGCCTCGTCGAGTTCGGTCACCACCGCGCCGTCGGCACCGATCCTGCCGACGACCTCCACGGTGTCCTCCAGCGCCGCCAGCGGCTCCGGCTTCGGCCAGATGATCCAGCCGGCCAGGCCACCTGGCACGAAGGAACGGGCGATCTGGAGCACCTGCCGGAAGCCGTCGGTGGTGACCAGCCCAACCCGGGCGCCCTTGCCCTCGAGGATCGCGTTCGTGGCGACCGTGGTGCCGTGGAACACGTCGGTGATCTCCGACATGGGCACGCCGGCGGCCTCGCAGGCCCGCTCGATGCCACGCAGCACCCCGATGGACTGGTCCTCGGGCGTGGAGGAGGTCTTGGCCCGGTAGGTCTCTCCGGTCGCCTCGTCTATCAGCAGGATGTCGGTGAACGTTCCGCCGACGTCCACGCCGAGTCGGTAGGTCATGGTTCCTCCTCAGATGACGCCGGCAGAACGCAGCGACGCCATCGCGTCGTCGCCGAGCCCCAGCAGGTCGCGATAGATGTCCTCGTTGTGTTCACCGAGCTCGGGACCGACGTGCCGGACCCGGCCCGGGCTGTCAGAGAGCTTGGGTACGACGTTGTGCATGGCGAACTCCCCGAGACCGGGGTGGGTCAGCCGGACTATCGCCTCCCGCGAGGCGAAGTGCGGGTCCTCGAGCATGTCCCGGGCCCGGAAGATGCGGCCTGCCGGAACGCCGTGGGCGTGCAACCGTTCGAGCAGATCGTCGGCCGCGAGCGTCGAGCTCCATTCGGCGACCAGGCCGTCCAGCTGCTCCATCCACCGGCCTCGGGCGCCGTGGGTGGCGTACTTCTCGTCGGTGGCCAGCTCCACCCGCCCCATCGCCTCGGCGAGCCGGCGGAAGACCGTGTCCTGGTTCGCCGCGATCAGCACCATCTCGCCGTCGGCCGTCGGGTAGACGTTGCTCGGGGACACGTTCGGAAGTGTCGTTCCGGTCCGCTCCCGCTGGTAGCCGGCGATCTGGTACTCGGGGATGAGCGACTCCATCATCGCCAGCACGGCCTCGTAGATGGCCGAGTCCACCACCTGGCCTCGACCGGTACGTCCGCGCTGGTGCAGTGCCACCAGGGTGCCCAGGCAGGCGAACGTCGCCGCCAGCGAATCGCCCAGAGAGACGCCGGCCCGGGCCGGAGGGCGATCGGGGTCGCCGGTCACGTACCGAATTCCGCCCATCGCCTCGCCGATCGATCCGTATCCGGCACGTGACGAGTACGGGCCGGTCTGCCCGAAGCCGGTCACGCGGGTGACGATCAGGCCGGGGTTGATCTCCCACAGCCGCTCCGGGGCCAAGCCCCAGCGCTCCAACGTGCCGGGCCGGAAGTTCTCGATCAACACGTCCGCCCGCGCGATGAGCTCGCGAACCAGATCCTGACCCTGCTCGGTCCGCAGGTTCACGGTCACGGACTTCTTGTTCCGCGCCACCACCGGCCACCAGAGCGACTTGCCGTACGGCTTCTCGCGCCCCCACTGTCGCATGGGGTCGCCCCGACCCGGATCCTCGACCTTGATCACCTCGGCGCCGAAGTCACCCAGGAGTTGACCGCAGAACGGCCCCGCCAGCAGCTGGCCGAGCTCGATCACCCGGATGTCGTCAAGCGGCAGTGGAGTGCTCATGAGCCTCTCAATCAACGTCTCTTTGCATGCAATTCACAGGTCTGTGACTCTCGTTACAGCAGCTTGTGCAGGGAAAGTAGGCCTCTGCTCCTCGGGTGTCAATGCCCCGTAGAGAGATTGCATACAACCTGCCGTGTTGCTACGGTGCCGAGCATCATGAGCGACCACACGCCACCGCGGGAGGCCGACAACGGCCACGCCGCCGACGACGCCTATCGGCTGATCCGGGACCAGATCCTGTCCGGGCAACGGTCGGCCGGCGCGTGGCTCCGCGAGGGCGAGTTGGCCGAGTCGATCGGGGTGAGTCGGACGCCCGTCCGGGAGGCGCTCAGACGGCTGACCGCGGAGGGACTGGTCCGCCACGAACGCAACCGTGGCGTGCAGGTCCAGGCCTGGAGCATCCACGACCTCGACGAAATCTTCAGCCTGCGGGCCGTGCTCGAGCCGTGGGGCTGCCGACTGGCGGCGACCACGGGCACCATCGACGTGGACGCGCTCGACGCGCTGGCCCACCGGATGGACGAGGTGGCACCGGACGGACGACCGACCGATGTGGACGAGCTCACCGAGCTGAACAATCGGTTCCACCGGATGATCCTTGAGGCGTCCGACAACAGCCGACTGGCCGGCGTCGTCTCATCGGTGATCCAGATGCCGCTCGTCTGGCGAACCTTCTCCCGCTACAGCCCGGACGCGCTGCGCCGTAGCCTGGTTCACCATCACGAACTGGTGGCAGCCCTGGCCGCGCCCGACCCCGACTGGGCGGAGTCGGTCATGCGCAGCCACGTACGCGCGGCATGGCATTCCATCCGGCTGCGAGACGGCGGCGACCGGGCGTCTGGCCCGGACCTGCCGGACCAGGTCAGCGCAACCACAGGTCAACCGCCACTCTGATCATGTGGGCGGGTTCAGCGATCGCCATTGCACGTACGCGGTCGGGGCGCTCGGCTCGGCCCGAGCCGGTCACACCTGCTGGGATCGGGCGCGGTGACGCACTGGGCGCCCGGTCGCTGCGGCGGTGAGCTGGTCCGCGACGGGCATCGGCTCGCGGTGCGCCTCCCTGGCCGGCCGGGCGGGCCGATCCGCGTTGACGTCACCGGCGAGTTGGCCGAGCTGGATATGGTGCGCTCATCGCCTGCTTCGCGCTGCTGACCCGAGAAGCTCTACCGCATCAATCCGCTGCCCGCACCGGGCCGCCAACACGGCGGGGACATCATCGCGCCACCGCAGCTGGAAGCCGTCCGATGTCGGCCACTCTGGCCTCCGGGTCACGTCGATCGAGTTCCACGTGATCGACAGATCGTCGAACTTCTGGTGGTTGACTTCCAGGCGTTCCCCTGCGAAGTCGAGCACTACCGGGCAGTCAGCGAACCAGTCGTCGCGGTCGTCATCCCACACCAGCCAGGTAGAAGTCAGTCGGCGGCCGACAAGGCTCTGCAGCCGGTGACCGTGACGGTCGGCGATCTCGTCGACCCCGTTGAGCCAACCCGGCTGGTAACCAGCGATACCAAAGTCGAACACCACCGGGAGATTGTGCCCAATGCCGGCGCCTTCGCGTGACCCACACGGCCATAGTGCGACGGCACAACCGACCTGCTCCCCGTGTTGGTTGCCTGGGGGCAAGGGGCGCCGTTCCAAAGCTCCGGTGCCTGCTACTGGGCGTCCCCTTCGTCGTCTCGCATCAGAGAGTCGAGGTCCTCAGGGCGTAGCCGCTTGATCTGGGTTTCCAGTTTGCGGCTGTACTGGCGATCGTTGGGATCCATCCCGTTACGGGATCGAGAACTGCGGCCGTACTGCTTGAGGAAGCCGCCCAGCTCTCGACGTATGCGTTCCCGTCGGCCCGACATGGATCGCACTCTAGGACCAAAGGGCGAGCGTCGCCCTCCCATTACCGCCGTCGACAGCAGGCCCAGATCGGCCGTCCGGCGGCGTCGGCGAGGACTTGGACGTTCGCGCCGTGGCGTCCTCGCCGGAGCATTCCAGCCTCACCCTGGCGACGCAGATTCGTCGGGCAGCCATCAGTTATCGTCGGACAACGACCTGAGAAGGAATCGACATGCCTCCGTCTCCAACGCTGCGATGACCCGGTCCCGACGACAACAGATACTGCGTTGGACGGCCGCTGTGCTCACAGTGCTCGTCGGCGTAGTTCTCGTGGTCACCGTTATCCGGTTCATCCCGGCCTACCGGGCCGAGCCGACGCCTTCCGGCCAGTCCGGCTACCTGGGCACGATCCTTGGCGCGGTGGCCCTGCTTGTCGTGATGGTGCAGTGCCTGCGCTGGCTGGCCCGTCGAGAGGAGCCACTCGGGCTGCTCGCGCGACTGCAACTGAAGGTCGCCAGCGACGTCGCCGCCCGGGCCGCGCAGATGCGCCGGACCGCGGAGGACATCGACCTGGCGTATGGGGCAGGCGGCGAACCCGATACGACGCTGCGGGCTCTCGCCGACGGGCTGCGGCACCGGCAGACACGGGCGGTCCTGGTCGCCCACCCCGGTCGCGGGAAGTCGTACAGCACGCTGCGGATCGCGCTGGAGTTGGTCAACGACGATCCGCGGGTACTTCCACTGGTCGTGCCGTTGAGCCGCTGGACCGGTCAGAACGACATCACGACCTGGCTAGCCGGCTTCGTCGCGGTCGAACTCAACGTATCCCGCCGATCCGCCCGAGAGCTGATCGAGTCGGGCGACGTGCTGCCCCTGCTCGACGGACTCGACGAACTCTGCAGCACGGAGGAGGCCGTGGAGCCGGCCGAGTGGTTTCTCCAGCGGCTCGTCGAGTGGCGGCTGCGCGGCAAGCGGCCACCGTTCCTACTCACCTGTCGCCAGACCACCTGGCGGGCGATCCGAGTGGACCTGCGCGAACATCACACGTTGACCGCGTACACGGTTCGGCCGGTCGGCTACGCCGACGCCACAACCTACCTGTCGCGCTCCATCGGAGGCACCGACCGCTTCCCGGTGGCGGAAAGCCTGGCCGAGTCGTTGCGGGATGCCGGCCAGGTGAAGGCGCTGAGAAGCCCGTGGCAGCTCAGCATGGTGGCGGAGCTAGCCCGCAACCGGCGGGAGGTTGGCGGTTCCTCCGGGCAACTGGTCACCGGCGCGGAGGCGGCTGATGTCAGGTCGCTGGTGGCGCGCTACGTGGAATCAGTGGTCCTGACAGGCCCAATGTGGCGCCGCCTCCGCAACGTCGCAGACCTGTACTGGCTGTCGCGGTACGCGCGCCACTTGGAACACAATCGCGTGACCCAGGCCAGCTTCGCAGGACGGACCTTGCCGTCCCGCGACATCGTGCTGCACCGACTTTGGCCGATCGCAGGCCGCCGGGCACCACGCATCGTGGACTTCGCCATGTGCGTACTGTTGTCAGCGCCCGGCTTCGTCTGGCTGGCTCTGTTCCTGTGGCCACGGGGGTGGCTCGGCCGCGGTGTCCTGCTTGTCGGCGCTCTGACCTGGGCGGCGATGCTGGCGCGGACGAGCACGAAGCCGTGGGTGCCAGCGGCCACCCCAGACTGGTCCCGGCTAGGCAATCCGCGGTTCTTCCTACCGCAGGCAGCAACGGCCCTGCTCATCGGCGTGGCCGCCTGGTTGCTCCTTGGCCCGTTGGTCGGGCTGATCGGATTCGCCACGTCGTGGCTCGCGATCGGGCTGACCGTCGGGTTTGGACAGACTTTGGCTACCGATGCCCGCCCGGAGATCGTCGGTCCGCTCGGCGTCCTGCGCCACGAGCGCACGGTGTCCCGGCTCTCCGCGGCAGTCGCCTGCCCGGCAGTGGTGTGGGCCTTCAGTTACACCTGGGGTCTGTGGCCCGGCGCCGTGCTGGGTCTCGGCTATTGCGTAATCGTCGGCGAGACGGTCGCCTGCGCGCTCTGGCGGCGCTACCTCGCAATGATCGTCGCCTCGGCGTTCCGGATGCCTCCGGCACCGGCCCGCTGCCTGCAGCGAATGTGCGCGTTCGGCTTCTTGCGCCCAGCTGGCATCTCGTATCAGTTCCGCCACGACGACCTGCTGTCGCACTTCGCCCACCGGCACGACGCCCGTGAACACCTGCGCCGCGTGAGAGCCCGGACGGGCGCTCGTCAACAGGCCAGATCGCCAGTCGAGTGAGCCAGCGAAAATATTAGGAGTTGGTCCCAGGTGTGCCACAACGCCCACCCCTGGGGCGCGCCTCAACGCCCAGCCGCGCGCAGATGTCGGCTCTTACGGTCTGGGCTTCTTCCCCATCACGTGAACAGACGCAGTGTCACGCCGGGCGAACGATGCTCAGCACCTCGGAGACCAGCGGGCGCAGCTCTGGTGGGTTGTCGTCTGCGCGAAGGTTCAGCAGGGTGATGAAACGGGCGCGGACTCCCGGGTGGTCGTTGGCCAGGAATATGCGCAGGCCGGTTGCCTGGAAGGCATGCCGCAGGTCGGTGCACGGATCGTTCTCGGCGTCGCTGCCCGTGACGCGCGTGTAACTGCAGTACCAGGCGTCGGCAGCGCCGATGATCTCGTAATCGGTTCCCGTTCGAAGATATTCGAGCAGCCGGGTCTGGACGCGTCGGCGGCCGAAAGCAGCGAGTGCTGGTCTGATGAGTCGTAGGGTGTGACTTGGGTCAGGTTCGTAGACGCCCGCGAGCATCAGCGGTTCGAACAACTCCTCGGGCTGCGGCGGTACCGCCTCCTGCATGATCATCCAGGCCACGGTGCATTGCCAGCTCCGTCGGGCCTGCGGGTCGTTCCGCTCGTCGCCGGAAGGTGCGAGCGGCGCTGCGAGGTTGAGAAGGTTGAGTACGTCAACAAGAGACCGTTCGTACCGGTCATAGCGCTCGAAACGACTCTCACCCACGGCCGAGAATCTACATCGGTGTACGTGGCGACCGCAGCCCTGCGCAAGCAAGCAGTGGGCGCCCGAGACTGTCAGAATCGTGTTGACGGAGCTGGTGCGCGGGGCGAGGAGAAGGCATGAGCGACTGGAACGACAAGATCATCGCAGAGTTTCGCGCCAACGGTGGGCAGGTCGGCGGTCAGTTCGCCGGCGCCCCGCTGCTGTTGTTGCACACGGTCGGTGCCAAGAGCGGCCAGCCTCGCGTGAACCCGATGATGTACCAGAAGGTGGACGGCGGCTATGCCGTGTTCGCGTCCAAGGGCGGTGCGCCCACCAACCCCGACTGGTACTACAACCTGCTCGCTAACCCGAAGGCCCAAGCCGAGATCGGTACGGACAAGGTCGAGTTGGTCGCCAGAGTTGCCGCCGGGGACGAACGGGAACGGATCTGGAGCGCGCAGAAGGCCGCGTATCCAGGCTTCGCCGACTACGAGCGGAAGACCACCCGTCAGATCCCAGTCGTCGTATTGGAACCCGGGCAGTAGGGGGACTTCAGGCAGTCGTCGTCGGGGCGGACCTTTGTGCTGTTCCCGCTCGGGGGCCCATCGCTGATCTGTAGCGACCGGGTGGTTCAGCCCTGCCTCGGATGGGCATCAGCAGGTCGATCCGGTCGTGGCGGCGGTAGTACTCGATACTGGGGCGAGTGTCGTCTCGATCGCCGAAGCCCGACAACTGTTCAAAGGTCGGGGTGAGCAGGGCATAGGCGGCGGGTTGGGGACCCCGCACGGTTGCGCTCAGGTAGTGGCCTCCTGGAACGACGCCGGACTGCAGCCCGAGTTGGTCAGGTTCGTCGCCGACGCGGACCTGCACGCAGCAGCGGTAGATGCCGGAGTCGTCGAACACCCCGAGGAACTTGCGCCCACGCAGCGATCCGAGCACGGTCTCCAGGTGGTCCCAGGCTGGCCCGATCTCGGCGGACCCGTCCGTGGCGGCCACGAACATGACCGGCGTCTCGGTGCGCTCGACTCGCCTGACCGGTAGTCGCATCTTTGGCCGTCCTTCGGCGTGTGGTCCGCGTTGCATAGAAGCTACTCAAGGCCTATGACAAAGCGTGACCCGCAGGATCAGGTTCCTACGGTCCGGCCGCCGCGTGTCGATGGGCCAGGTCGACGTACGAGGTGGGCGGCTCACGCCGTACTCGTGCTGGCAGGTTGAATGGGCGACCAGCCGGCAGGCACGGGCGATCACTACCTGTTGCTTCTTGGCGGGTGTGCGGTGACCGTCCACGGGCGGTCATGCCGATCTGGAGCTGTGGTGGCTGCGGCCTGCCCTGGCCCTGCCAGACCCGGAAGCGCGAGCTGCGGGCCGGGTTTGCGGATCCTCCAAGATCGAGCACCAGCGGAGGGGCCATCCTCCCGGGGCGACCGCAAGTTGGTCGCCCCGGGGTTTCGCTCGGCGGATGGCCGGCGTATTCCTAGATCGACGTGGCCGGAGTCAGCTCGACGACGTTGCCGGTAGCGCGGGACCGTTCCGCCGCCCAGACGACTCGGTGTGAGGAGATGCTTTCCTCGGGTCCGGAGGTGACCAGTGAGCGGTCTCCGGTGGCGACCGCCGCGATGAACGCCTCGATGAGCGCCCCGTCGGCGCCGCCGTGTCCGTCGGCGGCTGAGGCGTCGCCGTCGGGATCGAGGTCGATGGTCTCGACCGTGTCGGTGAGGAAGTCGTGGACGCGCAGGGTGCGGCCATCTCCCTCGATGCTGCCGAGCGTGCCGAAGATTCGCGTCTTGCGGAAGTCGAGCGCGGTGAAGGCCGTCACCGTGAAGGCGACCGTGACGCCACCCTCATATTCGAGGTTGACCACCTGGTGGTCGACGACGTCGTTGCGGCCTGTGTAGACGCAGACGCCGTACGGCCCGTCCTCCAGGGCTTTGCGGACGCCCTCCGCGCTGACGTCGTCGGTGAGCACGCCCAGCGGCCATGCCTCGTGGACGGGGTCACCGAGGAATCGTTCGTAGATCCGGATCGCCGAGTAGGCACACGATCGTTCGACCGGGCAGTCGACGCAGCGCCCGGTCGCTCCGGCCGGACGGTTCTCCGGCCGGAAGTGGGCGAGGCCGCCGAAGGAGGAGACCCGTCGGACCGGTCGGCCGATGAGGTGGCCGAGCCAGTCGACGTCGTGGCAGGCCTTGGCGAGCAGCATCGAGGAGGATTCGGCCTCCACCGCCCAGTTGCCGCGCACGTAGCTGTGGGCGTGGTGCCACCAGCCGACAGGCTCCAGGTGGTCGATGCTGACGATCGCGCCGATCCGCCCGGAGTCGATGAGCCGCTTGAGTGTCTGGGAATAGGGCGTGTATCGGAGTACGTGACAGACGGCGAGGAGGACGTCGTTGTCGACGGCTGCGGCGACGATGCGTTCCGCCTGCTCGGGCAGCGGCGCCATCGGCTTCTCCAGCAGGATCGCGTAGCCGCGCTCGGCGAAGGCCACCACCGGCTCGACGTGCGCGCGATCGGGGGTCGCGACGATCACCGCGTCGGCGAGCCGGGGCTGTGCGGCGAGGTCTTCCCACGAGGCGAACCGGCGCTCCGCGGGTACGTCGAACTCGTCGGCCAGGGCGATGCGACGGGCGGGATCGGGATCGGCGACAGCTGCGATCGTGGCTCTGGTGGTGGCGGCGGCGAGCCGCGCGTAGGCCGCACCGCGCGCTCCGGCACCGGCGATCGCCAGTGTGATGGACATCAGGTGTCTCCTATTTGATGGCGCCGGAAAGGATGCCTTTGACGAAGTGGCGCTGGAAGAAGAGGTAGAGGATGACCACGGGCACGATGACGATGATCGTTCCGGCGCTGAGCAGCGGGATGTTGCGGCCGTAGGCCTGGATGAACTTGCCGAGCCCGGACGGCGCCGTACGCATCGCCGGGTCCTGGATGAGGATCAGCGCGAGCAGGAACTGGTTCCACGCCCACATGAAGTAGAGGAGGCCGAGGGTGGTGAGCGCCGGCCGTGCGGTGGGCAGCAGGACCTCGCGCAGGATCTGCCTGCTGGACGCGCCGTCCATCTCGGCGGCCTCGGTGAGTTCCGGCGGCAGCGACTCGAAGTGGCTCCGCATCCAGAACACCCCGAACGGCATGAATGCCCCGATGAGCGGCAGGATGACGGCCCAGTAGGTGTTGAGGAGACCGATCGACTTGAGGTCGTAGTAGAGCGGGATGACGATCGACTCGTACGGCAGGGCCAGACCCAGCATGAGCAATGCGAAGATCGGCCCCCGGACGGCGAGCCGCATCATCGCCAGCCCGTATCCGGCGAGCGTAGCGAGCACCAGTGCGAGGGGTACGACGCCGAGCGCGATGATCAGACTGGACCGCATGAGGTCCGCGAAACCGCCGGTCGACCAGGCGTCGACGTAGTTGTGCCACTGCGGGTCCGACGGCCAGGCCAGGCCCGGGCTGAGATTGTCCTGTGGTTGCAGCGACGCGGCGAGGATCGCGTAGAAGGGGACGAGCACCGAGGCTGTGGCAGCCAGCAGCGACAACCGGGTCAGCGACCGGATCATGGCTTCTCCCGGGTGAGGCGGTTGAGGGCGAACATGACCGCGCAGGTCAACAGGGACAGGACGACGGCGAGCGCACAGGCGGTGCCGACCTGCCCTGCGGTGAAGGTCAGCCGGTAGATGGCGACACCGGGCACCATGGTCGACTCGCCGGGGCCGCCGCCGGTCATCACGTAGACGACGTCGAAGCTGGCCAGGGCGGCGATCACGGTGACGGTCGCCGCCACCGACAACTCCCGGCGCAGACCCGGCACTGTGACGTGCCAGAACTCGTGGATCGCGCGGGCGCCGTCGAGCCGGGCGGCTTCGTACAGGGCCGGATCGATCTTGCCGATTCCGGAGTAGAGCAGCAGGAAGCAGAGCCCGGTCGAGACCCAGGTCCCGACGACTCCGACCGCAGGGTAGGCCCAGGTGAAGTCACCCAGCCAGGCCCGGGTGAAGTCGGACAGGCCGACCGCGCGCAGCAGCGCGTTGAAGGGTCCGTCGTCGTCGAAGAACAGCTTCCACACGCTGCCGACCGCGACCAGCGGAAGGATCTGCGGCAGGAAGATCACGGTACGGACGAAGGGCATGCCCTTCCAGGGCACGTTCGCGACGAGCGCCGCCAGCACCAGGCCGAAACAGATCGGGATGACCGAGTAGAAGAGGATCAGCCCGAAGGCGTGGACCAGGGAGAGCCGCAGCGCCGGGTCGGCCAGGATCTCCCGGTAGTTGTCGAGCCCGGCCCAGGTGGCGACGCCGATCCCGTTCCAGTCCCAGAACGAGATCCACAGGCTGTGCAGCCAGGGCGCGATCACGAAGGCCGCGTAGAAGAGCAGCGCCGGTGCGGTGTAGAGCAGCGGTACGAGTCGTGCCCGCGACCGCCGGGCCCGCACCGGCGTCGCGGGTGCGACGACGGTGCGGTCCCGGACGGCCACGCGATTCGCGAGGCTGTCAGCCATGCGTCCTGGCCCAGTCGGACTGGACGGCCCGGATGAAGGTGGCGGGGGCGACCTTGCCGGCGATCAGCTTCTGGGTCTCGGCGACCAGCGTGTCGTTCATGGTCGCGGTGGCGTTGTTGTTGAACCCGATGAGCCCGTCATCGGCGTTGACCTTGTTCCACGCGGCGATCAGGTCGGCGGAGATGGTGCCGGGCTCAGCGGTCACCGTCGAGGTGTCCGAGGGCAGGAAGCCCTGGGCGAACGAGGCCTTGGCAGCCTCCGGGCCGCGCAGGAAGTCCAGGAAGGCGGCGGCGGCCTGCGCGTTCTTCGACTTACGCGAGATCCCGTATGCCACCGAGGTGCCGATGGCGGTGGCCTTGGGGCCGGGGAAGGGCACGAAGCCGGCGTCGCCCTTCAGCGCATCGCCGATCTTCTTCGAGTCCCAGGAACCGTCCACGAAGAAGACGCCGTCGCCCTTGGTGAACTTGTCCACCGCACCCTGGAGGTCGATGCCGTTGGCGTCCTTGGAGTAGTAGCCCTTCGTACCCCAGTCGGTGATGCTCTGGGCGCCCTTGGTGTTCCCAGCGGTGTCGAAGGTGGCTCCGCCTTCACCGAAGACCCACTTGGCGTACGCGGCCGGGCCGTCCGTGGACTGACCGATGAGCTGGATCGGGAAGGAGGCGTGGCCCTCCTTGTTGCCCAGTTGGAGTGGGGTCTCACCGCTGGCCTTTGCCTTGGCAAGGGCGGCTTCCAACTCCTCGATCGTGGCCGGAGCCGCGGCGATGCCGAGCTTCTTCAACTTGGCCTTGTTGAAGTAGAGCCCGACCTGGGAGAAGGACGCGGGTGCCGCGTACAGGTCGCCTGAACCAAGGGTGGTGCCGTCCGTGGCGACCCGCCACTGGTTGAGCTGTCCGGCCGGGTAGGCCGACTCCCAGCCGTACGCCTTGGCATAGGGCTGGAGGTTGAGGATCAACTGGTCCTTGACCGTGGTGCCCACCGCGTTGAGCAGCACGATGTCTGGCGAGGTGTCGCTGGACAGCGCGAGGTTGAGGGACTTGTTGTAGTCGTCGTACGTGGTGTCGACGTACTTGATCTTGACGTTGGGGTGCTTCGTCTGAAACGCCGGGATGATGTCCTTCATGGCGGCACCCGACTCGGGGGTGGCGATCAGGTTGAGTTCCACCTGTCCGCTCGGAACGCCGGTCTGGACGGGCGCGTTCGCGTCGGCGGCCGGTTCGTCGCCGGAGGAACTGCCGGGTGCGCATGCGCCGAGCGCGAGAAGCACGGCTGCCGCGCTGAGCGCACTCTTCACGGATGTCATGGACTTCATAAGGTCTCCCAGGGCAGGAGTGGTTTCGAAGGAAACTTGCGTTCGCTATAGTGAGCCGTCTACGAACGCACGTCAAGGGGCAGCGAATGACCGTAGGTGATGCTCTTCCAGGCGGGGACCAGAGCGCCTTACGGCACCTGAACACGCGTCGTGTGCTGCGGCTCCTCTACGAGGGGCCTTCGCTGACCATCAGCGGTGTCGCCCGGGAGACCGGGCTGTCCCGCCCCACCGTGCAGGGCATCCTGACCTCACTGGTGGAGTCTCGACTCCTGGTTCTGGACGGATTCGACAACGCCCCGACCGGAGGACGGCCCGCGCAGCGGTACCGCTTCGCCGCGGACGCGGGCATCCTGGCCGGCCTCGACATCGGGGCGCACGCGGTGTCGGTGCGGATCACCGACCTCGCCGGCGCGCAGGTGGCGGCTGCACGGGCCGCCATCCACCCGGACCTGGACCCGGCCGGGCGCATCGACGCCGCTGTCAACCTGCTGCGACGGACGATGCCGGCCGACTCGCCGCGGTTGTGGGCGGCCTGCGCCGGCTCCCCGGGCATCATCACCGACGGTGTCGTACGGCTGAGCGTGGCCATTCCGGACTGGACCGGCACGGCACTGGCCAAGGAACTCACCGCCCGCCTTGACTGCCCGGTGAGCGCCGTCAAGGACGCCAACCTCGCGGTCCTGGCCGAGCACCGGGTCGGTGCCGCGCAGGGGGTCGACCACGTCCTGTACGTGCATGCCGGGCACCGCCTCGGCGTCGGCGTCCTGGTGGACGGCAGGCCGTTCGGCGGCGGCCGGGGGGCTGCCGGCGAGATCGGCCGGCACCCGGGCCTGGGCTGGGAGGCGGCACCCCGCAAGCTGCTTTCCGACGCGGGGGTCGCCCCCGGCATGAATTCACGCGAGTGGGTCTTCGCGCAGGCCAGGCGGGGGGACAAGCGCGCGGTCGAGGCCGTCGACGACTACGCGCGGGCGCTCGCCGAGGGAGTGGGCGCCATGGTTCTCGCCATGGACCCGCAGTTGGTGGTGGTGGGCGGCGGCGTCGCGCGCGCCGGTGAGACGGTCATGGAGCCGGTGCGGCGTCACCTCGCCGAGATCCTGTACGAGTTGCCAGGTCTGGCGATCTCCGCGCTGGGAGACGACGCGGTGGCCATCGGCGCTGTCGAGACCGCCCGGGACGCGGTGCGCGCAGAGCTCTTCACCGATGGCTCTTGACAGCGCCAGAGCTCACCGGCATATTCCGAAAGAGCTTTTCTTTCGTTTCCCCCGGGAGTGCCTCATGGCGCATCGCTTTCGAAGAGTTCTAGCCGCAGCGGGCTCGATGATCCTCGGCGTCACCCTCGCCGGCGTCGTCGCCGCCCCGGCGGCCCAGGCCGGCGACACCCCTCCCAGCCCGCTCGCCAAACCGGGCTACACCCTCGACTTCGCCGAAGAGTTCGACGTCAGCACCCTCAACACGAATCGCTGGCTGCCCTACTACCTGCCGCACTGGACCTCCCCGGCCAACCGGGAGCTGGGTGCCAAGGCGCGCTACACCATCGCCGACGGTGTGCTCACGCAGCGGCTCGACGCCGACACCCCGGCCTGGAATCCGCAGTACGACGGCACGGTGAAGATTTCCTCGTTCCAGACCTACAACAAGGACTACTGGCACAAGTTCAACGCCTCGATGCCGTTGAACCACCACGAGCCCGACTTCAACGGCTACACGTTCCAGTACGGCTACGTCGAGCTGCGCGCCAAGAAGTCGAACGTCGGCGGAGGCGGCCACCAGGCCCTCTGGCTGGTCGGCACCGGGGACACCTCCAGCGCCTCGCGCAACCCCGAGGTCGACATGGTCGAGACCTTCTTCAACGAGCCGAACAACTGGCGGATCGCCGCCCACGGCTGGGGCGACCCGAACTTCCTGTCCAGCTCGTACGCGTCGATCGCCCCCGTTCCCAGCGGGTCGCCGACCACCGAGTTCCACACGTATGGCATGGAGTGGACGCCCACCGACATCAAGTTCTACTACGACGGCCAGCTCTACCGGACGATCAACGACGCCCCCAACATGCCGATGGGGCTGATCATGGGCATCTACACCGACGCCGGCTCCGGTCGGCACAACGACGTCTGGCCCAAGACCTGGAGCGTCGACTACCTCCGTGTCTACAAGAAGGACGGCGGCTACCCGGTGTCCTATCAGCGGCTGAAGAACCGGCAGACCGGCCAGTACGTCAAGGATGACGGCAGCGGCACCGCCAAGTACGCCGCCGCTTCCACCACCGACCAGTCCGCCCAGTGGGCCGTCGAAAACGTCGACGGTTACGTCCGGCTCAAGAACCGTGCCACCGGCAACTACCTGCACGTGGAGAACCAGACCGGCAACGTGCAGACCGGTGCGGTGCCCGGCACCTACTGGTCGGCGCAGTGGACCCAGGAGCCCGTCGACGGTCGCCTGCGCCTGAAGAACCGCTGGAATGGCACCTACGCGCATACCGAAAACATGACCGGCAGCATCCAGTACGGCGCCGCGCCCGCCGGCTGGTGGACCAGCCAATGGGACCTCGAACCCGCCTCCTGACGAACCGCGACCTACCAGCGTCACCCGCTCTCAGTTTCCGCAGGTCGAAGGCCGCCTCCCGGGTTCGGGAGGCGGCCTTTCTGCTGCCGAACAGCATCCTGCCCTGGCCCTGGGCGAGCTCTCGCCGATGGGCCTGAACGGAAGGCGGAACGCCTACGGTTTGCGGGCGAGGAGCCCGACGAAGGTGTGATAGGTGTCGGTCTGCACCGCAGCCGGTGCATCCGGCTCTGGACGCCACTCGGCCAGCGGCACCAGCCCCGGCTCCAACACCGTCAGCCCGTCGGCGAACGAGAGGATCTCCTCGTCGGTACGCCAGCGGCCGGTGCCCAACGATTCGTTGAAGACCCGCTCGACCTCGCGGGCCTTGCGGGAGCCCTCTGGGTCTCGCTCGCCCGGGTCGCGGAAGTGCGAGATCGCCACGTAACTGCCGGACGGCAGCGCGTCGATCAACGCGGCCGCCACCGCCTTCGGGTCCTCGTCGTCGCCGAGGTGGTGCAGGATCGCGAAGAGCAGCAACCCGATCGGCCGGTCGAAGTCGAGGAACCGACGTACGTCCGGATGGTTGAGGATCGCCTGCGGCTCCCGGATGTCCGCCTGGATCACCGTCGCGGTGCCCTCCGCGGCGAGCAGGGCCCGCCCGTGCGTCAGGACGATCGGGTCATTGTCCACATAGACCACCTGAGCCTTCGGGTTCTGCTCGGTGGCGACCTCGTGCACGTTGCCCTGGGTGGGCAGCCCCGATCCGATGTCGAGGAACTGGTCGATGCCCGCCTCGCTGACGAGGAAGCGAATCACTCGACGCAGAAAGGCCCGGTTCGCCTGGCCGGCTGCCGGCCCGTCCGGTGTGATCCGCAGGGCGTGCTCGGCGACCTTCCGGTCGACCTCGAAGTTGTCCTTGCCGCCCAGGAAGAAGTCATAAACCCGGGCCACGCTCGGAATGTTGGGGTCGATACCGGGGGGTGCCGCCTTGTCGCGGGTCACAGGCGTCTCCATTCGATGGGGGCTGGCGCAGGCTGATGTCTGCGGGCGGTGCCGGCGTTGCGGCGAGTTTAGCGATCGCGAGAGTGAAATTTTGCCCCACTGGTATCGCTCCCAGCGAATCGCTGCCTCACCAGCACGCTCATCGAGCGACGTAGTGCCGGCGTAGGAGGAGAGGCGTGGCGACGATCCACCAAGAGCCGGGCCAGCCGCCGGCCGAGGCGTGAGACACGTTGGCGTTCATCGATATCTTGCGGCATCGTCGACGTATGACAGGCGTTCGCTCGTCCTCGCTGTTCCGCCGTCTGCGGCCGGGTCTGCTGGCCGCCGTCGTGCTGTCGACGGTGGTGCTCGGCACCGCTCTGAGCGCCGCACCGGCAGCTGACGCCGGCACCGCTGCGCCCGCCGCGTACCCGGGCGTCGCCCCGGCGCCCGGTGGGGCCGCGATGTCCATCGCGGCGCCGACCGGCACCGCCCCGCCAACGCCGACTACGCCGTCCAGTACGCCAAGCACCTCGCCCGTCCCGCCGAGCGCGCCCACGAACCTGACCGCCAGCGAGGTCCGGACCGGGTCGATCACCCTCACCTGGACGGCCGCCACGTCCGGCTGCTGCGCCATCACCGGCTACGACATCACGTACTACCAGGAGTTTGGCGATATCGTCCTCAGCGCCAGCGCCGGCGCGGTCACCACCACCACGATCACCGCCCACGTTGGGCCCGGCATGCAGTTCTCGTTCCGAATGATCGCCCGGGACAGCCTCGGGCAACGCTCGAACTGGTCGGACGCGCTGACCGTGGTCACACCGGTGACCGACACCGGCCCGGACACCACGCCGCCGAGCGCGCCGCAGAACCTGACCGTCGGCGAGGTGACCGCCTCGACCGGCGCGTTGTCCTGGTCGCCGTCGACGGACGACGTCGGCGTGCTCGGGTACTACATCTACCAGTTCGACGGCTGGTTCACCTCGGTCCTGGTCGCCACGGTGCCGGGTACGGCGTACACGACACCGCTACCTGCGTCGACGCCGCTGCGAAACCGGTACTACGTGCGGGCCCGGGACGCGGTGGGCAACCTGTCGATCGCCTCCAACACGGTCACTCTGCCCACGATGACCGACACGCCGACGCCCCCGCCGCCCTCGACCTGCCGGGTGACCTACCGGAACCAGTCCGAATGGCAGGGCGGTTTCGTGGCCACTGCGACGGTCCACAACGCCGGGGCGGCACCGATCGAGGGTTGGGCCGTCACCTTCAGCTTCCCGGGAGACCAGCAGGTCACCTCGGGGTGGAACGCCACGATCGACCAGACGGGCGCCGCCGTGACCGCTCGCAACGTCGACTGGAACCGCGTCCTCGCGCCGAACGGCTCTGCGACCTTCGGCGTCCAGGGGCGGTGGAGTGTCAGCGACGCGCCGCCGACCGGCTTCTCGCTCAACGGCGCCCCCTGCACGGCGGGCTGAAGGAGCATCGTGAACACACATTCGGCCACACCCCACCACCGCCTCGCCAGGGCCCTGATCGGGGCTGTCGCGGCCGGCATCCTCGCCGTCGCCGCCACGCTCGGCGGCGCGCCCGCGCCCGTCTCCGCCGCGAACACGCTCACCATGCGGGGGGCCGACGTCTCCTCGTTACAGCGCAGCCTGGATCTCGGCGCCAGGTACTACGACGCCGGCGGGGTCGCCCGCGACCCACTGGACATCTTGAAGTCCGTCGGCGTCAACTACGTCCGGCTACGGGTCTGGAACAACCCGATCAGCGGCTACAACAACAAGAGCGCGGTGCTGGGTCAGGCGAGGGCGGCCAGGGCGAAGGGCCTCAAGGTGCTCATCGACTTCCACTACTCCGACACCTGGGCCGACCCCGGCAAGCAGTACAAGCCGGCCGCCTGGGCCGGCCACAGCCTGAGCCAACTGCGTACGGACGTCTACACCTTCACCTACGACGTCTGCTCCAGCCTCCGGGGGCAGGGCACCCCACCGGACAGTGTGCAGATCGGCAACGAGATCAACGTCGGAATGCTGTGGAACGAGGGCAAGGTAGTCAACAACGACTTCGCCCCGCTGGCCGGCCTGCTGAAGCAGGGCTACAACGCGACCAAGGCGTGCGGCAGCGGCATCCCGGTGATGATCCATACCGCCAACGCCGACAGCAACGCCAACGCTCGATGGTTCTACGACGGCATCCGTGCCCAGGGTGTGCAGTGGGACATCACCGCCCAGTCGTACTACTGCATGTGGCACGGCAGCCTGGCGAATCTCTACAACAACATCGTCGACCTGCGGGGGCGCTACGGCAAACCGGTGGTGATCGTGGAGACCGCGTACCCCTTCACCCGGAACAACGCGGACAGCGAGCCGAACGCCATCGGCGACGCGACCTGCGACGGCATCAGCGCGACCTGGTCCGGGCAGGCCCAGGAGTTCGACTGGGTGCAGAACACCGCCCGCAACGCGGGCGCCATCGGCGTCTTCTACTGGGAACCGACCTGGTACGCCGTCCGCGGCAATGGCTGGGACCCGGCCAACATCAACGGCACCGGGAACCAGTGGGACAACATGGCCGTCTTCGACTGGTCCGGGCGGGTGAACCCGGGCGTGCGGTGGACGCCCTGACCTCCTTCCGCGCGTCCAACAGCCACGTGCGCGCGGCGGTCAGCACGTGGGCGACGTCCAGGCGGGGAAATGCCGCCCTGTGCTGTTACGTTGCCGGCCGAAAATGATCAGTAGACGGACCAAGCCTCCCCAACGGCGCTGTTGCTGGCCAGCAGGTTGTTGACGGGGTGATGCAAGCAGTGGGGCGCTGACGTTCAGCGGCTCGCGCGTGGGTATAAGTTATGGCCGTGAAGTTCGTGATGGACGTGAGACAGGGCTAGCTCCCGCGGGTCTTTGAGGCGCGCGGGCGATCGATGCTGCCCTGTTCACCTCCTTCCCGAAAGTCTTCAATGTCTGTCCACTCGGGGCGCCGCGCTGTTGACGCGTCGCTTACTGCTTCTCTTGTCTTCGTTTCCATCGGAAGCGGAATGTTCCTGCCGCTCTCGCTGGTGTTCTTCGTCGAACTCACCGACATCCGCTTGAGCATGCTCGGCGTTCTCGTGGGGATCGCGGGTTTCACGTCCGTGCCGGTGCCCGCCGTGGCCGGCCGGTTGGCCGACCGATACGGTGCACGCCGACTCGTCCTCGTCGCGCAGGGCATTCAGGCGTTCGCCTATCTCGGCTATGCCTTCGCCCGAGACCCGCTGAGCGTGTTCGCCGTCACCGCGATCATGTCGATCGGCGGTCGGCTGTTCTGGTCGACGATCTTCGCGGCCCTCGCTGATCATGCGCAGGACGGTCCCAGGCAGCAGCACTGGTTCGCGCTGGCGAACATCGCCCGCACCGCGGGGATTGCCGCCGGCGGGATCATCACCGGCATCGCGCTGACAATTCCGGGCACGCGGGTCTATATCGTGCTCGCACTCCTCTCCGCCGGCTGCCTGGCGGCATCCGTACTGCTCATGCTGCCTGTCGCACCGTCACGAGCGCGCGCGCGGGTTCCCGGAGAGTCGCACGCGCAGGGGACGGTGCTGCGTGACGGGCGTTTTCTCGGTCTGCTGTCGACCAACGTCGTCTTCGCGATCTCGACGCTCCTCTTGGGCCTGACTGTGCCGGTGATCATCAAGATGGCGCTGGGTGGCCCGGGATGGGTCAGCTCCGTCGTGCTGGTCGGGAACGCGTTGCTCATCTCCGGCTTCGGCATTGTCGGCGCCCGCCAAGCGGGTCGCCGCGAGCCGTTCGCCGTGCTGCGGACCGCGGCCGTCGCCTGGGCTGCGGGCTGCACACTGCTGGCGTTCGCGGCATCCTCAGCGCTTCCGTTCGCGGTCGCTCCTCTCGCCGCGGCGGTCCTCGCGTTCAGTCTCGCCGAGATCCTCCATGCGCCGACCTCGGTCGCGATCGTCAGCAACATGGCTCCGGAGGCGAAACGCGGGGACTACCTGGCCATGTGGCAGTACTCGTTCATGGCAGCCGAGATCGGCGGCCCCATCCTTTTCGGCACACTGTTCACGCTCCAGCACAGCGCCCCGTTCCTCGTCGTGCTCGCGCTGAATCTCGTCACGATCCCCGCGCTACGCATACTGGGCCGCGGACGTGACCACGTGGCGCTGGCGTGGACGGGCTCCCGCGATGATGATTGATGCCGCCGCGTGAGCCACCGCAATGCACCCCTGACCCTCGAAGAACGCAGACGACTGATCGAGCGTTGCCGAACGCCGATGCGCGATCTGTTCGACTGCTGGCGCTTTCGGGTCGGAGACCGACGCCTGCGGCGCTCTCGCGCGCGATCAGCGGTTGAGGTAGGCGGCCAGGCCGCCGAGCTCCTCGCTGGCGATGAACACCGACCGCACGTTGAGGATGGCCTCCTCGACGTGGGCGGGGCAGCCCCACGCCGCGTCCCCCCACGAATCGGCGATCTTGACCTCGGCTGGCGCGGTGCACCCTGCGGCGCCGCCGAGCTGGCAGTGCTCGGGGTGCGGCGCGGCGGCCTGCGCGGCGGCGGCGGCACGCATCTGGGTGGCGAGTTCAGCGGCGGTGGCGGCGCGCTGCTCAGCCTCGGCGCGCAGCTCCCGCTCCACGCGCAGCACCTTGGCCAGTTCGTCATTGGCCGACTTGGCGCGTGCCTCGGCGGCGAGTTTCGCCTGCTCGATGTGGTGGCGTTCGATGGCCAGGGCTGCGGTGCCGGCGAAGAGCCGGGTGAGGGCGAGGTCGGTGTCCTGCGGGACGCGCGGGGTGCGGTGGTACATCGCGAAGGTGCCCAACAAGCCGCCGTCGCGGGCCAGGATCGGCGTGGACCAGCAGGCCGCCAATCCAGCCTGGTCGGCCAGGTCCCGGAAGTGGTCCCAGAACGGGTCGGTGGCGATGTCGGTGACGATGACTGGTTCCCGCCGGTGGGCGGCGGTGCCGCACGAGCCGACACCTTCGCCGGTCGCGATGCCGTCGATGGCCTTGTTGTAGAAGTCGGGCAGACTCGGCGCGGCGCCGTGGCGCAGGTGCCGGGCGTCGGGATCGGCGAGCAGGACGGAGACGAGCACCTCCTGCGGTGCGAGGTTCTCGATACAGCGGGCCATCCCGTCGAGCACCTCGGCCAGGGGTGCCTGACGGGCGATCTGCTCCAGCAGGGCACGGTGTTCGGCCATCAGCCGTTGGGCATGCTTGACCTGCGTGGTCTCCACGCCGAGCACACGGATCCCGGTCACGTTGCCGTCGGCGTCCCGACGCGGCTCGTAGGTGAAGTCGAAGAACGCCTCCCGCGCCTGCGGGCCGCTGCCCAGCACGACCCGGACGTCACGGCCGGTGTGCGGCTCACCCGTGCGGAAGACCCGGTCCAGGAGCGCGATGAATCCCTGGTCGGCCAGCTCGGGCATCAGCTCGGCGATTGCCACCCCGACCCGTGCCCGTTCTTCGCCGATGGTGGCGAAGAACGCCGGGTTCGCCGTCTCCACCCGGTGCGATGGCCCCGCCAGAGACGCGAAGACGGCGATGGACTGCCCGAACAACGCCCGCAGGTCCTCCTCCGCTACTTGCTCGGCAGCCGCCGAACCCGCAACAGCAGTAGACCGTTGGCCTAGTACTGCGGTCATGGTGTGGGTTCGCCTCTCGTCTGCGGGATACGGGCAACGACCGACGGTGCCACCCGTCGGTGCGGGTGGCTGCGGTGCGGCGGAGTTGGTTGGGGCCACCGCCGGTGCAGCGTACCCATGTGTGCCCGACATTCAGGTATTACCCAGCAACCACGCACCGCAACCGGTCGCCCGAACAGCGCGTCGCATAGGGGTTCAGATCCGCTGCTCCCACCAGGGGGCGCGGGGATCGGCCCAGGGGTTGGCCAGGGTTCGACTGAGGAACAGATCATCGGCTGCACCGACGACCCGCCGCAGCTCCCGCGCCGTTTTTCCGGTCAGCGATCGCAGGGCGATGTCCAGCACCGCCCGATCCCGATAGTCCGAGGTGCAACCGCAGGGGCACCCGCCAAAATCGTCCAGCAGGTCACGGGCAGGGCTTCGTACCTTGTCGGTCCAGCCCCGAAGTGCGCGGCCGATATCACCGGGATACAAGCGGTTGTTGTGGCGCTCCAGCCGAACGACGTCGGCGACGGCCTTGCCGGAGATGCCGTGAAAGTGTGCACGGGATTCGGGCACCTGTCGACGACTGGGTTTGGCGGCGCGTAGCGCCCCAGGTCGCCTACGCGGCACGGTCCCTTCGCTGTGCGGTCATGCCGGGAAGTATGCCAGAGTGGACGACGATGGTCCGGCGCCGGCCAACGCCTCGACGGCACGCGCGGTTCCTGCGACGGCCGACAATCAACCCTGAAGCGCCGCAGTCAGCAGTTCGTAGGTGGCGTCGTCGAAGGCGACCAGGCGAACACGCTCAACCCTTGTCGGCGTTGCCCTGATGGTCGAGATTGCGATCCTCGCTGCCCGGTCGGCCGGGAATCCGTACACGCCAGTGGCGATGGCGGGGAAGGCGACGCTGCGAGCGCCGATCTCATCGGCAACCTCAAGGCTGCGCCGATAGCACGACGCCAGAAGGTCGGCCTCGCCGTGGCCGCCGCCTTCCCAGACCGGGCCAACGGTGTGAATGACGTGACGTATTGGTGGGTCCAGGTCAAAAGCTGGCGTGGCAACCGCATCGCCGGGATCACACGGAGCCAGCGCTGCCCCCGCCTGGGCCAGACGCGGCCCCGCCGCACGGTGAATCGCCCCGTCGACACCGCCGCCACCCAACAGCGACTCGTTCGCCGCGGTCACGACGGCGTCGACGCCCTCACTGGTGATGTCGCCACGAACAACGTCGACCACAGGCATGGCTCGATGATGCCACCAGCCCGTCAGCCCCACCTTTCCGAGGTCAGATCAGTGCTGCGGCGAGGGCGCGGAACGCGTCGGCGGGGAACGTCGTGTCGTCGCCGCCGTTGAGCACCTGGATCGCCACCTCGTCCGCGCCGGCCTGGTAGTGCTTCTCCAACCCGGCCACCACCTTCTCGACGCTGCCCCACGGGATCAGGGCGTCGACGAGGCGGTCACTGCCGCCGTCGGCGAAGTCCTCGTCGGTCCAGCCGAATCGCCGCAGGTTGTTGGTGTAGTTCGGCAGTGCGAGGTACCCGCTCGTGTACTGGCGGGCGGTGGCGCGCGCGGTGGTGGCGTCTCCGTCGAGGACCACCGCGACCTCGGGGGCGAGCAGCCGGTCGGGTCCGATTGCCGCCCGGGCTTCGGCGGTGTGCTCGGCAGGGACGAAGTACGGGTGCGCCCCGGTCGAGCGGTCGCGGGAGAGTTCGAGCATCCGCGGGCCCAGTGCGGCCAGGATGCGCCGCTCGGGCGGGAGCCCGGCCGCGTCGAGGCCGTCGAGGTACTGCACCATCCGTGAGTACGGCTTGCGATAGTCGGTGCCGCCGCTTTCCACCACCACTGCGTGGCTGGCGCCGAGACCGAGCAGGAACCGGCCGGGATGCGCCTGCTCCGCGTCCTTGGCGAACGCCGCCGCCTCGGGTGGCGACGAGTGCCAGATGCTCACGATCCCGGTGGCGACCCCGATGCGCGTGGTCCCGTCCAGGATCTCCCGGAAGCGGGGGGCGACGTTCTCGCCGAAACCACCGGAGAACCAGATTCGTGAGTAGCCGAGGTCCTCCAACTCGGTCGCGGCGTCGATGGCCGCGCCCTGACTCTCGCTAGCAAGGAAGAACGGTTGCCATACGCTGACGAGTCGTTGTGCCATACGGCAACCCTACGACCGATCGGCCGCTGACCGCGTCAGCTTGCGCTCCCCAGGCCCGATGTGAGCGGGCCGACGGGGCCGCCGGCAGAGTCTGTGGGGTGCCAAGACCGAGCCGATCCACGGTAGCGTCGCGGCATGGGTTCAACCTGGTCGATGACCCTGCGGCTCAGCCTGATGTGGATATCGACGGTGCTCCTGCTTGCGCTGGTTGCGCACGGACTGCGCGTCGAGTACCTGCCGATCGAGGCGCTCACCGGCATCGACCAGACGGCGATCACGGCGGGCGATTTCGAGTGGCAGGCGGAGCACGTCGCTCCTGTGGCCGTGGTGCTGACCATCGCGTCGTCCCTCTTCATCGCCGTCCCGGCGAGGGCGCTGTTCGGGGCTTGGCAGGCCAGCCCGCAGTGTCGGCTGGTACGCACCGATCCCTAGCTCACGGTGCGAGCCCCGTCACCGCGGCTGGCAACTCGCAGCCGACGTGCGACGTCGAGCAGAGCCGCAAAAGTGTCCTGGTCCGTCTTGCTCGGCGCTGGGAGCGAGGTGTTGACGTGGTGATGACGACGGACGTGGTCCGCAGCGGCGGCGATGATCCCACTCGCTCCCCAACCCTTCGCCTGGTCCGCGGCGAAGTATCGCTCAAGGGCTTCGATGGCCTCAGGGCCGGCCAGAACAACGGCGGCTGTCGCGAGCGACGGTGCGTCGAGGGCACCCCGCGATGTGGCGAGGGCGTGCAGAACGGCGGTGGTCACCTCGGGTCCGGCAACTGTCACCGAATACCAGGCACCCATGACCTGCGGACGCCAGCCGTCCCGCAGGAGCGCCGTCACCTGGGCTGGGGTGACACCTCGGCTCGCATCGCCGAGTGCCGTTGTCAGCGGTTGCCCGTACCTGATGGCATTGGTTCCCATCATGTCGAGGTAGAACGGCACGACGCAGCGGTCGATCACGTCGTCGATATCCCCTTGGTCCACGTCCGCAACCTAGCGGGCGAGCCTGCTCGGCGACAAAGACGCCCAGGTCGAGCCAGCCGGCTGGTTCCGGTCATGGTGCGAGGCCGGCCTGGATCGCCAGGATGGCGGCTCGTACGCGGTCGCGGCTGCCGGTCTTGGCCAGCACGTTGGTCACGTGGGTCTTCACGGTACTCATGGACAGGTAGAGGCGTTCGGCTATCTCGTTGTTGTTGAGTCCGGCGCCGATCAGGGCGAGCACGTCGATCTCCCGGGCGGTCAGCTGGTAGGCCGCCAACTCCACGCGGGAGGCCGGGCCGGTCGCGCGGACCCGGTCGAGTACCGCGCCGGTGACCTCGGCGGAGAGGACCGCCTCGCCGGCCGCGACGGTGCGCACCGCGGCGATCAGGTCACGGGCGCTGGAGCGTTTGAGCAGGAACCCTCGTGCGCCGGCGGCGATGGCGTCCAGGACGTAGGCGTCGTCGTCGAAGGTGGTGACGACGATGACGGCCGGGGCGTGCGGGATCGTGGCCAGCTCGCGGGTGGCTTGCAGGCCGTCGAGCACCGGCATGCGGATGTCGACGAGGGCGACGTCGATGCGGGAGTCTCGACGTACGGCGTCGAGGAGCTGTCGGCCGTCCGCCGCCTCGGCCGCGACCTGAATGTCGGGTTGGGACCGCAGGATCAGGCTGAAGCCGTCCCGGACCAGCTCCTGGTCGTCGGCGATCGCAACGCGGATCATCTGTTCGCCACCGGCAGGTTGGCCTGCACCACTGTGCCGCCGCCGGGGCGCTGGCTCAGCTCCCAGGTCCCGCCGCGCGCGGAGACGCGTTCCCCGATGCCGAGCAGGCCCGAGCCGCTCGTGGGTGCGCGGGGCGGCCCGATGCCATCGTCGCTGATCCGCAGGCGGGCGTGGTCGCCGACGCGGACCAGTTCGACCCAGGCCGCCGTGGCTTTCGCGTGGCGGGCGATGTTGGTGAGGGCCTCCTGGGCGATGCGGTAGGCGGTCAACACGCCGATCTCGTCCAGGCCCGGCTCGGGGTCCAGCTGGACCCGCACCGTCACGCCCTGCTGGCGCAGCGGCTGGGCGAGCAGCTCGTCGATGTCGGACAGGCGCGGTGGCGCGCTCACCGCGATCGACGCGTCCGGATCGCGCAGGTGCACGACGAGCGTGTCCAGCTCGCTCAGTGCGGTGCGGCCACTGCCCGCGATCGCCCGCAGCGCCGCCCCCGGGTCGTCACTGAGCTGGCCCGCCTCGGCCTGCACCACCATCGCGGTGACGTGGTGGCCGACCACGTCATGCAGTTCGCGGGCCAGGTTGGTGCGCTGTTCGAGCCAGGCGGCCTGGCCGCGCAGGTCGGCTGTCTCCCGGGTCAGGGCGCGACCGCGTGACCACGATCGCAACAGGACCGCCAGGAGATAGCCGGCCGTCACGAAGAAGAACGGCTGCTCGTACAGCCCTCGTCCGTTGAGCAGCGCGTTGGTGAGGGCACCTGCCGCGCCGACCAGGCCACCCACCCAGCCCAGCCACGGGTGGCGGGCCGGGTCCTCGCAGACCGAGACGAACACCAGGCCGGCGGCCGCGAGGCCCAACTGCACCGACTCGCCGGTGCTCACGATCGCCACGAACCCCGCGCAGACCGCGAAGACCAGGGTTCGGTAGCGGGGGCGCAGCGCCGTGGCCCCGAGGCCGACCGGCAGCACCAGCCACGCCCAGCCCGACGGCACGGACACGCCGTCCTCGACGGTGGTGACCACCGCGGCGATGATCAAAACCACCGCAGCGTACGCGAGCCGGCGCACTCGCTCGGGGTCGCGCAACCGTTCGCGGATTCCAGGCATCACCCGCACAGTCTCCGTGACCAGCCGGAAGGCCGGCCAGTACCCAGGTACCGGATCGGCCGGCACCCCGGTACCGCCCTCGGGACCAGATCGGCACCCCGGCACGTTCCGCGAAAACGTCCGCCGGACGACTCTGCGGAGGTGACTCTCGTCGACTCCCGCGCCGCCATCACCGTCGGCCCGCTTCGTACGGTTCCCAACTACATCACCGCCGTTCGCACGGTCGCCGCTGTCACCGTCGGTATCGCGGCCCTCGTCTCCGGGTCGGTGGCGTTGATGGCGGTATCGTACGGTATCTACTGGATCGGTGACGTGCTCGACGGCTGGGCTGCCCGCCGGCTCGGACAGGAGACCCGGGCCGGGGCCGTCTTCGACATCGTGAGCGACCGCGCGTGCACCGCCGTACTCTGCGTGGGCCTTGTCTCCCTCGTGCCGGACGTCGCGGTCGTGGCAGTGGTCTTCCTGCTCTCGTTCCTGGTGCTGGACACCATGCTGTCGCTGGCGTTCCTGTGCTGGCCGTTGCTGAGCCCCAACTACTTCCACCTGGTCGACCGGCGGGTGTGGGAGTTGAACTGGTCGCCCCTGGCCAAGGTCGCCAACACCGCCGGGGTCATCGGCGCCATCGCGTTCGGGCAGTACCTCCTCGCGCTGGGCGTCGCCGTCGCTGTCGTCGCGGTGAAGCTGTGGTCGGTCGCAGCGGTGGTCCGGCTGCTCGAACGGGACGGCCGGGCATGAGCAGCCTCGCCGAGACCGTGGTGGCGCTCGGCTACGGTGTCGCTTCGGCGCTCGTCCCGATCGTCAACGCCGAGGCCTATGCCGTGGTCGCCGGGCAACGCGGCGGCGGCCATGCTCTCGTCGCCGTGGTGGTCGCCCTGGCGCTCGGGCAGACCGTCGGCAAGCTGCTGCTGTTCGAGTCGGCGCGTCGCGGGTCGGGGCGACTGGCCCAGAAGGTCGCGAAGCGGGCAAAGTCAGGTCGAGCGGCGGCTCGGGCCGCGCGGTGGACCGAGCCGATCCGACGCTGGCTCTCCCGCCGCCGCACCGCCCTACCGACCGTGCTGGCCTCCGCCGCGGTCGGGGTTCCACCGCTGGCCGTCGTCAGCCTTGCCGCCGGCACCGCGGGCCTTCGACGCTGGGAGTTCGCCGTCGCCTGCCTCTCCGGGCGGGTGATCCGTTTCGCCCTGCTCGTCCTGCCAGCGGTGCTGGCCTGACCTCGACTCCCCGTCAGAGGAGCCGACCGTCGTGAGCGAGCAGGGCGATCTGGGTGCGGTTGTCGAGATCCAGCTTGGTCAGGATGTGCGAGACGTGGGCCTTCACCGTCGTCACGCTCATCAGCAGCTCGCTGGCGATCTCGGCGTTGGAGCGACCCTGCGCGATGGCCAGCACGACGTCGCGTTCCCGGGGTGTGAGCAGGGCAAGCCGCTCGTGCGCCTGCTCGTAGGACTCGGCCCCCGACGCGACCCGCTGCATGAGGCGGCGCGTCACGCCCGGAGACAGCATCGGGTTGCCGGCCGCCACCGCGCGGACCGCCTGACTGATCTGCTCGGGCGGGGTGTCCTTGAGCAGGAAGCCGCTAGCGCCGGCTCGGAGGGCTCGCACCACGTGCTCGTCGGTGTCGAACGTGGTGAGCACGATGATCTCGGGTGGTCGGTGGCGGCGGCGCAGGCGCTCGGTGGCGGTGATGCCGTTGACGCCGGGCATCCTGATGTCCATCAGCACCACGTCCGGCAGGTGCCGGTCCACCGCCGTGATCGCCGTGGCGCCGTCGGCGGCCTCGCCCACCACGACGATCCCGTCGGCGCCGTCGAGCATCAGCGTGAGCATTCCCCGTACGAGGGCATCGTCGTCGACGATGACGACCCGGATCGGACCCGTCACGTCGGCCACGGCAACCATGCGGTGAGGTGGAACCGACCCGCTGCGTCGACGTGGTGCGCGACCCGGCCGCCGGTGAGCGCAGCTCGTTCGGCGAGGCCGATCAGGCCGGTACCGGCGCTGCCGTTGGTGCCGCTGTCGGGCGTGGTCGGGTTGCTCACCGCGATGCTCAGGCCGGAGCCGGGTGCGCCGCCGAGCACCAGCCGGACCGGCTGGCCGGCGGCGTGCTTGCGGGCGTTGGTCAGGGCCTCCTGAGCGATCCGGTACGCGGTGCGGCCGACCGTCGGGGGGATCTCGACCGGCGGGCCGAGCGGGTCGTCGACCTCAATCTGCTGTCCGGCGGCCCGCGCCTCGTCGACCAGGCGCGGCAGGTCGGCGAGGGTCTGCCCGGGTGGTGCGTCGGTCGGCGACTCGGTGTCGTCGCTGCGCAGCAGGGTGATGACCTCGCGCAGCTCGTCGAGGGCGTGGTGTGCGCTGGCCCGGATCACCCCGGCGGCGGCGCTGAGCCGCTCGGGCGGCGCGTCCGGCCGGTACTCCATCGCGCCGGCGGCCGCCGCCAGCAGGGACAGCCGGTGGGCCAGCACGTCGTGCATCTCCCGCGCGATCCGGTTGCGCTCCGCCGCCCGCGCTTCGTCGACCCGTCGTTCCTGCTCCTGCTCGGCGCGCCGGGCCCGGTCCCGCAGCGCCGCCAGCAGGGCGTTGCGGGCCTGCGCCCAGGTGCCCCAGCCGAGCAGGGCCGCGTAGGCGATCGTCATCAGCACCAGCCGCCACCCGTACGGCAGGCTGGGCACCGGCCGCCAGAACGCCTGCACCGCCTCGCCCGCGACGCCGACCGCCGCCACCGCCGCCGCCTGCCGAAACGGCCGGTTGCGGGCGATGAACAGCACCGCGAAGCTGGCCACCGGCGTGGCCACCGGAGACAGCGCGACGAGCAGGCCGGCCAGCACGCCACCGATCCACGGTCGGCGGAGGACCACCGGAACGAGGGCCAGGGCGGCCACCGCCAGCGCGACGTCGACGCCGACCAGGCCGGCGGAGCTGGACCGGGTGGCGGACCACAGCATGGTCGCGACGAGGACGCCGACCGCCACGGTCGTCACGACCACCGGGACGGAACGCCACGTCCGCGGCGGCTTGACCTCGCACGTCGCCGCATCCACACCGCGCACGCTACTGGCCTCGCGGCCGGCCGGACCACCTCCTTTGGTAGTACGCCGAGCCGCCATCGGACGTACCCGCCGCGGCTTCTGGACCGACGCGTCCGACCCGGCCCGGTCCACAGACTCAGAGCATGACGAACAACCTTCTCCTGGGACGGGCCGCGGTGGCGGCCGGCGCGATCGTGGTGGCGGTGGTCGAGTTCGCGCTTCTGCGCTCGGCAGCCGGTGTCGACCTGGCGGTCAGGTCCGCAAACTCGACCCGGCAGATCACGGTGGCGGCGGTCATCGTGGCCGCGGCCGTCGCGGCGCTGGCCGGTTGGGCGCTGCTCGCGGTGCTGGAACGCCGCACCAACCGCTCCCGTGTCTGGTGGACCTCGATCGCGGGTGCCGTCCTGCTGCTGTCGCTCGTGGTCGGGCCACCGAGTGGCGTCGGCGGGGGAGCGAAGGCCACCCTCGCGCTGCTGCACCTGAGCGTCGGCGTCATCCTCATCCTCGGTCTGCCCCGGTCGCGTCCGGAAGGGGCGAACCGATGACCACGCTGACCGTACGCAAACAGGACGGGACCTTCGTCCTCGACTCCGGGGCGCGTGCTTCACTGCGTACCGGCTGGACCTGGCGGTGCGGCGAGATCCGCACCGGCGCCGGCCGCTGGACGGTCACACCGACCGACCGCCGACGTATCGGGTTCGCCGCCCGGGGCGAGCACGGCGTGCCGGTACGGCTCGACCCGGGCCGGTCGCACGTGCCGGGGCCCGGCGGGGTGGCCCGCTGGGCGCCCGGTCGCTGCGGCGGTGAGTTGGTACGCGACGGGCACCGCCTCGCGGTACGCCTCCCCGGCCGACGCGGCGGGCCGATCCGCGTCGACGTCACCGGCGAGTGGGCCGAGCTGGAGTTGGTGGTGCTCACCGCCTGTTTCGCGCTGATGAGTCAGCGGCGGCGACGCACCCTGATCATGATGGCGGTCGTCAGCGGGGCGAGTGGGTGACCGCCCAGGCGCGTGCTCAGACGAGGCGACGGAGCACCGTCTCCACGGCGTCGATCAGCGGATCACCCTCGGTGCGTGGATGCCGGGCGAGACCGAACTCGACGTCCGGCAGGACGGGCAGGGCAGCAGTGTCCCGGCAGATCATGACCGGTTCGAGGTTCGCGGGCATGAGCGCCGCCACGCCGAGCCCGGCCCGTACCGCGGCGAGCACCCCGACCAGGCTGTTGCTCTCGAAGGCCACCTGCCAGCGCCGATCGGCACGCTCCAGGGCGTCCAGCACCGACGTACGCCAGGAGCACGGGTTGGAGAAGAGCACCACCGGCAGCGGATCGGCGGCCACGTCCACGCCCTGCGCGGTCGCCCAGACCAGCGGGGCTCGCACCGTCCAGCGCGGCGGCCCGGGAATGTCCGGTACCGCGTCGAGCACGAGTTGGACGCGTCCCGCGTCGTAGGCCTCCCGCATGGCGGCGTTGGAGCAGCTGAGTACCTCCAGCGTCGCGCCGGGATGCAGCCGGGCGAGGTCGGCGAGGGCCTGCGGAAGGTGGGACGCGGCGAGGTCTTCGAGCAACCCGACGCCACAGTGGCCGGTGAGCGCGCGTCCGGTTTCGGCGAGTGCCTGTGCGGACAGCGAGAGGATGCGTTCGGCGTACGGCAGGAGCTCTTCGCCCGCCCGGGTCGGCGAGACGCCAGATGACGACCGGTGCAGCAACGGACGGCCGACGATGCTTTCGAGCTTGCGCAACTGCTGGCTGAGACCGGGCTGGGTCTGCCCGAGCGCTGTCGCGGCACGGCTGATGCTGCCCTCCCGTACGGCGGCGACGAACGATCGCAGCAGGGCGGTCTCCAGGTCCCTTGCCATAAGGATTCATTATGCCGGCCTCAATAAGATGACGTCTTCTTATGGCACCCGGGCGGAACTAGCGTCAACCGGGTGACCAGCTACCGGCAGGTGCTCGCCGTGCCAGGAATGGCGCCGCTGCTGGGCGTCTCGTTGCTGGCCCGCACCGCCATTACAGCCGATGTCATGGCGCTGACCCTCTTCGTCGTCCTCGGCTTGGAGTTGAGCTATGCGGCAGCGGGTGGGGTCGCGGCGGCCCTGACCGCCGGAGTGGCACTGGGCGGGCCGCTGCTCGGCCGCATGATCGATTCGCGGGGCCTGCGCCTGGTCCTGCTGGTGACCGTCACCGCGCAGGTCGTGTTCTGGCTGGGCGTGCCGGTCCTGCCGTACGGGTTCCTGCTGGTCGCCAGCTTCGTGGCGGGCCTGCTGATGGTGCCGGCCCAGGCGGTGAGCAGGCAGGCGATCGCCGCGATGACGACGTCGGAGCAGCGCCGGGCCGCGTTCGCGCTGGAAGCCGTGCAGGGCGAGCTGTCGTACATCGTGGGGCCGGCGGTGGTGATCCTGGGCGCGGCGACGGTGTCCCCCGACGTGGTGGCGTGGGGGGTCGGCGCCGCGATCCTGGCTGGCGGCGTCGGCATCGCCGTGCTCAACCCACCGATGCACGCCCGGGACGAGGCGGAGGCCGCCGCAGCGGAACGACCACCACGGCGGCAGTGGCTGAGCGCGAGGATGGTCGCCGCGCTGACGATGGCTTTCGGGACGACGACGCTGCTCAGCGGCGTCGACCTCGCCATCGTCGCCACACTGCGGGAGGCAGGTCAGGTGTCCTGGGCCGCGGTGGTCGTCGTGGTGTTCGGCGTGTCGTCGGTCATCGGTGGGCTGGTCTACGGCGCGCTGACCCGGCCGCTGCCCACCTGGCTGCTGCTCGCCCTGCTCGGGCTCGTGACGATTCCCGCCGGACTGGCCCACGACTGGGCCTGGTTGTGCGTGGCCGTCGTGGGCAGCGGCCTCCTCACCGCGCCGACCCTCGGCTCGGTGGCCGACGCGGTGAGCCGCCTGGCGCCGCCCCGCGCACGCGGCGAGGTGACGGGTCTGCAATCGTCGGCGCAGAGCGCCGGTTTCGCGCTCGGATCCCCGCTCGTCGGCGTGGCGATCGACCTCTCCGTGCCGGCGGGCGGTTTCGCGGCGGCCGGCCTTGCCGGCCTCGCCGCCGCGGGGACCGGATACGTACTGTCCCGCCGTTCGAGGATCTGCGCGATGCGAAGCGGGCTCACCGGCCGACTCCCGTGGTCGAGCCAGGTCGGTAGATCATCAGCACGACGACGATCGCCCACAGCAGGTTGAACACGCCCGTCAGCATCCCGAGTCGGCGTGCGGCGCCATCGGGCACCAACCCGCCGGCGTCGGGTGCGCCCCTGTCGAGCGCACCGACGACGCGCTTCTGGCCAGGCAGAATGAAGGCGACCAGAATGGTGGCGGCCGCGACCGTCAGGATCATCGAGACGATCAGCCAGAGGTCGCCGAGCACGCCGATACTCGCGGCCGTAGCGAGGCCGAACACCGGAACGAGCACGCCGATCACCGCGTAGACACGGGTGATGCGGTGCAGGATGAGGGCTGCGGCAACCCTTCCCGGCTCGTCGGGCGTGGCGAGGGCCAGACGCGCGAAGCGCGGGAACATGCTTGCGGCGATGGCGACCGGGCCGATGGTGAGAATGGCCGCGAGCACGTGGATCGACAGCAGGAACGCGCTCACGCGCTGGTCCGTTCGCTGGTCACGCCCGTCCGCGGCAGCCGCCAGGTGGTTCCGCGTCGCTCGTACTCGAACAGTTGCTCCACGGCGTGCGCCGTCTGCGGGTCGAAGTCGCGTTCGAGCAGGTAGAGGGCTACGTCGAGACCCGACGTAACGCCACCGCCACTGATGAGGTCGCCGTCGTCCACCACGCGAGCGCGGACGGCGTTCACCCCCGTGGCCCTGAGCAGGTCGATGCCGAGCCCGTGCGTGGTGGCGGTGCGGCCCGCCAGGAGACCAGCCATCGCGAGGGCGAGTGATCCGCCGCAGAAGGCCGCGACGGTGATCTCCGGGTTGTCGAGCGCGCGACGGATGAGGGGCATCGCGTCGCTCGACGCGAAACGGCCCAGGAGTACGGGGATGGTGTCGTCTCCGGCGTCCGGGTCTCCGTCTACGGGGCCGACCGCCCCCGGGACAACGACGTAACCGGGCGCGTCCGGGTCGAGCGTGCCGGTTGCGGTGAGGGTGATCTGAGGATTGCCGGATCGCACGACGCGGGGGCCGCTCGCGCAGACGAGTTCCACAGCGAGCGTGCCGCCGAGGAGTTGGCTTCCGGCGGTCAGCACCTCGAACGGGGCGATGACGTCGAGGGGATCGAACCCGTCGAAGAGTACGAACTGGGCGTGGAGTCGAGGCATGGGTGATCTCTTCCGGTGTGGAGGTGTCCTCCCATGTTCGCGCTATGCCAGATGGAATGGCGATGGCATTCAAGACAAGCTTCGCCTGTATCTGGCCACGTACCGAATGCCTTATTCTGTTGGGATGTACACGGTAGTGGTGCTCGCGCTCCCGGATGCGATTGCCTTCGATATGGCCACCGCCATCGAAACCTTCGGGCGCGTTCGTCTACCCGACGGCCGCCCGGGATACCGGCTCGTCGTCGCCGGCCACGAACCGTCCGTCCAGGCCGGTCCGCTGCGCCTGGCCGTCGACGAGGAACTGGACGCGATCGAGCGGGCCGACCTCGTCGTGGTGCCGGGCAGGAACGACCCGTTTCAGCCCTCGCCACCCGCCGTTCTCGCAGCCCTGCGGGCCGCAGCGCAACACGGAACGCGGATCGCCTCCATCTGCGTCGGCGCGTTCACCCTGGCCGAGGCGGGCCTGCTCGACGGGCGGGACGCGACGACACACTGGCTCGCCGCCGACGAACTCGCCCGACGGCATCCCGCTGTCCGAATGAACCCCGACGTGCTCTACACCGACAACGGGAGCATCCTGACGTCCGCCGGAGCGGCCTCCGGTCTCGACCTGTGCCTGCACATCGTTCAGCGCGACTACGGGGTGGCCGTCGCCGCGGATGCCGCCCGTCTCGCCGTCGCACCGCTGCACCGCCCAGGAGGGCAGGCGCAGTACATCGTTCGGAACCGTGCGACCTACCGGACGTCGACTCTGCAGCGGGCGCTCTCGTGGATCGAGGCGAACGCGTACCGCAACCTCACCCTCGCGGACATCGCCGCCGCAGCCGACATGAGCGTGCGTACGCTGACGCGTCGGTTCAACGACGAGACGGGGCAGAGCCCCATGCAGTGGGTGTCGGGGGTACGCATCCGGCACGCGCAGGACCTGCTCGAAACCACCGACCACACCGTCGACCGGATCGCTGCCCAGACCGGGTTCCCCACGACGAGCAACTTCCGATCTCAGTTCACACAACTCCTCGGCGTCACGCCCGGCGCGTACCGGAAGGTTTTCCGACCGCAGGCGAGTCAGACCGGCGCGTAGCTGGGGGACTGGTGGATGGAGGCGCGACGACGCGGCCGCGACGGGCGTCCACGGCGAGCAACGTGAGGGCGGCCAGCGTCAGCAGCCCGCCGGCGAGCGCCAGCGGTAGTGCCCCCGAGGTGGGCAGGAGGGCACCGCCGAGCAGTGATCCGCCGGCGATGCCGGCATTGAATGCGGTGCTGACCCCGGCCGACGCGATGTCGGTGCTGCCCGGGGCCAGTTGCAGCATCCGGTTCTGCACGGCGGAGCCGAACGCCGCGTACGCAAGACCGATCCCGGCGAGAAGCGCGACCACGCCCGGCTTGAGCGCGCCGAGCCCGTAGAGCCCGAGCAGCGAGGCCGTGCCGATGGCCAGCGGCGTCAGCAGCGAAGCGACCGGTCGGGTGTCCAGGGTTCGGGCCGCGACCAGGGTGCCGACGACGCCGGCCGCGCCGGAGACGAACAGCAACGGCGCCAGCACCGCGTCGGCGAAGCCGCTGACGTCGAGCAGGAACGGTGTCACGTAGGTCTGCAGGGTCATGAACCCGCCGATGCCGAGAGCGGTGGCGATCAGCAGGACGGCGAAGCGACGCCCGTCCGGTGCACTGCCCCGGGCGGCGCCGCCGGCGGCCGGGGGATAGGAGGGGAGAAGGAGCAGCACCGCGGCGGCGATCGCCACACCGATCCCGGCCAGCACCGCGAACGCCGCGCGCCAGCCGGCTTGCTGCCCGATCCAGGTGCCGAAGGGTACGCCGAGCACCGGGGCGAGCGTCGCTCCGGTCGCGAACAGCGCCACCGCCCGACCGCGCACCGCGACCGGGAACGGCCCGATCACGGTCGCCGTGGCGACGGACCAGAACAGCGCCTGGGCGAGGGCGGTCACCAGGCGGGAGCCGGCCAGCACGGCGTACGTCGGCGCGAGCGCGGCGGCGGCGTTCGCGACGGCGAACAGGAGCATCGTGACGCCGAGCAGGTGCCGCCTGGGGACGCGCTGAGTCAGTCGGGTCAGCGGCACGGACGCCAGCACCACCACCACGGCGTACCCACTGACCAGCAGACCCACCTGTGAGCGGGACCGGTCCAGATCGGGTGCCATGCGGGTCATCAGACCGACGGGCAGCAGCTCGGTCGTGATGAACGCGAACGCGGCGAGGGAGAGCGTGACGAGCACAGCCCTGGCCCTTCGCGGCGACACCTCCGGTGCCATGGTCCACCCCCCATTCCCGCGGGTCACCGTAATCGAGGGTGGACCCCCGCTCCACCGCGGGTCTCGGCTGCTGTCGAACGGATCACCTGGCCGGGCCATCCGCCGCGCTCGGCGGCCGGCCCTCCGTGTCAGGATCGCGTCCGGAACGGGGCCAGGACGGCGCGGATCTGATCGGCCGCGCCCCAGTCGTCGTCGAACTGCGCCAACACGGCGAGGTGTTGTCGCAGCTGGATGACCGGCATCCGGGCCTCCCAGCCGGCGTCGAGCGAGGTCAGCTCCGCGTAGACCTCGAACATCCGTCGCGCCTCGGGCGGGGGCGAGGTGGACCACACGTGCGCGAGGTCGACCTCGGCCCACAGGTACGACACGGCCGGGTCGATCAGCGCCGGCTCTCCGTCCGCGGTGGCCAGGACGTTCTGTGCCCACAGGTCGCCGTGCGTCAGACACGCCGGACGCTCCGGCAGCAGGTCGGGCAGCCGGTCGCAGAGCCGTTCCAGCGCCGAACGGTCTTCCGCATCGAGCGCCGCCTCGACGCGGGGCTCGTCGAGCCAACGCAGCAGCCGGTGCTCTGCGAAGAAGGCGAAGCCGTCGTCGTTCCACGTGTTGACCTGGCGGCGACGGCCCAGCCAGTTGTCGTGGTGCCAGCCGAAACGGGGGTGGGTCGTAGTCAGGTGCAGGCGGGCGAGCAGGTGTGCGAACTGCTCCCAGAAGGCCTCGCTGCGCGGCCTCTCGCTCAACACCGACAACACCAGGACGTCCCGATCCGCCAGGATCACCTCGGGTGTCGCCACACCGCCCAGCTCGCGCAGGGCGGCCAGCCCTTCGGCCTCGGCGCCGAAGACGTCGCCGTCCGGCGGGTCGGCGAATGCCTTGACGAACACCGACGGGGCATCCCGGCGGGTGGCGATGCCCGCGATGGCCGCGAGCCCGCCGGTCACCGGCTGCACCGCGACGACCTCGCGCATACCGGCCAGGTGCAGGCGCTCCAGCAGGGTCACGGGACACTCCTCAGGTCCGGCGAACGAGGTCGCCCGATCCTATGCGGCTGGTCACGACTCGCCCTGGCGGCAGCGGCGGTGGTGGACACTGCGGGGCATGCGTCACGTGTCGGTGGATCAGCAGCGGCTGGAGCGGACCGTCCAGGAGTTCGGTGCTCGGTGGACCAGAGACGCCGCCGACATCGAGACCTACCTGGCCGCACAGGTCTCCGACGCCAGCCATCGTGAGGTCGTCGGCCCGCTGCGTGCCGCCAGTGGAGCCAGTGGTGTCGTCCGGGTGGGCGGTCGGGAGGTCGCGGCCTGGGGCGACCCGGACGTCCCGGAGATGGCGTTCAGCGTCACCAAGTCGGTCGTGTCGGTGGTGGCCGGCCTGGCCTTCGACGACGGGCTGTTGGTGCCGGACCAACCGGTGCACCAGGTCGTCGACGTTCCCGAGTTCCGGGGGCCGCACAACGAGCAGATCACCTGGCGTCATCTGCTGCAGCAGTCGAGCCAGTGGGAGGGCGAGCTGTGGGGCAAGCCGACGAGCGTCGACGCGCAGAGCTTCCGCGAGCGGACCGAGGTGCACGGCACACCCCCGGGCCAGGGGTGGGCGTACAACGACGTGCGGATGAACCTGCTCGCGTACGCGCTGACGCTGCTGTTTCGCAGATCGCTGCCGGAGGTGTTGCGGGAGCGGGTCATGGACCCGCTGGGTGCCTCCGACCGGTGGTCGTGGCACGGGTACCGGACGAGCGTCGTCGACCTCGACGGACGCCGGGTCGAAGCGGTCTCCGGTGGCGCGCACTGGGGCGGGGGACTGATCGTCCCGGCCCGGGACCTGGCCCTGATCGGGCAGCTCTTCCTGGACCGGGGGACCCATGCCGGGACCCGGCTGCTCAGCGCCGAGTGGGTTGACCAGTCCTGGGCTCCGTGCCCGGTCAAACGGGAGTACGGCTATCTGTGGTGGCTCAATGATGAGCAGGTGCCGTGGCGCGGAGCCCCGGCGACCGGCCGCAGCGCTCGGGGCAACGGCGGACGACATCTGCTGTGGGTCGACCCGGCCCGGGAACTCGTCCTCGCCTCCCACTGGACCGAGGAACCGCTCGATGTGATCCGGGAAGTCTCTCGTACCGTCACGACCGCGCGGGTTGACGAGGGTTGAACTGCGGGGGGACCGTATCGGTCAGGGCCGGTTGTGGACGAACCACGCGTCACCGGCCGGTAGGGCGACGGCGACCTCCCATCGGCTCAGTTCGAGGTTCGGAGCGAGCGCCTTGAGCTGACCGGCGGCAGCCCACGCCTCGTCGCCCGGCGTCGGGCGACGACCCACCTGAAACTGGAGCATGGTGCCCCACGAGGCGACCAGACGGGCGTCCCACCGGTGCCGCCACTGCGCCAGTACCTCGGCGAGCTGCTGCTGATCTTCCTCGGTGAGCGCACCGTAGAAGTCCACCCAGTACGCCGAGCCGTGGACGTCGCTGGTGGGCAGCAGCATGAGCAGGACGCTGTCCGGCGTGAACCAGTAGTCGGTCTGCGTCACGAGCCGCACGTTGCCAAGCACCTGGGCGTGCAGGTCGGCGTCGGCGAGCAGCCGGTCGTACAGCGCTCGCTCCAGCACCGAGACTGGTGTCGGCAGCACCACATCCGGCACCAGGTCGGTCAGGTCGACGCCAGTCGTGCCACGCGCGTAGAACCCGATCTCGTCCTTGTCGACGTGTTGGTCCTCGCTGTAGTGGCGGTAGGTCAGCCAGGGTTCGGAGGATGCCGCCGCCTCGACGAACGCGCGTAGCTCCGACTCCGACGGACCCTGCTCGGGCTCGGACCGGATCGTCAGTGCGTCGTCGAAGTCGTCGGTGACCATGACGGGCCGGCGTCCGATGACCGGCACCAGCGCCTCGGCGGCCTGCCAGACCTCGTGCAGACGGTCGGGGTCGACGTCGGCGACGAGGATGGTGCCCGACGGGCCGTGCCCGACCGGCAGGCCGGCCAGTGGTGTGCCCAGGAAGGCCGCTTCGATCTGGTTGAGGTCGGCTCGCACGTCCGCAGCTTTCCCGGTCACCCGAAGTGGTCGGCCAGCTTCGTCAGCTTGCTGACGTACGCCGGCCAGTCGTAGTCGTCGGGGATGACGCTGTTGTTCCGCCGGAGGCCGACCGCCGTGTCGTGCTGTTCGCGCATGATGTCGGCGTGCCCGGCGTGCCGGGCGAGATCGCAGGTCACGTGGATGATGATCCGCTGCAGCGTCACGTCCTGCCGATCTGGCCACCACGGCACCTGCCCCGGCGCGTCGAGCGGCAGCTGGTCGATCGTCTGGTCGGCGAACGCGCCGACCCGGCGATACAGGTCGATCAGCCCGTCCTTCGTCTCGTCCTCACGGGCGTACCAGTCTGCCTGCGGGTCCTCGTCGAACGCCGTCAGGGGGACCAACTCGTCGGGCGTCGGGAATTCGCGACCGAAGGTGGGCCCGAAGTAGCCGGCTTCGACATTGAGGCAATGCTTGACCAGGCCCAGCAGGTTGTTGCCGGTCGCCGTGCGGGGCAGCCTGACCTCCCGTTCGCTGAGCCCGTCGAGCTTCCAGATGAGGTCTTCGCGGTTCCCCCGGAGGTAGGCGTGCAGCGCGGCCTTCGGATCGCTCAGATCTGCCATGCGCGCCAGTCTTCCCTATCCGCCGCGCCCAAGCGGACCCTCGGTGGGCCGGCGCCGGGGCGCCGGCCCACCGAACGACTCGATCTGCCCGGGGCTGTCAGCTTCCGGTGCAACTCGCTGTGGCCCCGCTGCCGCTGCCGGTGCCCTGGAAGCCGAAACTGGTGGCCTGACCTGCGGCCAGTCGCCCGTTGTAGCTCTGGTTGGCGACCGTGATGGTCCCGCTGGTGCCGCTGCTGACCCCGTTCCAGAGCGAGCTGACCGACGCGCCGCTCGGCAGGATGAGGGTGACCCGCCAGCCGGTCAGCGCCGTTGTTCCCGCGGTGACGCTGACGTTGGCGACGAATCCGCCGTTCCACTGGTCCTGGACGGAGTAGACCGCGGTGCAGCCGGTGGTACCGGTCGGCGGCGGTGTGGTGGGAGGCGGTGTGGTGGGAGGCGGCGTGGTGGGCGGCGTGCCGTCGTCGAGCGTCAGGTTCTTCTGCTGGACGCTCCACTGGCTGCGGCACAGACCGCAGTCGGCGCCGACGAAGTTGCGCCCGGCGGTGGTGTCGCCCTTCAGGCGCCACTTGAGGTAGAGAGTCGCCACCCGGCCGAACTCGCCGCCGTTGGCCTGGTCGTAGGTGCCGCCATGCCCGACGTTCAGGTTGCCCATGAAGGCGGGCAGGCCCGCGGGCAGCTTGCCCCAGTCGTCCATGGCGTTCGGGTAGGCGATGTCACTGGGCCCGCCGACGAAGTAGGCGATCGGCTTGGTCAGTCTCCTGAGCTGGTAGTCGTCGGCGTCGTTGAGCAGACCGCTGCTGAAGATGCCGGTCGTGGTGACGCGCGGGTCGTTCGAGACGGCGTACGCCTCCAGACCTCCGCAGGAGAAGCCCGCGACGGCGACCTTGCTCGTGTCGATCTTGTTGTAGTACTTGCTGCCCTGCCTGGAGTTCTCCGCGACCGCCCAGTCGATGGACTGGGTGAGCATCTGGGAGGTGGTGGAGCCGGATCCGTTCGGGGCGCCGTTGGCGATGGCGAGGAAGCCGTGGGAGGCGATCTCGCGGAGGAAGTTGCCCTGGGACAGGCCGTTGGCCGAACAGCCGCCGTTGCCCCACACGACGATGGGCAGGCGTTCGGACGGGAGGGTCTGCGGCCGGAAGATGGTGTGGTTGGCCAGGGTGGCCGAGGTTTCGTAGTCGGCGGGATAGGGGCCGGAACCGCCGATGGCGGCGGACGCCGGTGTCCCGCCGAGCGCCATGATCACGGAGGTGACCGGGACGATGGCGGCCGCCAGCCCCGCGTAGATCTTTGCTCGTCTTCTCATTGACCCTCCAGCACACGTCACGGTGGTGCTCCCGGCGGCGGTCGTTCATTCACGCCTCGACGAGGGTGGTCAGCGCTGGCCACGAGTCGGGTCGACGTGGGCGCGAAGGCCATTCGGCCGCGGTCCGCACAGACGATCCGATGGGAGCTGGATGCAGTTACTATCATCGGTCGAATGACGAGTGTCAATGTCTGGTCTGTCCTGACCAGCCGGGAC
>NZ_QGSY01000112.1 GCF_003857035.1 Micromonospora arida
GAATTCGAGCGACATCGTCGACTACTACACGCAGCACTACCGCGAGGACCAGCGGCTCACCACCCGCCCGCAGGCGCGACTGGAATGGATCCGCACGACGCAGCTCCTGCGGGATCTCCTACCCGGTCCAGGCGCCCGGGTGCTGGACATCGGTGGGGGCACCGGCGAGTACGCGCGGGCCCTCGTCCTCGCCGGCTACGAGGTCCGCCTCGTCGACCTGGTGCCCAGCCACGTCGCGCAGGCCCGCGACGGGCACCCTCCGGTCGAGGCACAGGTGGGCGACGCGCGTGCGCTTCCCGACGCCGACGGTGGGTATGACGCCGCGCTGCTGCTGGGCCCGCTCTACCATCTGGTGCGCCGCGCCGACCGGCTACAGGCCCTCCGCGAGGCGGTCCGGGTCACCCGCCCCGGCGGTCTCGTCGTGGCCGCCGTCATCTCCCGCTTCGCCGGCCCGTTGGACTTCGCGGCCACCGGACGACTCGACGAGAGGCTGCTCGACGAGGCCAGGGCGTTACTGAGCGACGGCGTCAACGATCCGCGGATCGGCTTCACCCACGCCTACTTCCACCGGGTCGAGGAGATCACCGATGAGTGCTCGGCCGCAGGGCTGACCGATGTCGTCGTACACGGGGTCGAGGGCCCGGCCTGGACGGCGGCGGAGGCGGCGGGGAACGGGCCGGCGCGGGACGTCGTCTTCGCCGCGGCGTTGGACCTGGCCCGGCTCTACAGCAGCGAGCCGGCGCTGATCAGCTCCAGTGCCCATCTCCTGGCCGTCGGGCGCGTTCCGGCGCGGTAGCGGGTTTCAGGCGGTCAGCCGGCGGACGAGTTTGCGCATGCCGGCCTGCCAGCCGTCCGGGTCCTCGGCGCGACGGCGCGCGTAGTCGGCGACCTCGGGGTGCGGCAGGATCAGGAACCGTTCCTCGGCCAGCCCGGCGATGGCCGCGTCGGCGACCTGGTCCGGGGTGAGCACCGCACCGGACGCGGCGACCACCCGGGCGCCCAGGTGACCGTCGGCGAGCCCGTCGGCGAGCATCGGGGTGTCCACCCCCTGCGGGCAGAGCGCGCTGACCCGGATGCCCCGGTCCCGATAGGTGATGGCCAGCCACTCCGCGAACCCCACCGAGGCGTGCTTCGTCGCGGTGTACGCGGCGTCGCCCACAGCCGTCAGCACACCGGCCGCGGAGCAGGTGTGCAGCAGGTGCCCGCCGCCCCGGGCCAGCATTCCGGGCAGCACCGCGCGGGCCGAGTAGACGTGGGCCAGAACGTTGACCCGCCAGGAACGGTCCCAGCCGGCGTCGTCGACCTCCACTCCCCCGCCGGTGGTCACCCCGGCGTTGGCGCAGAACAGGTCGATCCGGCCGTACCGCTCCTCGGTGTCGGCGACCAGGTCGCGGACCTGCTCCTCGTCGGTGACGTCGAGGGCGATGGCGTGCGCGACCGGGCCGATCCCCTCGGCCACCGCGTCGGCCGCGTCGGCGTCCAGGTCGGCGACCACCACGGCGGCGGCGCCCTCGGCGGCGAACCGGCGCGACAGCGCCGCGCCGATGCCGCCGGCTCCGCCGGTGACCACCACGATTCGGTCGGTGAGGTTCACGCGGACGCCTCCACGGAGTTGGTGCCCAATTGGGCGATGAGGCTGAGCAGCGCGGTCGCGCCGCCGGCGGTGACCTCGGGGGTGGGCAGCAGCGCGACGATCGGCACGTCGACCCCGTTGTCGGCGTAGCGGCGCACCTCGGCGCGGCACCGCTCCGGTGAGCCGTGCAGCACCAGCGCGTCGACCACCTCGTCGGGCACCGCCGCGCTGGCGCCACGCCGGTCACCGGCGGCCCAGGCCGCCCACATGGGCGCGAGCGCCTCGTCGCGGCCGAGCCAACGGTGGAAATCGGCGTACGCCGGGACAGTGAGGTAGCTGGTGATGAGCCGACGGCCCAGCGCCCGGGCGTACGCGGCGTCCTCGGTGGGGCAGACGAAGATCCGGGCCGCGACCTCGAAGCCGGTGCGGCGCTCGCCCAGCTCGGCCAGGGCACGCGGCACGTCGTCGGCGCTGAGCCAGTTGAGGATGACCCCGTCGGCTTCCGCGCCGGCCAGTCGGAGCATCCCTGGGCGCAGCGCGGCGAGCAGGATCGGCGGCGGTACCGCGGGCGGTCGTTCCAGCGTGAAGCGGCGGACGGTGAACGTGTCGTAGGCCTCGTCCACTGTCTCGCCGGCCAGCGCGGCGCGCAGGAAACGCAGCACGTCGCGGGTGCGGCGGAACGGCTCGTCGAACGGCACCGCGTTCCAGTCCCGTACCAGCACGGGTGAGGACGCGCCGATGCCGAGCGAGAACCGGCCCGGCGCGGCTTCTGCCAGCGCCGCCGCGCTCATCGCCAGCAATCCGGGGCCCCGGGTGAAGACCGGCGTGATCGCGGTGCCGAGCCGCAGCCCCGGCTGCCAGGCCGCGGCGAGCGCCAGCGGGGTGAACGCGTCGGTCCCGGCGACCTCGGACGACCAGACGTCGGTGAACCCGGCCCGGTCGAGAGCCGCGTAGGCCGCGTCGTGCTGCGCCAGCGCGATTCCGCCCAGCGGCACCGTCATGCCCCATCGATTCGTCACCGGTTGATCGTGCCCGTTGACGCCGGCCCGAGCAAGATCCCCGGGTTGGGCAGAATCGCCGGTTTCCGGCCGTATGCGCAGGTGGGAGGTGCTACTCCTTCGAGGTGGACCGGACCGACGGCGCAGGCCGCTGACCATGGGTTCCAGGGCGGCGGGACACCTGGAGCCAGTCCCGGCGGCGGCCACGCCCGGCCGGGCGACGTTCCTGGAACTCTTCTTCGACCTGGTATTCGTCTTCGCGCTCACCCGGATCTCGGCGCGCGCGTTCGAGGACCTGACCGAGGAACCGGGCCGGGAGCACGGCTGGGGAACGATCACCGGCAGCGGCAAGACGTTGCTGTTGCTGCTCGCGCTCTGGGCGGTCTGGCAGGGAACCGCGTGGACGACCAGCCGGTACGACCCGTACCGGGTGCCGCTGCAGACCGTGGTGATCACCGCGTTGGTGTGCAGCATGCTGATGGGGGTCGCGATCCCCCGGGCGTTCAGCGAGACGGCGCTGATGTTCGCGGTGGCGTACGTCATCGCGCAGGTGACCCGGCCGGTGATCCTGTCGATCGCGCTGGGACCGCACCGGTACCGCCGGCTGAAGGTGCGGATGGCGGTGATCTTCGCCGTCAGCGGGGTGCTCTGGATCAGCGGAGCGATGCTGTCCACCAACGTGCAGGTGCTGCTCTGGGCGGCGGCGCTGGCCATCGAGTACCTGGCCGCCCGCTGCGGCTGGCCGGTGCCCGGCCTGGGTCGTTCGACGATCTCCAAGTGGGAGATCGCCGGGGAGCACCTGGCCGAGCGGTACCAGCAGTTTTTCCTCGTCGCGCTTGGCGAGACGATCCTGGTGGCGGGTTTCGCGTACAGCAAGGTGCCGTACGAGATGGGGCACGCCTGGGCGTTCGCGCTGGCGCTGGCCACCTCGATCATGCTGTGGCGCATCTACGTGCAGCGCGCCGGGCGGATCCTGGGTGAGGCGGTGATGAAGGCCCGCCACCCCGCCAACATCGGCCGGTCGGCGGCCGACACCCACCTGCTGATGGTGATCGGTCTCGCCGCCACCGCGATCGGGTACGAGCTGATCATCGACCATCCGCTGGAGCGGATCCCGGCGCCGTGGCTGGCCATGGTGCTCGGCGGACCGGCCCTGTTCCTGGCCGGCCGGGCTCGCCTGGAGTACGAGGTGTTCGGGCGGGTCTCCCCGTCCCGATGGATCGCCGTCACGGTGTTGGTGGCGGCGTCGGTGCCGCTGCTGTACCTGCCCGGTGTGATCGCGACCGCGGTCGGGGCGCTGGTGCTGGCCGGGATCGCGGTGGCCGACGCCCGTCGTGCCCACGGCGCCCCACCGGAGGCCGCCGCGCCACCGTTCTGAGCGTCGCGGGCCGACGTCGCGCCGGCGCGGACGGCTACTCTCGGCCGGTGACCTTCTCGCTCGTCGCCCGCTCCGCCGACGGCCGTTTGCACGGCGTGGCCGTCGCCAGCAAGTTCCTCGCCGCCGGGGCGTTGGTGCCGGCCGCCGCCGCCGAGGTGGGCGCGCTGGCCACCCAGGCGCACGTCAACCTCGCCTACCGCCCGCAGGGCCTCACCCTGCTGCGCACCGGAGTGGCCGCCGCCGACGTGGTGGCCGGGCTGATCGCCGCCGACCCCGAGCGGGAGCACCGCCAGCTCGGCGTCGTGGGGGCCACCGGCTCGGGCGCCACCTGGACCGGGCCGGCCTGTCACCCGTGGGCCGGCGGGCGGACCGGCGACGGCTGGGCCGCGCAGGGCAACGTGCTCACCGGCCCGGAGGTCGTCGACGCCCTCGGCGAAGCCTGGCTGGCGGGAACGGCGCTGCCCTTCGCCGAGCGTCTGGTCGCCGCGCTGCGCGCCGGCGACGAGGCCGGCGGCGACCGGCGTGGCCGCCAGAGCGCCGGCCTGCTCGTGGTGGAGCGCGGCGGCGGGTACGGCGGCACCAGCGACGTGGTGGTGGACCTGCGCGTGGACGACCACCCGAACCCGGTGGCCGAGCTGGGTCGCCTACTCACTGTGCACACCATGCTGTTCGGCCGGCCCGACCCGGCCACCCTGCTCGACCTGAGCGGCGCGGTCGCCGACGAGGTGGCGGCACTGCTCGGCGCGCTGGGCCACTCGGTGCACCAGGACGGTACGGAGGCGGCGTTGATCTCCTGGGCCGGGTTGGAGAACCTGGAGGAGCGGCTCGTGCCGGGGCGGATCGACCCGGTGGTGTTGACGCACCTGCGCGGTGTCGCCCCACACGTCCCCGCACCCCGCGCCGCGAGCTGACCCGCCACGGCCGGTGCCGGCCGCGACCGGGGTCAGCGGCCGAAGGCTAGCCAGCGGAAGCCGGCGGCGGCGATCGCGGCCTGTTCCGGGGCGGTCAACGCCGCTCGGCCGGTGGTCTTGCGGATCAGGGTCAGCTCGTCCCAACGCAGCCCGGCCGGTGTCGGTTTCCCGCCGGTGAGCAGGTCGGCGATCACCGCAGACGCCTGCGGGGTGAGCCATGGCGGCCGGCCCAGCGCGGCGGCCAGGTCCAGACCGTGCACACCCACCTCGACGATCCGGGTCCGCAGGAATTCGGTGAGGAGCATTGCGTCGCCGTGCCGGGTGCGTACCACCCGATCGGTCGGCGCGGCGGCGACCGCCACGTCGGTGGTCCGCCAGGCCCGGTCCAACTCGGTCGCCAGCGCTGCTCGGCCCACCTGTAGCGCGTCCTGCCGCCCACCGGCGATCCGGTCGGCGTCCACCTGCGCGGTGAACTTCGCCCTGCCAAAGTAGCCCGCGGCGTCCACCTCGGGGCGTGGCGGGGCCGGCGCAGCGAGCATGTCGGCCAGCCGGCCCACTCCGGTGCGGATGTGGGCGATCAACTCCCGGACGGTCCACGGCGGGCAGTCGGTGGGTCGGTCGAGGTCGGCGTCGACCAACTCGGCCAGGATCTCAGTGAGCTGCGTGCACTCGGCGGAGAACGCCACGCGGACGAGGTCGCGCAGGCTGCGGGCATCCAGGTTCCCGATCATCCGCGGATCCTCCTGATGCCCGCTCAGCCCTTGACCCTGGGCACCAGCCGGTGCACGACGGTGAGCGCCAACGCCATCACCACCGCCATCGTGCCGGCGATCCCGGCGGCGCTGCCCGCGTACCCGACGAACAGAGGGCGGCGGGCCAGCTCCTCCGGCCCGGTGTCGCGCAGGTCGAGCAGCCAGGACAGGGAGAGCCCGCAGGCCACCAGGGCGAGCACACCACCGAGCCCGAGCACCAGCGCCGCGACCCGGTGCGCGTCGCCGGGGGCGATCTCGGCCTGCTCCCGCTGGGTGACCAGCAGCAGCAACCCGGCCAACGCCGCCCACACACCCACCACCAGGTACGCGGCGACCGCGTCGCTGGGCCGATGCCAGCCGGCGGAGAGGGTGGCGACTCCGGCGACGGCGGCGTAGCCGGCACCGATGAAGGCGCCGACGGCCCGCACCTTGCGCGGCAGCACGAGCATCAGCGCGACCGCCACCGAGGCGGCCACCGTGGCGTGCCCGCTCGGGAGGCTGTTGCCCACCGCGGCGCGTTCCGGGTCGACACCGTAGTCGGGCCGGCTCAGCCCGTACTTGAGCAGTTGGGTGGTGACGTTCGCTCCGGCGATCAGCAGGGTCGCGGTGATCGCCAGGGCGATCCGCCCCCGGATCAGCGCGATGAACCCGATCATCGCGGTGGCGGCCAGCAGCGAGACCACCGACATCGCGTTGAGGATCCGGTCGACCGGACCGTCGATGGTGTCCTGCCCGATCCGATTGCCGGTGAGGGCAACCGTGTCCACCCACTGACCGATCTCAAGGTGCACGGCCACCCGCCACACGGCGAGGAAGGCGGCCGCCTGGACGAGGGCCAGTACGACCAACCAGACAGCGGTCCAACCCCGTGCCGTCGCGCGCATCCGCACACCGTAGCGGCAGGTGTCGGCGGTCCGACCGGTGGCCCGCCGCCAATCGCCGTTAGGTTGTGCCGGAGGCGAGGAGGCGGTGGTGAGCGGAACACCGGAGCGCGACACCGGCTCGGCCGAGCCCGGTCCGGAGCAGCGTGAAGGCGACAACCCGGGGTCGGCAGGGCCGGTGCGGGCCGGCGCCGACACCGGTCCGGGTGGGCCGGCGCGGGCCGAGTCGCTGACGGATCTGCTGGGCGGGCGGCGCGGCGCCATCGACGCCACCCTGCCGCCGTTGGCGTTCGCGGTGGGCTGGGTGCTGGGCGGCGAGTCGCTGTGGGGCGGGGTCGGCGCGGCGCTGGCCGTGGGCGCGGTGGTGGCCGGCGTACGGCTGCGCCGGGGTGACCGGCCGCGCTCGGTGCTGATCGGGCTGCTGGCCGTCTGCGTCGCGGCGTTGATCGCGGTGCGCACCGGCCGGGCCGAGAACTTCTTCCTGATCCAGGTGCTGTCGAACGCCGCGAGCGCTCTGGCGTGGACGGTCAGCATCGTGGTGCGGTGGCCACTGCTCGGTGTGCTGGTCGGCGCGGTGCTGGGCCAACGGGCCGGGTGGCGGCGTGACCCGGCGCTGCTGCGCGGCTACGGCCGGGCCAGTTGGGTGTGGACGGCGACCTACCTGCTGCGGCTCGTCGTGTTCGTGCCGCTCTATCTGAGCGGGCAGGTGCTCGCGCTGGTGGTGGCCCGGGTGGCCCTGACCTGGCCGCTGGTCGCCGCGGCGCTGGCGCTGAGCTGGGTGGTGCTGCGGCGCTCGCTGCCGGCCGGGCACCCGGGGCTGCGTCACCCGGTTACGCCGCCTCGCTGAGCGGCCCCGCGCGGCCGGACTCGGGGCAGAGAAGCGGCCGGACCCGGGGCAAAAAAGTGGAGAGGCCGCCACGGGGGGAGCGGCCTCTCCGGTGACGTACGTTACTCCGTCACGGACCTCGGTGTGATCCCGCGAGGGCCCGAATTTCTGGGCTTTTTTGCGGCTGGCTCCAGTCCGGGCGGTGGGGTGGGCCAGCCGATCCGCTGCGTCGGCCAGATGGCCGGCCCACCCCGGCCTGACCGTGGGTGTCAGGCCGTCCCGCCAGCCCCGGTCCGTCGTTCCCCGGACCCGGGCCGGAGCCCGGGGTGGGCGGTCCACGCCACCCACCCCGGGTCGTCTCAGCCGTTCGGGAACATGCTGCCGTAGTCGGCGTACGCCATGGCGACGTCAGCCTGCGCCCAGAACCGGTGGTAGTTGAAGCTCGGCTCCGCACCACCGTCCAGGTACGCCTGCACCTTGGGCCAGTCCGGGTCGTTCTTGTAGAAGGACCGGATGTCGAGGAAGCTCTTGCCGGCGGCGATGGTGTCGCCGTTCGGCATCTTCCCGGTCCAACCTGACGGGACATAGAGGCCCTGCCCGGTGGACGCGTTGTAGACGTCGTCGAAGCGCCGGTAGTCGCCACGCTTCTCGGTGGTGGAGACACCCTTGGCGTCGCTGGCGGCCGACAGCGCGTCGAGCAGCCCCTTGGCGGTGTCCTTCGCCGCCACGTTGCCCGACTTGGCCGCGTACGCGATCAGGATCCGGGCGTAGGCGGCGGTGACACCGACGTCCTGACCCTTGCTGATGACCTCGACGTGCAGGCCGGTGTTGGGCTGCGGGTTGGACGGGTTCCAGGTGGTCGGCTGACCGGTCCACGCCATGTCCGACGGGATCGACCAGTTGGTGCCGAGGGTGGTGTTGGCGATCGCCCAGGGCACCCACTTGTCCAGCAGCGCCTTGGCCTTCGCGTTGCCGGTCTGCTGGTACAGCTCGGCGATGCGCTGCATCGACCAGGCCTGCATACCGAACCACTGGTTCGACGGCGGGTCGTTGTAGACCGGGTCGACGTCGTAGAACATGCCGTAGAAGGTGCTGGTGCCGGCCGGCGGCTGGGCGTAGCTACCGTCCCAGCTGTTGGTGGCGCCACCGGCGATGCCGCCCTCGGCGGACTGCAACCAGGTGTAGAACTCCAGCTGCCGCTCGAAGCTCTTGGTCCAGTCGGCGACCGCGGTCGACGACTGCGGCTTGAGCTCCGGGGTGTTGGTCAGCGCCCAGGCCGCGAACGGGTTCTGGTAGCCGAAGTGGTTGTGGCTGGAGCCGATCCGCCAGGACCAGTTCTGGCTGGCGTCGTACGCACCACCCCAGGCGTAGTACCAGGACAGCAGGTAGTGCGCCGAGTCCTTGCCGCTGCCGGCGGGGCAGGTGCTGGCCCCGACGCAGTTGCCGATCTTCTTGAAGTACTTGTCGAACATCGCGTACCGCAGGTAGTCGCCCATCTTGGCGGCCTTGGCGATGGTGGCGGCGACGTCGGCCTGCTTGTTCTGCGCCTTGGACCAGGTCAGCGCCCAGTACGCGGCCTGCACGGCGCGGGCGTCGGCGTCCGGGGCGTTGGTGTACTTCCACTGCTTGGCGGGGGCGCCGGTGTCCTTGACGAACAGGTCGAGGTAGCCGTACTGACCGCCGTGCTTGAAGGTGTCGCAGGAGGGCTGCGGAACGGTCTCCCACACCGACTCCTGGGTGCCCCGCTGGAAGGTGTTGATGTAGGCCGGCTTGGTGGTGCCGTCACCGCAGCGGCCGAAGCCGTAGGTGTTGTCGACGTCCATCAGCCAGTGCATGCCGTAGATGTCGCCGGTGCCGTAGGTGGACTGCAACTCCGAGCGCAGCGGGTCCTGACCGACCGGGACGTTCGGGTTCAGCGCCGAGGGGTACTGGCTGGGCAGGTTGTACTCCGCGGCGTACTGCGGGGTGCCGGCGGAGCCGGCGGTCGGCTGGTCGGCGTGCGTGGGGATGATGTACTTTTCCATCACCGTCCAGGCGTTGTTGAACGGGGCCCAGTTCTGGGTGACCTTGCCGTAGTAGGCCTCCAGCCAGAGCCAGAAGCTGAACGCCTCCGAGGTGGTCTCGTGGCCGTGGTCGGGCGCCTCGACGATCAGCGTCTCCACCGAGTGGTACGGCACGCCCTCGGGGCTGAAGTAGCCCGAGTTCTTGATCTTGCCGTATTGCTCGAGGAACTTCGCGGTGTAGGCGTTGTCTCCGCCGGGGGTGTCGTTGTCGATCTCGGTGGCGCTGACCGCCAGCGAAGCCAGACCGGTGGCGGAGGCGGTGATGGTGGCGGCGCCGCCGACGGTGTCGGTGTCCTCCGCCGCGGCGACCGTGACGGTGACCCCGGTGTTCCAGTTGCTCGGGGTCAGCGTGGCGGTGGCCGGCGAGACCGTGACGTCGGTGTCACCGGTGCGGGTGAGGGTGACCGGCACGTTGGCCGTCGGGGCGGCGCTGAGCTTCAGGTTGAAGGTGGCGGTGCCACCCTCGTTGACGCTCACCGCTGACGGAGTGGCGATCAGGGTCGGGCCGGTGGCGGTGCCGACGGTGAACGCCTTCTCGTCGACCCCGATGCCGTTGGCGTTGTCGTACGCCTTGGCCTGGACGGTGTAGCTGCCGGCCGGCAGGTCCTCCTGGGTGTACGCGTACGGGGCGGAGGTGTCGGTGTTGATCAGCAGGCCGTTGCGGTAGAACTCGACCTTGCTGATCGTCCCGTCCGGGTCACTGGCGGTGGCGGTCAGCGGCACGTCGGCCGGCGCGGTGAACGGCCCGGACGGCAGGCCGAGCGAGACCGTCGGCGGCTGGTTGGCCGGGGTGCCGTTGCAGGGGGTGCCGTTCAGGGTGAACGCGGTGGGCTTCGGGTTGCTGCCCGTGTGGGCGCCGTTGAAGCCGATGGTGGTGGAGGCCCCGGTGGCAAGGTTGCCGTTGTACGACTCGTTGGTCGCGGTGACCTCGCTGCCGGTCTGGCTGAACCTGGCCGACCAGCCCTGGGTGACCCGCTGACCGCTGGTCGGGAAGGTCCACTTGAGCGTCCAGTTGCTCACCGGGTCACCCAGGTTCTTGATGGTGACGTTCGCGGTGAAGCCGGTGTTCCAGTCGTTGGTCGCGTAGACCACGTCGCAGGCGGGTGCGGCCTGTGCGGCGCCGGCAGGCAGGGTCACCCCGCCGATGGCGAGCAGCGCGGCGGCGGCGAGCGCCACGCGCCGGCGTATAGCCAGTTGTCTCATGTGCGCGGTGTCTCCTCGGACCAGGCCGGGATGGTCCCCGGCGAGGCGCCTGCCCGCGACGGTGGTGGTGGTGGTCCGCGGGGATGTCGAGGCGCCGGGAAGGTGGTCTTCCCCGGGCCCGGCCGGGGTAGGGCGTGCGGCCCGCACGGGAGGGGGTCCCGCCGGCTGCGCTCGGGTGACCGTGACCGGAGCTGGTGCTGCCGGTTGCCCTCGGTGGACCCGCACTACGCGATGTGGCTCCTGTCGCGTCGAATCGACAGTGTGCCATGGAAGCGCTCCCACAACAAGCGCACGGAGCGCTGGATCAGCTCCTTGTTTCGATCTCGTTTTGGGTCTTTCACAAAGGCGTGACGGGCGTTACAGTCGCAACATCGGTCGATGGGAGCGCTTCCATCGACAAGGTTCCAACAAGAAGATCGCTGGGGTCGTTCCTGACGAGCCCAGGGAACCAGACCGAGGGCCGACGACGGGCCAGCCCGGACGCCGTCGTCAGCCATCGTCCCGCCACAGGGAGGGAGGTGGAACCAGAGCCACTCGCGTGGCCCGGCTCCCGCGCGACACGCACGGCAGGACCCAAATTCCGCCCGTGTGTGTGCAGTTACGGTGGGGACGGGGGTTGCCCTCCCCCGTCCCCACACTAAACCCCCGTACACGATAGGAAAAGAGGCCGACGGGACAGGCGCGCCGCGCCGCCCGGACGGCCTCGTTCGCTGCCCGGGGCCACACACCCGCCTCCCACCCGCCAGCGCTGGCCGTCCTGACGGCCGGCTGACCGGCCGGCAGCGTCTGCCCTATCATGGGAGCGCTCCCGAATCCTTCGGCGGTGGCCCCGTATCCATGAGGAGAATCCATGTCGATACCTATCGGGCCCGCCGGCCCGCTGCGCTTCCCGGACAACTTCGGCTGGGGCGCGGCCACCTCCGCCTACCAGATCGAGGGCGCCACCAAGGAGGACGGGCGCGGCGAGTCGGTCTGGGACACCTTCAGCCGCGTCCCAGGGCGCACCCGCAACGGCGACACCGGCGACGTGGCCATCGACCACTACCACCGCTACGCCGAGGACCTCGACCTCATGCGCGACCTCGGGTTGCGCAGCTACCGCTTCTCCATCTCCTGGCCCCGGATCCAGCCCGACGGCACCGGCACCCCCAACCAACGCGGCCTCGACTTCTACCGCCGCCTCCTCGACGGCCTGCACGAGCGCGGAATCACCCCGATGGCCACCCTGTTCCACTGGGACCTCCCGCAGGCGCTCCAGGACGCCGGCGGGTGGGAGTCACGCGACACCGCCCACCGCTTCGCCGACTACGCCGACGTGGTCTTCCGCGCCCTCGGCGACCGGGTGCCGGCCTGGCTCACCATCAACGAACCCAAGACCGTGGTGCAGAACGGCTACCTCACCGGCCACCACGCCCCCGGGCGGCAGGACCCGGACGCCGCCTACCTGGTCGCCCACCACCTGCAACTCGCCCACGGGTTCGCCGTCGCCGCGCTGCGGGCCACCGGCAGCGACAGCCGCATCGGCCCCGCGCTCAACCTGCACCCCTGCTACCCCGCCGACGACTCCCCGCAGGCTGCCGCGGCCGCCCACCTCTACGACGCCTACGAGAACCGCCTCTACCTCGACTCCCTGCTCAAGGGCAGCTACCCGGAGGACCTGCTGGCCGACCTGGGCCCGCAGAGCCGGATGGTCCAGGGCATCCGCGACGGCGACCTGAAGACCATCTCCGCACCGGTCGACCTGCTGGCCGTGCAGTACTACACCCCGATCTACGTCACCGGCGACGGCGGCACCGCGCACCGCTGGGCGACCTCCGAGGCCGAATGGCAGCAGATCTACCCCGAGGGGATGTACGACCTGCTGACCCGGATCACCCGTGAATACGGGCCGATCCCGCTCACCATCACCGAGAACGGGCTGCCCACACCGGACACTCTCGGCGCGGACGACACCGTCCAGGACGCCGGCCGGATCAGCTTCCTGCGCGACCACCTCGCCGCCGCGCACCGGGCCATCGCCGACGGAGTGCCGCTGGAGAGCTTCCACGTCTGGTCACTGCTGGACAACTTCGAGTGGGACCAGGGCTACGACCAGCGCTGGGGCCTGGTCTACGTCGACTACGCCACCCAGCGCCGGGTGCTCAAGAACTCCGCCACCTGGTACCGCTCCGTCATCGCCGACGGCGGCTTCTGACCGCGCCGCCACCCGGACGGCCGGGCCCGGACGGCTCGGCTCGGGTGAGCCGTGACCGTCCGGGCCTCGACCGGCTCACTCAGCGGGGCAGCGCCTGCTGCAACTCCGCCCGCAGGGCCGGGGTGAGCATCTCCCCCGCCTGCTTGGCCAACCGGGCCATCTCGTAGCCCACCACGCCGATGTCCGCGTCACCGGCGGCCAGCGTGGCCAGAATCGAACCGTCGCGGATCTGCATCACCAGGAAGTAGCCACGGCCCATCTCGACCACCGTCTGCTTGACGACATCGCCGTCGAACATCGAGGCTGCGCCCGCGGTGATACTCATCAGCCCGGAGGTCACCGCGGCGAGCTTGTCCGCGTTGTCACGCGGCAGGTGATCGGAGATCGCCACCAGCAGCCCGTCAGAGGAGACCACCACCGCGTGCGCCACACCCGGCACCCGCTCCGCGAACGCGCTCACCAGCCAGCTCAGGTCACGCGCCTCCTGGCTCAACGTCGTCACTGTCGTCGTCCCCCTTCGTCGTGCCCCCCGGACGGTGGCACGGGTATCTCGGTGGTGTCCTCAGCCTCGGCGCGCCGTACTCCGCTGTAGAGCCGCGAGAGCATGCCGCCGACCGCCTCCGGGTCCGGGTCGGTGCGGGTCGGTGCCGTCATCGGTTGTGCCGAACGGGTGACCGCGCTCAACTGCGCCATGGGCACCCGCACCGGCAATCCCCGCTCATTGGTGCCGGCGGTCACCGGGATCTGCGGTGGCGCCGCCGCAGCGGGCACCACCGGCGCGGTCGGGCCCTGCCGCGAATACCAGCCCCCGCCGGCACCGCGATCAGCGGCGGGGGTCAACACGTCCTCGGCGCGTACCGGCACCGGGCGGCCCTGACGCGGCACGCCGACGCCCGGCGGGCGGCCGGCCACCGGCAGGTCCCGCACCGCGCCGTTCAGCATCGGGCCAGCTGCCTGCCGGCCTGCCCCGGACTGCGGAACCAGCCCCCGCGCCGCGCCCGCCGCCAGCATCCGCGCCGACGGGGGCGCGTCCAGCTCCACACTGCCCGGCGGCGCCAGCAGCACCGCGGGCAGGGCGAGCCGGGCGACCAGGCCGTCCTCGCCGCCCTCCAACCGCACGCGGACGCCCAACCGGGCCGCCAGGTGACTGACCACGAAGAGCCCCATCCGTTCCACCGCCGCGACGTCCGCGGCCGGAGGGCTGGCCAGCACCTCGTTCGCCTGCACCAACGCGGTCGGGCTCATACCCAGACCCCGGTCGACGATCTCGATCAGCGCACCCCCCGCCTCGAGCCGGGCGGTCACCACCACGACGGTGTCCGGACGGGAGAAGGCCGTGGCGTTCTCCAGCAGCTCGGCCAGCAGGTGCACCAACTCGCCGACGGCGTGCCCGACCACGTGCACGTTGGCCACCGACTCGATCCGGACCCGCTGGTACTGCTCGATCTCCGCGGCGGCGGCCAGCAGCACCGCACCGAGCCCGACCGGCCGGTTCCACCGGCGGGTGGAGTCGGTGCCGGCGAGCACCAGCAGGCTCTCGTCGTTACGGCGCATCCGGGCAGCCAGGTGATCGAGCTTGAACAGGTTCTCCAGCTGGTCCGGGTCGCTCTCCTCGCGCTCCAGGTCGTCCAGCAGCTCCAACTGACGCTCCACCAGCACCTGGCTACGGCGGGCCAGGTTGACGAACATCGCGTTGACGTTGCGCCGCATCATCGCCTGCTCGACGGCGACGGTGACCGCGCTGCGGTGCACCGCCACGAACGCCTCGGCCAACTCGCCGATCTCGTCGAGTGAGCGGACCACCGCCGGCGCGACATCGATGCGCGGCACCCCACCGGTGACGGTCTTCAGTCGGTCCAGGGCGTCCGGCAACTCGACCTGGGCGATCCGCAGTGCCTGGCTGCGCAGCAGCCGCATCGACCGGGCGACCGACCGCCCGATGAGCAACGAGATCAGCAGGGCGGCCAGCAGGACCGTGACCACCCCGCCGACGACCAGCAGGGTCGTCCGGAGCTGATCGTCGCTGGCCTCCTCGGCCTGCCGTACGGCGTCGTCGAGCACACCCGCCTCAAGCTGACGCAGCAGCTCCTGACGCTGCTGGCTGGCCGACCACCACTGCTCCGACGGCAGCACCTGCGGCGACGCGGCGCCGGAGGACAGGCTGCGCTCCTCCAACCCGGTGGCGACCAGGAAACCCGCCGACACCGATGTCTCGTCGTAGCGGCGGATCTGCTCACTGGTCGCGGCCACCCGGAACGCACCGAGCGCGGTGAGTTGCTGACCGCGCAGGTCGGCGAGGATCACCCGGTCCTCGGTGCCGTACGCACCGACGCGGGCGGCGGCGTAGAGCTGGGCCCGCACCCGGGAGGAAAGCTCCTTGACCCGGGCCAACTGGACGTAGCGCAGCACCGCGTCGTTCAACGCCGGCTGGTTCTGCCCCGGCGTCGGTTCGGCGAGCAGGTCGAGCAACGCCCCGACGGCCCGGTGGTAGTTGCTCAGGATGGTCTCGCTGCTGAGCACCGCCGGCGGAATCGCCGCGCGGATGTCGACCACCTGGTCGTACGCCTCCAGCGCCTCGGAGAAGGCCACCCGCCAGGACGCGTCCGCGTCCGCCAACGGCTCGGCGGCCCGGCTGAGGTCCACGATGGCCTTGTCGGTGGCCTCCTGCAACGGCTTCAGGTCGTTCGCGGCGGCCTGCCGGTCACCACCCTTACGCAGCTCACCCAGCTCCCCCGCCGAGCGGTCCCGCTCCTGCTGGAGCTGGTGCACGGCGGCGGTGATCTGCCGTCCGATGCCGACCTGACTGGAGAAGTCGTTCAACGCCGTCGTCCGCCCCACCAGGGTGCTGGTCTGCACCCCGGCGAGCAGGAGGAACGCCATCGACGGCACCAGCAGCACGGTGGCGAGCTTCGTGCTCATCCGCCAGTCGCGCAGCCGGAACGGCGACCGCCGTCGATGCGGAACGACTCGGACATCGAAGCGGCGTCGGCGATGGTTCGACACCGCGCCGTTCGCCGGGTCGGGACCTGCCGCCACCCTGCCTCCTCCGTCCTACCGCGTCCACCGCGGTCGGGGGAGCGCAGTCCATCCAACCAGGCTCGGTACCGCTGTCAACGGCCCGGGCGAGGCCGAGGTTCAGGAAGGATACTGCGGGTGGGAACGTCCTGCCGTGGTCGGTAAAACCAGCTCGTCCGTCCGGCCGATGTCGGCGAGCCCGATCGCGTCATCGAAGCGCCCCAGCGCCACCAACGCGGCACCGGTGGCGCCGATCTCCGGGTTGCGTTGATGCGACACCGGTCGCGGTGCGAGCGCGGTCGCGAAGGCCTGCCGCCACCACACCGAGGCGGCGACCGCGCCGCCGCCCAGCACCACACCGACCGGTTTGTCGATGGTGGACTCCAGCACCCCGAGGTCCTCGGCGACCAGCTCACACAACCCCTGCATCAGCCCGGCCAGGATGTCGACCGAGGTGGTGCTGAAGCTCAGACCGCGCAGCTCACCGCTGCCCGCCGGCGCCAGCCCGGGCGCCCGGTCGCCACCGAAGCGGGGATCCGCCGGCCGGCCACCGCCCGTCGGCACCAGCGCCAGCGCCGCGTCCAGCTCGGCGCCCCGGGGCAACCGCAGCTCCCGGTCCGCCCAGGCGAAGAGGTTGCCGCCGTTGGCGTACGCGGCCCCGGTCACCACGTGGTCGTGGTCGACCCGGTACCGCCACAACCGTTCGGGCAGGCGGGGCATCGGTTCGCCGGCCGGGATCCGCTGCATCAGCCGTACGGCCGCGGAGGTGCCCACGGTGACGGCGGCCCGGCTCGGGTCGACGCAGCCGGAGCCGACGTTCGACGCCCCACCGTCGCCCACCGGCGGCGTCCACCGGGCCTGCGCCAACTGCGGCCACCGACGGGCCAGGTCGACCCGGAGCCGGCCGTGCCAGTCCAGCTCGCCCAGCGGCGGCAGCTCCTCCGGTCGTGCCTCGGCCAGCGTCAGCGCCTCCTCGTCCCAGCGCAGGGTACGCAGGTCCAGCAGACCGGTCCCGGAGGCCTGGGAGATCGACATGGGCGCGGTGTCGAGCAGCTCGCCCAGCACGTACTCGGGCAGACCGACGAACCGGGCGATCGGGGTGCCCGACTGCTGGCGCAGCCAGGGCAACCGCATGGACCAGTACGAGCGGTGCCACCAGCAGCCGGTGCGCTGGTGGAAGCCGTCCGGGTCGGCCGGGCCGGCGGTGCGCCCGACCGGGGCGGGCCGGGTGTCCAGCCAGGTGACCACCGGGCCCATGGGTGCGCCGTCGCGGTCCAGCGGGAGCACCGAGTGCCACTGGGCGGAGACCGCCACCAGGCCGACGTCGTGCAGGTGCCCCGAGTCGGCCAGCTCGTCCAGGCACTCGACCAGGCTCGCCAGATAGTCCGGACCGGACAGCGTGCCGGTGCCGTCGTCGCCGATGGCGAGGTCGACCTTGCGGCGGGCCAGAGCGCCGGGCAGCGGCTGGGTGTCCGCGTCCAGCACCAGCCCGCGTACCGAGGAGGTGCCCAGGTCGAGCGCGAGAATGTTCATCGCCGGTCAAGTTACCCCGTGCCAGCGGGGCGACGGGCGCGTAGGGTGGATCACATGCTCGCGCAGTTGACCAGTTGGTGGCCCGCCGACCCGGCGGCCATCTCCCGCGCGTAGCTCCATCCACGCGGCCGCCATCGAGGCGGTCGCCGGATCTCCCCGGCCGGAGGGCCGCCCAACGGCGGCACCCAGCCCAACGGAGACTCCAATGACCCACCTGACCGACCTGCTCGCCGCCGTCGCGCACGGCGTCGACCCCGGCCCCTTCGCGCTGCTGCGCCGCGAGGGCGCGGACGAACTGGACCTGTTCACCGGCCCGGTCGACACCGTCGAAGAGCTCACCGACCTCCCACTGCCGGCGGGCCCGCCCGGGGCCCGGACGCTGGCCCTGGTGCCGTACCGGCAGATCACCGAGCGCGGCTTCGCCTGCGTCGACGACGCCGCCCCGCTGGAGTTCCTCCAGGTCCGCGAGCACCAGCGGATCACCCTGACCGACGCCCTCGCCGCGCTGCCCGACGAACCGGTGCACACCACCGACGCCGGGTTCGACGTCAGCGACGAGGAGTACGCGCGGACCGTGCAGCGGGTGCTGTCCGAGGAGATCGGCCGCGGTGAGGGCGCGAACTTCGTCATCCACCGCGCCCTGCACGCCACCGTGCAGGGCCCGCCGCTGGGGGCCGCGCTGGCCGCACTGCGCCGGCTGCTGGTCGCCGAACGCGGCGCGTACTGGACGTTCGTGGTGCACACCGGCACCCGGACGCTGGTCGGCGCCAGCCCGGAGCGCCACGTCAGCGTCGACGACGGACTGGTGATGATGAACCCGATCAGCGGCACCTTCCGCTGCCCCGGTGGCGTCGCGGACCGGGCGGCCCTGCTGCGCTTCCTCGCCGACCCGAAGGAGACCGAAGAGCTGTACATGGTGCTCGACGAGGAGCTGAAGATGATGGCCACCGTCGCCGAGCACGGCGGGCAGGTGATCGGCCCGTACCTGAAGGAGATGTCGCACCTGGCGCACACCGAGTACCTGCTCGCCGGGCGGGGCACCCGCGACGTGCGGGAGGTGCTGCGCGAGACGATGTTCGCCCCCACCGTCACCGGCAGCCCGATCGAGAACGCCTGCCGGGTGATCGCCCGGCACGAACGCCGGGGCCGGGGCTACTACGGGGGCGTACTGGCGCTGCTCGGCCACGACGAGGCCGGCCGGCAGACACTCGACGCCCCGATCCTGATCCGGACCGCCGAGATCGCCCCCACCGGCCGACTGCGGGTGCCGGTCGGCGCGACCCTGGTCCGGCACTCCACGGCGGCCGGCGAGGTGGCCGAGACGCACGCCAAGGCCGCCGGGGTGCTGGCCGCGCTCGGCCTCGGGCCGGCGGCGTCCGTCGGCGACCGCGGGCCGGTCGCGCGGCTGGCCGACGACCCGGCGGTACGCGACGCGCTGGCCGCCCGCAACGCACCGCTGGCGCGGTTCTGGCTCGATCAGCGCTCACCGGACGCGCCCGGACTGCCCGGCCTGGTCGGCCGCCGGGTGTTGATCGTGGACGCCGAGGACACCTTCACCGGAATGCTGGCGCATCAACTGAGCGCGTTGGGACTCGCGGTGACCACCCGCCCCTGGCACGCGAGCGGCCCGGTCGACGACTACGACCTGGTGGTCGCCGGTCCTGGACCGGGCGACCCGGGCAGCGCGGACGAGCCGAAGATGCTGGCGCTGCGGAAGCTGCTGACCGGGCTGCTGACCACCGGCCGTCCCACCCTCGCGGTCTGCCTCGGCCATCAGGTGCTGGCCGGGCTGCTGGGGCTGACGCTGCACCGCCGGGACGCGCCCTACCAGGGGTTGCAGCGGGAGGTGCCGCTGTTCGGCCGGACCCGCCGGGTCGGGTTCTACTCGACGTTCACCGCCCGCTGCGAGGCCGACCGGCTGACCACCGCGTACGGGCCGGTGGAGCTGGCCCGGGACCCGGACGACGGCGCGGTGCACGCCCTGCGGGGACGCGGCTTCGCCGGGGTGCAGTTCCACGCGGAGTCGGTGCTCAGCCCAGACGGGCTCGCCGTGCTCAGCGAGCTGTTGACCGAACTGCTGCCCGCGTCGCGCCCGGACGAGCTGTCCGCGACACGCGGAGGCAAATGATCGCCCTGGCCCGGGGGTAGGGCTGGATGGATCGGCGGCGCGGACGGGCCGAGAGCCCCCGCCCGCGCCGCCGGTCGCCCTCGTCCGTCAGCCGGCCAGGCCCGCCTTCAGCGCGGCACCCATCTGCACGGCGCGCCGGGCGGTCAGCGCGCAGGCCTCGAGCACCACGGCGTCCGGGGCGATCTCCCCGTTGTTGCTGGTGTGCGAGGGGCCGTACGGGTTGCCGGCGATGAACTGGCTGGTGTCGGTGTAACCGGGGGTGACCACCACACCGCCCCAGTGGTAGAAGACGTTGAAGAGCGAGGTCAGCGTGGTCTCCTGACCCCCGTGCGAGGTCGCCGTCGAGGTGAAGGCGGAGTAGACCTTGTTGGCCAGCGCGCCCTGGGCCCACAGCGGGCCGGTGGTGTCGATGAACTGCTTCAGCTGCGCCGCGACCATGCCGTACCGGGTCGGCGCGCCGAGGATCACCACGTCGGCCCAGGCCAGGTCGTCGACCATCGCCTCGGGCACGTCCTGGGTCTCCAGGCGGTGCGCCTGCCAGCCGGAGTTGGAGCGGATCGCCTCGTCCGGCGCCAACTCGCGCACCTTGCGCAGGCGCACGTCGGCACCGGCGTCCCCGGCGGCCTCACACACGGCCTGCGCCATCTGGTAGGTGATGCCGGTGGCGCTGTAGTAGATCACCGCTACCTTGGTCTGGGCAGCCATCAGAGTGTCCCCTTCTCGTCTCGGATCAGCTCCCGCGACTACCCGCTGCGGACGCGCTCTAACGACAGCCCCGGCGCTCCCGGTTTCCGGCCCGCCGGCTCAAGTTTTCCGCAACTTCCCGGTCGTTCCGGCCCGACGTCGCGCGCGGACCGCGATCCTGATGCCATCGGTGCCGGCGGGATCGAGCCGCCGCCCCGCACCGGGCACCTGAACGGGGGATCGCGCTCCGCCGGCAACGGCGCTGGCGTAGCGCGATCAGGGGACGATCACCAGCTCCCGCGCCCCGCTCCGGCTCAGCGGACCAGGGTCGCCATCAGCCGGTCCAGCTCGGCCGCCGGGTCGACGGTGAGACCGGTGTGCACCGGCCCCGTCTGGATCATCGTGCTGCGCGGCGCGGCCAGCCAGTGGAACCGCTCACCGAGCCGCATCCGGGTCGCCGGCCCGTCACCGGAGCAGGTCCGGTCCCAGGAGTCGAGCACCGCGGCCACCGCCGGCAGGTCGACGTCGGGCGCCAGCGCGCGAACCCGGTCGGCGTCCAGGTGCGTCCGCGCGGCCAGGAAGTCGCGCTGCTGGCAGTAGAGCAACACCCCGACGTTGATCTGCTCACCGCGCTCGATGCGGGGCACGAGCCGGATCAGCGCGTACTCGAAGGGTTGCCTCATGCCCCGCTCCCCGATGGCAGCCAGTCGGCCGTGCGGGCGACCCGGCGGGACAGGTGATCCAGGTACGCGTCGCGCGCCGCGTCGGCCGTCTCGAAGTCGGCGGCGGTCAACCACTCCCCCGGCACCAGGGCGAGCACCTCGGTGAGGAGTTCCGGGGTGACCTGGGGGGCCAGCTCGGCGTCGGCCTCGGCCAGCCGCGACGCGTACGGGGCCAGCACGTGGTCCTCCGCACGGTAGGCCCGGTGCACAGAGGCCTCGGCGCGCGGCCAGTTGTGGTGGAAGTACAGCGAGGCGCCGTGGTCGATCAGCCACAGCTCCCGGTGCCAGACGAGCAGGTTCGGGTTGCGCCAACTCCGGTCGACGTTCTCCACGTACGCGTCGAACCAGAGCACCCGGGAGGCCAGCGCCGGGTCGACGGGGTGCGCCATCGGGTCGAAGCCCAGCGCCCCGGGCAGAAAGTCCATCCCGAGGTTGGCGCCGCCGCTGCTGCGCAGCAGCTCCTGCACCTCCTGGTCGGGCTCGGCCCGCCCGATCACCGGGTCGATGTCGAGGACCACCAGCGGCGGCACCCGCAACCCCAGCCGGCGCGCCAGCTCACCGCAGATCACCTCGGCGATCAGCGCCTTGGGCCCCTGCCCGGCGCCTCGGAACTTCGCCACGTAGGTGCCGAGGTCGTCGGCCTCCACCACGCCCGGCAGCGACCCACCCTCGCGGAGCGGGGTGACGTAACGGATCGCGGTGACCTGGCGGAGCACGCCGCCCACCCTACTGTGGCCGGCCGGGACGGGTGGCGGGGCCGGCCCAGACCGGCACGCGCGGGTCAGTCGAGCTTGTCGCGCAGCTTGTCGACCTGGGTCTGCAGGCGGTCCACCGCATTCTCGTTGTTGACGAACGTGGTGATGCCCGCGGCCAGACCGAGGCCGATCAGCACGGCCAGGATGCTGAGCACCAGGCCGCCGATCGACACGCCACGACCGGTGACCCCGGGTCGGCGAGCCATCTTGAGGCCGACGATGCCGAGGATGATCCCGATGATGCCGAGTATCAGCCCCAGCCAGGCGAGGATCGCCGTCAACACGCTGAACAGACCGGCCACTCCGAACACCAGGGCGAAGGTGGCCGCGGCGCTCGTCTTCGCGCGGGTGTCCCCACGATGGCCGCGGGATCCGGCCGTCACGCCGGCGCCCCGCGCCGGCTCATTTGCGGCAGTCATGACGCTCCCTTCCGCACGCGCGACGCGCGCACTTCCGGCCGCCGCATCCCCCGTGCGCGTCCCGTTATGCCCCGTCGATCCGGTGCTCTTCCGGTGCGGGCGGGCGTTGCTGGTGCCAGGGATCGCCGGAGGCGCCGGCGCTGAGGTGTCGTTCGTAGCTGGCCACCTTGACGTTGATGAGGTCGAGGCAGTCGCGCAGCTGCGCGAACTGCTCGGTGATGTGGCGCTGGTGTGCGCGGAGCAGTTCGAGCCGTTCCGCCTCGTTGCCGCTGCCCGCGCGAACGAGCTGGGCCAGGCGGCTGATCGTCGTGAGCGGCATTCCGGAGGCCCGGAACTTGACGCAGTTCGCCAGCCACTCGACGTCCCAGGCGCTGTAGACGCGCCTGCCCGACCCGTCACGCCGCACCTCGCTGGCCAGCAGACCCTCACGCTCGTAGAGCCGCAGGGTGTGCACACTCAATCCGGTGCGCCGCGCCACCTGCCCGATGCTCAAGCCCTCGTCCGCCATGGCGTCGACGGTAACCCGTTGACCTAGACCTCGGTCTAGCATCTAGCGTCCGCGGCATGACCAGCGACACGACCCACACCACGTTCGGTGCCCACAGCACGACCGGAGACGTCCTCACCGGAATCGACCTCACCGGCAAGACCGCAGTCGTCACGGGCGGCTACTCCGGCCTCGGTCTCGCCACCACCCTCGCGCTCGCCCAGGCCGGGGCCCGGGTCGTCGTCCCAGCTCTCCGGCCGGACGTGGCGCAGCGGGCGCTCGCCGACACGGCCGGAGTCGAGATCGAGGTCGACCAGTTCGATCTCGCCGACCTCGCCTCCGTCCGTGCATTCGCCGAACGATTCCTCAGCAGGCATCCAGCCCTCGACATCCTGATCGCGAGTGCCGGCGTCATGGCGTGCGCGGAGACACGGGTGGGACCCGGCTGGGAGGCGCAGTTCGCGATCAACCACCTCGGTCACTACGCGCTGGCGAACCTGCTGTGGCCTGCGCTCACCGCTGCCGGAACGGCTCGTGTCGTCGCGGTCGCCTCCGGCCGCGACCCGGCGTGGCGAATCCGGTGGGACGACGTGCAGTTCGAGCGCGGCTACGACAAGTGGGAGGCCTACACCCAGTCCAAGCTCGCGAACGTCCTGTTCGCCCGTCACCTCGACCTGCTCGGCAGACCGCACGGCGTCCGGGCCTTCTCCGTGAACCCCGGCTGGATCCGCACTCCTCTGCAACGACACCTCGCAGTCGAGGAGATGGTCACCGCGGGCTGGATCGACGCGGACGGGAATTCCGCTCCGGGTCTGTTCAAGACCGTCGAGCAGGGCGCGGCCACCCAGGTCTGGGCCGCCACGTCACCTCACCTCGACGCGAACGGCGGCGATTACTGCGTGGACTGTCGCCGCACCGACGCCGCCAGCCCCACCGACGACAGCGCGGCAGCCCGCCTCTGGGCTCTGTCGGCGGACCTGACCGGCCTCGACCTCATCGACTGAGTTCGCGCGTACCTGCCCAGCGCGCGAACGTGCTGCCGCGCGCGGTGCTGCGGCTGTCGGCCCGCGTACCGGCCGGGGTGCCCTGGCGGTGCGGACGGCTCCCTAAACTGGGTCTTTTCCTCGGGAAGGGCTGCCGATGCCTGTCGACCTCAGCGCGGCCGACGCGCTGGCGCTGCGGATGACCAGCCTGCTGCTGCGCCCACACCCGAGCACCCGACCCGGCACCGTCGCCGAGGTGGTCGAGTGGTTCGGCGCGATGCAGGCACAGGATCTGGCCAGCGGGCTGTGGTCGCTGGGCGCCCGGCTACCCGGTCGCAGCGCGGCCGACGTGCAGGCGGCGTTGGAGCGGCGTGAGGCGCTGCGGACCTGGCCGATGCGGGGCACCGTGCACCTCGTCCCGTCCGCCGACGCCCGCTGGATGCTGGAGCTGACCGGCGTACGATCCCTGGCCGGCGCGGCGACCCGGCGGGCGCAGCTCGGGCTCACCGAGGCCGACGCGGATCGGGCGGTGGAGGTGCTCGGCACCGCGTTGGCCGGCGGTGGTCGGCTCACCCGCGCGCAGTGCCTGGCCACCCTGCGGGCGGCCGGCCTGGGCACCGACGGGCAACGTGGCTACCACCTGCTGTGGTATGCGAGCGTTCGCGGCGTGACCTGCGTGGCGCCGAACGTCGGCACCGAGCAGACCTTCGCCCTGCTCGACGAGTGGGCACCCACGTCCCACCGGCTGGAGCGGGACGAGGCGCTGGCCCTGCTCGCCCACCGTTACGTTCGCGGGCACGGCCCGGTCACCGACCGCGAGTTCGCAGGGTGGAGCGGCCTCACCCTGACCGACGCCCGGCGCGGCCTTGCCGCCGCCGACGACGCGCTGAGCACGGTACGCGTCGACGGCACTCCGATGTACGTCGACGCGGCCCTGGCCGACGCGCCACGCACCGCGCCGGACGACGTGTTGGCGCTGCCCGGCTTCGACGAGTATCTGCTCGGCTTCCGGGACCGCACGTTGATGCTCGACCCCGCCCACCAGGCGGCCGTGGTGCCGGGCAACAACGGCATCTTCCAGGCCACAGTGGTCCGCGCCGGTCGGGTGGTGGGTGTGTGGAAGCGCAAGGTCGGCCGGACCGCGGTCACCGTGACGGTCCAGCCGCTCACCACGCTCGACGCCGCCGCGCGGGCCCGGGTGGAGCAGGCGCTCGGGCGCTACGCCGACTTCCTCGGGTTGCCGGCCCGCTTCGACTGGCTGACCTGACCCGGCGGCGTCAGTGCTTCGGCGGTGCCGGGGTCGGCCGGTCGTGGGCGGGCGGCGCTGAGCAGGTCGACGATCCGGGTCACCCGGGGGTCCGCGCGGATCTGCGCCACGCTGGCCGGCAGCGGCAGTCGCCAGTTCGGGTACTCGTCCACGGTGCCCGGCATGTTGGGTTGGCGCACCTCGCCCAGCACGTCGTAGAGGGAGACGCCGACCAACCGGGTCGGGCTGGCCGCGAGCGCGGCGTGCATCGCCACCACCACCTCGCCGTCGTCAGGTGTCGCAGCCGCATCGGACGGCGCCGGATCGGCATCCGTCCTTTGCTCTGCACCCCCGGAGGCGACAGTCACGGTCGGTAGCTGCGGCGTCGGCTCGGGCAGCAGGTTCTCGGCGCGCAACATCGTGAGCAGCCGGTCCCGATCGGCGGCGGCGCGGGCCCGCTCCACCGCCACGTCGGTGCCGAGCAGCTTCAACTCGTCACGCACCCGCACGTGCTCACCGGTCAGGAAGCCCGGCGCGGTGGGCAGGTCGTGCGTGGAGATGGTGGCGAGGGCGTTGCGCGGCCACCGGGCCGGCGGGACGAAGTCACCGGCCTCGTCGCGTGCGAACCACAGCACTGTCGAGCCGAGCATGTTGCGCCCCCGCAACCCCCGGGTCACCGCCGGTTGGACCGTGCCGAGATCCTCACCGACCACCACCGCGCCGGCCCGGTACGCCTCCAACGCGAGGATGCCGAGCATCGCCTCCGCGTCGTAGCGCACGTAGGTGCCCTCGGCCGCGCCGCCGCCCGGCGGCACCCACCACAGTCGCCACAGGCCGGCGACGTGGTCGACCCGCAGGCCGCCGGCGTGCCGCAGGACGCGGCGCAGCATGTCCCGGTAGGCGGCGTAGCCGGTGGCGGCGAGTCGGTCCGGGCGCCACGCGGCGAGCCCCCAGTCCTGGCCGAGCTGGTTGAAGTCGTCCGGTGGCGCGCCGACCCGCACGCCCTGGGCCAGCACGTCGGCGAGCTGCCACCCGTCCGCGCCGCCCGGGTCGATGCCGACGGCCAGGTCGTGCACGACACCGACCGGCATCCCCGCCGAGCGGGCCGCCGCCGTGACGGCGTCGAGCTGCTCGTCGCAGAGGTGTTGCAGCCAGGCGTGGAAGCAGACCCGGTCGGCGAGGCGCCGACGCTGCTCGGCGACCGCGGGGGCGTCCGGGTGGTGCAGCTCCGCCGGCCAGGCACGCCAGTCGTTGCCGTGCCGCTCGGCGAGCGCGCACCAGGTGGCGAAGCTGGTCAGCGCCGGGTCCGCGGCAAGATCCACCGGCTGGGCGTACGGATGCAGCAACTCCAGGGCGCGCCGCTTGGCGGCCCACACCTCGTCGTAGTCGATCAGGGGCCCCCGGTCGGGACGCAACGCGTCGACCACCGCACGGGTGGCCGGGTCGGCCGCCCGGTACGCGGCGGTGTCGCTGACCCGCAGGTAGAGCGGATTGACGAAGCGTCGACTGGCGGGCGAATACGGTGAGGTGGCCACCGGATGCGCCGGCCCGACCGCGTGCAGCGGGTTGAGCAGCACCAGCCCGGCCCCGGTGTCACCGGCCCACCCGGTGAACTCGGCGAGGTCACCGAGGTCTCCCATGCCCCAGGAGCGCTCCGAGGTCAGCGCGTAGAGCTGGAGCATCCACCCCCAGCTCGACGGCGGCACCGGCAGTCGGCGCGGCACCACCACCAGGGTCACCTCCCGGTCGGCGCAGGCCAGCCGGTGCCAACCCAGCGGCAGGTCCGCCGGCAGCTCACCGTCGACCGCGCGACGGCCACCGTCCTCCAGGGTCACCACCCCCGGGCCGGGCAGTGCCCGGCTGCGCCCGTGGGTGAGCACGACCGTCTCCGGCAGGGCGCTCCGGTCGACCGCGCGGGCGGCGGCGAGCGCGTCGGCGATCGCCGACGGGCTGGTGGCGTCCACGCCGAGCAGCCCCAGCACACCCACCACGGTTTCCGGTGCCACCTCGACGCGGCGGTGCCGCCAATCCTCGTACCAGGTGGAAACACCGTGCGCGTTGGCCAGCGCGGCCAATCGTCGGTTCATGTGTCCCCCGCTTCACGACGCGACCTACAACCACCCTGCCACGCCCGGGCGCACCGCGCCCGGGCGTGGCAGGGT
>NZ_QGSY01000093.1 GCF_003857035.1 Micromonospora arida
CCACCCCGGCGCCCGCGCCCGCGCCCGCGCCCGCCGATCTTGCAGTTTCTGTCCCGACATACCGTGACGCAGGGGGCGAAACATCAACCGAAACTGCAAGATCGACGGGACGGGACGGGACGGGACGGGACGGGGCTGTCAGGGGTCAGGCGACGACCGAGACCATCCGTCCCTTGACCACGATGACCTTGCGGGGTTCCTTGCCGTTCAGGGTCGCCGCCACCGCGTCCAGGGCCGCCGCGCGGACGCTCTCCTCGGAGGCGTCGGCGGGGACCTCGATGCGACCACGGACCTTGCCGTTGACCTGCACCGGGTAGGTCACCGTGTCGGCCACCAGCAGCGCCGGGTCGGCGGTCGGGAAGTCCGCGTACGTCAGCGAGGTGTCGTGGCCCAGCTTGCGCCACAGCTCCTCGGCCACGTGCGGGGCGAACGGCGCCACCATCAGCACCAGCGGCTCGGCCACCTCGCGGGGCGTGGCCGACAGTCGGGTCAGCCCGTTGGTCAGCTCGATCAGCTTGGCGATCGCGGTGTTGAACCGGATGCCGTCCATGTCGCCACGGACCCCGTCGATCACCTTGTGCAGCAGCCGGCGGGTCGCCTCGTCGGCCGGGTCCTCGGTGATCCGCAGGGCGCCGGTCTGCTCGTCGACGACGGCCCGCCACACCCGCTGCAGGAACCGGTACGAGCCGACCACCGCACGGGTCTCCCAGGGGCGGGAAACCTCCAGCGGGCCCATCGACATCTCGTACACCCGGAAGGTGTCCGCGCCGTAGGCGGCGCACATGTCGTCGGGCGTCACCACGTTCTTCAGCGACTTGCCCATCTTGCCGTACTCGCGGTTGACCGCCAGGTCACCCAGGTAGTAGGCGCCGTCGCGTTCGAAGACGTCCTCGGCCTGCACGTAGCTGCCGCGCGAGTCGGTGTACGCGTACGCCTGGATCATGCCCTGGTTGAACAGCTTGCGGAACGGCTCGAACGACGACACGTGCCCCAGGTCGAACAGCACCTTGTGCCAGAACCGCGCGTACAGCAGGTGCAGCACGGCGTGCTCGGCGCCACCGACGTACAGGTCGGTGCCCCCGCAGTCACCGTCGGCGCGAGGGCCCATCCAGTACCGCTCGTTCTCCGCGTCGACGAACCGCTCGCTGTTGGTCGGGTCCAGGTAGCGCAGCTCGTACCAGCAGGAGCCGGCCCACTGCGGCATCACGTTGGTTTCCCGGGTGTAGCGCTTCGGCCCGTCACCCAGGTCCAGTTCGACCTCGACCCAGTCGCGCCGCCGCGACAGCGGGGTCTCCGGGTTGCTGTTGGCGTCGTCGGCGTCGAACGTCTTCGGGGAGAAGTCGTCCACCTCCGGCAGCTCGACCGGCAGCATCTCCTCCGGCAGGGCGATGGCCGCCCCGGTCTCGTCGTAGACGATGGGGAACGGTTCGCCCCAGTAACGCTGCCGGGAGAACAGCCAGTCGCGCAGCCGGTATGTCACCGCGCCGGCGCCGTGCCCGTTCGCCTCCAGCCAGGCGATGGTCGCCGCCTTGGCGTCGGCGACCCCCAGGCCGTTCAGGTCCAGGCCGCGCTCGGGCGCGGCGCTGTTGATCGCCGGGCCGTCCCCGGTGTACGCCTTGCCGTCGAAGCCCTCCGACGGCTGCACGGTACGGACGATGGGCAGCTCGAAGACCTCGGCGAACGCCCAGTCCCGCTCGTCCTGCGCCGGCACCGCCATGATCGCGCCGGTGCCGTAGCCGGCCAGCACGTAGTCGGCGATGAAGATCGGGATCTGCCCACCGGTGACCGGGTTGGTGGCGTACGCGCCGATGAAGACGCCGGTCTTCTCCTTGGTGTCGGACTGCCGCTCGACGTCGGTCTTGGCGGCTGCCGCCTTGCGGTACGCCTCGACGGCCTCCCGGGGGCCGGCGTGCCCGCCGGTCCAGGCGTCCCTCGTCCCGTCCGGCCAGTTGGCCGGCGCCAGCGTGTCGACCAGCTCGTGCTCGGGCGCCAGCACCATGTAGGTGGCGCCGAAGACGGTGTCCGGGCGGGTCGTGAACACCCGCACCGGTGCCGCGCTGGTCGGGAAGTCGATGTGGGCACCGGTGGAGCGGCCGATCCAGTTGCGCTGCATCAGCTTGATCGGCTCGGGCCAGTCCAGGCTGTCCAGGTCGTCCAGCAGCCGGTCACCGTACGCGGTGATCCGCATCATCCACTGCTTCAGGTTGCGCTTGAAGACCGGGAAGTTGCCCCGCTCGGAACGGCCGTCGGCGGTGACCTCCTCGTTTGCCAGCACGGTGCCCAGCCCCGGGCACCAGTTCACCGGCGCCTGCGAGACGTACGCCAGGCGGTGGTCGTCGACGACCTGGCGACGCTCGGCGACGCTCAGCTCGGCCCAGGCGCGGCCGTCCGGGGTGGGCCGGTTACCGCCCTCGAACTCGGCGATCAGCTCCGCGATCGGACGGGCCCGGCCGGCGTCACCGTCGTACCAGGAGTTGAAGATCTGCAGGAAGATCCACTGGGTCCAGCGGTAGAAGTCGGTGTCGATGGTGGCCACCGAGCGGCGTTCGTCGTGGGCCAGCCCCAGCCGGCGCAGCTGCGCCTTGTACCGCTCGATGTTCGCGACCGTGGTGGTCCGGGGGTGGGTTCCGGTCTGCACCGCGTACTGCTCGGCGGGCAGGCCGAACGCGTCGAAGCCCATCGCGTGCAGCACGTTGCGGCCGGCCATCCGCTGGTAGCGGGCGTAGCAGTCGGTGCCGATGTAGCCCAGCGGGTGGCCGACGTGCAGGCCCGCCCCGGAGGGGTACGGGAACATGTCCAGCACGTACAGCTTCTCCGCGCCGGCGCGTGGGTGGGTCGGGTCGGCCAGCGGGCCGGTCGGGTTCGGTGCGTGGAAGGTGCCCTCGCGCGCCCAGGTGTCCTGCCAACGAATCTCGATCTCGTCGGCCAAGGCCGCGGTGTACCGGAACGGGGGAATGTCGCCCGCCGGTGCGGCTGCCTCACTCATCGTCTCTCCTCGCTTCGCTTCGCTTCGTCTCGGCGCCACCGGGCCGGGCCGGCGGCGGGCACAAAAAAGCCCCTCGCGCAGGAGGGGCCGCCGTGCTGTCGCTGCGTTCAGCGCATCAGCACGGCCCGGTAAGAAGCAGGAAGACTCCGGCCATGTCCCGCAGTGTACCTCGCCGTCCGGTGCGACGGCGTGCCGCCGCCGGGCGGGAGGCGGGCCGCCGCCGAGGCGTACGCCACCGTCGTCGGCCCGCTCGTAGATGTCGCCCCTACCGACCGGCCGGTCCACACGAGCGACCGACCGGTTACCCGGTGAAGCGGCGACCACTCCTCCTCCAGCGAATATTCCGGGGCGTAACCGGCGGACTACCTGCGGGGGTCGGCGATAACGACAAACATGGTTAGCCTGAGAGACTAGTGAGATTCCTGCGGCAAACGAGGCTCGACGTCGCGAACCCAACGGCGGGTCCAGGTGCTCTCTAGAGAGCTGCCGTGACGGCGACGAGGAGGAGGCCCGTGACACAACAGACCTGGGACGAGGTGGGCGGCCTGTTGCCGCACGACGAGTTCCGCGCCGCCAGCGAGGCCATCGTGGCCAACATCGAGCAGGTCATCGAGGGTAAGACCGCCACCGTGCGGCTCGCCCTGGCCGTCCTGCTCGCCGAGGGTCACCTCCTTATCGAAGATGTCCCGGGTGTCGGCAAGACCAAGCTTGCCAAGGCCCTCGCGCGGTCCATCGACTGCACCGTGCGACGAATCCAGTTCACCCCCGACCTGCTGCCCAGCGACGTCACCGGGGTCAGTGTCTACAACCAGGAGACGCACGACTTCGAGTTCCGCCCCGGCGCTGTGTTCGCCAACCTGGTGGTCGGCGACGAGATCAACCGGGCCTCGCCGAAGACCCAGTCGGCGTTGCTGGAGTGCATGGAGGAACGGCAGGTCACCGTCGACGGGGTGACGTACCAGCTCCAGACCCCCTTCATGGTGATCGCCACCCAGAACCCGATCGAGATGGAGGGGACCTACCCGCTGCCGGAGGCGCAGCGCGACCGGTTCACCGCCCGCATCGCGATGGGTTACCCGGACTCCAACGCCGAGCTGGCCATGCTCGACGGGCACGGCGCAACCGATCCGCTGCACGAGCTGCGCGCGGTCTCCGACGCGGCCATCGTCCGGCAGTTGATCGCCACCGTCCGGCAGGTGCACGTGGCGGACGCGGTCAAGCAGTACGCGATCGACCTGGTCACCGCCACCCGCGAGGCCCCCGACCTGCGGCTCGGCGCGTCCCCCCGGGCGACCCTGCAACTGTTGCGCACCGCCCGGGCGGTCGCCGCCCTGGAGGGCCGCGACTACGTCCTCCCCGACGATCTGCAGGCCCTGGCGGTGCCGGTGCTCGCCCACCGCATCATCCCGACCGCCGACGCGCAGCTCGCCCGGCGCACCACCGACGCGATCGTCTCCGAGCTGGTGCACCGACTGCCGCTGCCACACGACCGGCAGCGCAACCCGTACGACACCCGGCCACCCGCCACCGGCAACGGTCGCGCACCCTACGAGCCGCGGAGGCCATGACGTGCGTGCCGGGCTACGCGGGCTGACCACCCGCGGGCGCTCCTTCCTCGCCGCTGCGGTCGCGGCGGCGGTCTCGGCCGGCATCCTCGGCGAGAAGGACCTGCTCCGGGTGGCTGTGCTGTTGGCCATCCTGCCGTTGCTGGCCGCCGCCTACGTCGGGCGGAGCCGCTACAAGCTGGCCTGCAACCGTTCCCTGGACCCGCACCGGGTTCCGGTCGGCGCCAACTCCCGGGTGGTGCTACGCCTGCAGAACCTCTCCCGGCTGCCGACCGGCACCCTGCTCCTGGAGGACCGGCTGCCCTACGCTCTGGGCAGCCGGCCCCGGGTGGTGTTGGAGCGGCTCGGCGCGCACCAGGCCAGCTCCGTGGCGTACACGGTGCGGGCCGACGTGCGGGGTCGCTACGACGTGGGCCCGCTGGTGGTCCGGATGACCGACCCGTTCGGTCTCTGTGAACTCACCCGCTCCTTCCCCAGCACCGACCACCTGACGGTCATCCCGCAGGTCACCCCGCTGCCGTCGGTCCGGCTCCCCGGGGAGTACGCGGGCAGCGGCGACAGCCGGGCCCGCTCGGTGGCGGTGCACGGCGAGGACGACGCGGCGACCCGGGAGTACCGGCGCGGCGACGACCTGCGCCGGGTGCACTGGAAGTCCACGGCCCGCACCGGTGAGCTGATGGTGCGCCGCGAGGAGCAACCGTGGGAGAGCCGGGCCACCGTCGTCCTGGACACCCGGGCGTACGGCCACCGGGGCGAGGGGCCGACGGCCAGTTTCGAGTGGTCGGTCTCGGCCGCCGCGAGCATCGCCGTCCACCTGCGGCAGGCCGGTTACAAGTTGCGCCTGGTCACCGGCTCGGGGGCAGATGTGGACGCCTCGGAGGCCGGCGGGGACGGCGCGCTGCTCGACCACCTCGCGGAGGTCCGACTGGATCAGCGCGCCGAGGTCACCGGCCTCGTGCAGCGGGTCCGCCAGCGCGCCGACGGCGGCCTGATCATCGGCCTGTTCGGCACTGTGAGCGTCGCCGAGGCGGAGCTGCTGGCCGGGCTGCGGGGCAACGGCGCCACCTGCGTCGGCTTCCTGCTGAACAGCTCCACCTGGCTCAGCCTGCCGGAGAAGGCGCGGGCCGAGGCGGAACACGCCCACGCCGCCGCCGTCCTCGCCATGTTGCAGAGTGGCTGGCGGGTGGTCGGCGTCGACCACGGCGGCCGGCTGCCGGCGCTGTGGCCGCAGGTCGGTCGGGGCGCCCAGGGGTTCGCCCTGCGGGCCGCGCTGGCCGAGACGGTCGCCGGCGGTGTGCGATGAACGGAAGGCTCCCCTCATGATCAGCAGTCGGAACATCGGCATGGTGGCTGCCGCTGCCACGCTGCTGGCCGCCGCGCCGTTGTCGGCCATCTTCCAGGGCTGGACGTGGTTGATCGAGTCGATCATCGCGGTCGCCGTGGTGGCCGGGGTGGCCGCGCTGACCCGCCTCGCCCGGGCACCTCTGTGGGGTCAGGTGCTGGGCATGCTGGCCGGCCTGATGCTCGCCCTGACCTGGTTGTTCCCCAGCGGCCAGGAGCTGTTCGCGATCCTGCCCACACCGGGCACGTTCGCGTACTTCGGCGACCTGCTCGCCGGCTCCATGCAGGACATGCGCTCGTACGGGGTCGAGGTCCCGGACACCGACCCGCTGCTGTTCATCGCCGTGCTCGGCGTCGGCGCGGTGGCCGTGCTGGTGGACGTACTGGCCGTGGGGCTGCGCCGGCCCGCGCTGGCGGGGCTGCCGATGCTCGCCATCTACTCGGTGCCGGTCGCCGTCTACGTGGACAGCGTCCCCGCGGTGCCGTTCGTGGTGGGCGCCGCCGGTTACCTCTGGCTGCTGGTCACCGACAACGTCGACCGGGTGCGCCGCTTCGGGCGCCGGTTCACCGGTGATGGCCGCGACGTCGACGTGTGGGAGGCCTCTCCGTTGGCGTCCGCCGGCCGTCGGCTCGCGGCGGTCGGGGTGGCCCTGGCGGTGATGCTGCCGCTGGCGGTGCCCGGCATGACCGGCGGGCTGCTCGACTCGCTCAGCCAAGGGCCGGGCAACGGCACCGGCAACGGGTCCGGCTCGGGCGGCACGTCGGGTCGGATCGACCTGTTCGCCTCGCTCGCCGGCCAGCTCAACCAGTCCCAGGTGGCCGACCTGGTAAAGGTGAAGACGTCCGAGCAGAGCCCGTTCTACCTGCGCTACGCGGTCGCCGACGAGCTGCGGCCCACTGGTTTCCAGGCGCGCAACCCCAGCGGCCGGTCCGTCAACAAAGACCTGCCGAACCCGGCCGACCGGGCCGGTCCAGGTGTGCAGCAGGCCACCTACCAGGCGACCGTCGAGGTCACCAAGAGCTTGAGCATGTCGCTGATGCCGGTGTACGCCGAACCGACCCGCGCCGACGACCTCAGCGACAACTGGCTCTACGACGCCAACCAGCAGGTCGTCTTCTCCAACCGGGAGAACTCCCGCGGTCGGAAGTACTCCTTCGACTACGTCCGCTCGACCTTCACCCAAGATGCCTTGCGGGCCGCGAAGCCGCTGCCGACCGAGCACCCCGTACGCCGCCAGATGACCGCCACCCCCGGGCCGGTGTCCGAGGTGGAAGAGCTGGTCAAGGGGCTGATCCAGGGCAAGCGCACGGATTACGACAAGGTGTTGGCGATCTACCGGCACTTCTCGGCGGACAACGGGTTCAGCTACCGGTTGAGCACCGAGAGCGGCAGCAGCGGTCAGGACATCGTCAACTTCCTGACCAACAAGGTCGGCTACTGCCAGCAGTACGCCGCCGCGATGGCCTGGCTGGTCCGCTCTGCCGGCATCCCGGCCCGGGTGGCGTTCGGGTTCACCAACGGCAGCAAGCGCGACGGTGACACCTTCACGCTCACCAACCTCAACCTGCACGCCTGGACCGAGGTCTACTTCGACGGGGCCGGTTGGGTGCCGTTCGACGCCACCCCGGCGTACGGGGTTCCCGGCTCGACCCGGTCGGCCTGGGCACCGGACACTGACGCGCCGGAGGCGCCCAGCCCGAACTCCAGCGCCACGAGCACCCCGACGGACCCGGGCGCCTCGACCGGCCCGGAGGGCCCGGATAACTCCGACCGGGACACCGACGACGGGCTCTCTCTCGGCGGGACGACACCGAACGAGCAGCCACCGGTCTGGCCCTGGTGGGCGGCGGGCCTGGTGGCCCTGCTGGTGCTGCTCGCGGTGCCCGCCCTGCGCCGGATGGCCCTGCGCCGCCGTCGCAGTGGCCGCGCGGCGAGCGTGGCGATGGCCTCCGCCACTGTCGACGGCGGCAGCGAGCCGGGGGCACGTCCGGTGGTGGTCACCGCGGACGCCAACCGGGCCCGCGCGGACGCGCACGCCGCCTGGGCGGAGCTGCTCGACACGCTTGTGGACTTCCGGGTCCCGGTCGATCCGACCGAGACGCCCAGGGCGACCGCGGACCGGCTTGTCCGGGACGCCCTCGACGATGACGACGCGATCGGGTCGGCGCGGCTGCTCGGCCGGGCGGAGGAGCGGGCCCGCTACGCGCGCGATCCGCTGACCGGTGAGCGGTTGCTGCCGGCGCTACGCGCGGTCCGTGCGGCGCTCGCCACACGGGCGGACCGACGGACCCGCCTGCTCGCCGCCGTGCTGCCGCCCTCGGTGCTGCTGCGCTGGCGCACCACCATGGCCGACAGGTCCAGCCGGATGGTGGCGCTCACCGGGCAGGCCCGGTACCGACTGCTGCGGTGGAACCCTCGACGGCTGCTGGCCGACCGGGCCGCTCGCTGACCGACCGGTTCCAGGTCAGGGGCGGCGGCCACCACCGCCGCCCCACCCGACTAGGCCCTGTTTCATGAGGGCGGTCGAGCCGGGTCGGAGTCCGGGCGGCGATCCGGCAAGGCGCGGTTTCGTCCGGATACAACACCGGTATCCGGACGGAACGGCAACGCCGCCGGTCGTCGTCCGGGCCCGGCGCAGGCCGGCCAGTTCTTATGAAACAGGCCTTAGGCTGCCGCCACCCAAGATCGTGCTCGATCCAGGAAACAGGCTTCTCCCTGGCGCACGATGCCACTACATCCAGGATCGAGCACGATCATGCGGAGAGTGGTCACTCCGCGGTGGATGCTTCTGCGGGTCGGGGCATCCTGCGGAGAGCTGGCAGCGGTAGAGGGCGCGCGGATACGCCGGAGGTCGCCGGGGTGTGCCCGGCGACCGCTCGTCGCGGCGTACGGCCCGCCTCAGCGGCGGGACCGGCTCAGCGGTGCCCCTCCGGGCGCTGCCGCCACCTGTCCTCCATGCGGTCCAGGAGTGACGACCGGCGACCGGATCGGCCACCGCGGGGACGACGACGACTCGTCGTGCCGCCCACCACGTGCAGGTCGGGTGACTGCGCCCGCCGGTGCGACTGCACCGCGAACGCGGCCGACGCCAGCATGACGACGAAGCCCGCCACCGCCAGCGGTGGAGTCTTGATCACCGCGCCATAGACCAGTAGAGCCAAGCCAGCGATGATGACGCCGGCGGCGACGAGCAGGCGACGCCGCGCATGGAAGCGCGGATCGCTGGCGCGCACGGCCGAGGCGAATTTGGGGTCCTCGGCAAGCGACCGCTCGATCTGCTCGAACAGCCGCTGCTCGTGCTCCGAGAGCGGCACGGCACTCCTCCCCGGTCACGTTGGTCGGGCCCACTCGGGCCGACAGACCGTGGCAGCCATCCGGCTGCTTACCCGCAAGTCTACGAGGGGGGTCGCGCGTCGGAAAGCGGGACGACCTATGGGCGGGGTGGATTTTCGTTTCGACGGGGATCACGGTCGCCCATCAGACTGGCCGGACCTATGACGGACCGCCCGAAACGGGCAGCGGCGGCGTCCGCGGCAGCTTCCGCCTCGCGCCAGCCGCGCTCGGGCGCGCCGAGGGTGAGTTGCCGGGGAGCGCCCTGTGCCGAGGCGAGCCCTTCCACCCGGACACCGACGAGTCGGATCCGCTCGCCCGGGTCCAACACGGTGTAGAGCGCCCAGACCGTGTCGAACATCTCGCGGGCGGTGTCGGTGGGAACGTCGAGGGTGCGAGACCGGCTGACGGTGCGGAAGTCGGCCAGTCGGACCTTGAGTGAGACGGTGCGCCCGACCTGCCCGGAGCCGCGCAACCGGACACCGACCTTCGCACTGAGCGCGAGCAACGCACGGCGGATCTCCAGCGGGTCGGCCACGTCGACGTCGAAGGTCACCTCGGCGCCGATCGACTTGTCGACGTGCTCGGGGCTGACCCCGCGCGGGTCGCGCCCCCAGGCCAACTCGTGCAGGTGCGACGCCGAGGCGGCACCGACGGCTCGGCGGAGCATGCCCACCGGCGCCTCGGCGAGGTCGCCGACCGTGGTCAGGCCGAGCCGGCGTAGTGCCTCGGCGGCGCGCTCCCCCACCCCCCACAGGGCGTCCACCGGCAGCGGGTGCAGGAAGTCGAGCACCTGCCCCGGGGGCACGACCAGCAGGCCGTCCGGCTTGGCCCGGGTGGAGCCCAGCTTGGCCACGAACTTGGTCGGCGCCACCCCGACCGAGCAGGTCAGCGCCTGTTCGTCGGCGACCCGGCGACGGATCAGCCGGGCGATGGTGGCCGGGGAGCCGAAGAGCCGACGGGCGCCGGTCACGTCGAGGAACGCCTCGTCGAGGGAGAGCGGCTCGACCAGCGGCGTGACGTCCCGGAAGATCTGCATGACGGCCCGGGAGGCGGCCGTGTAGGCGGAAAAATCCGGTGGCAGATAGACCGCGTGGGGGCAGCGGGCCCGGGCCTGACTGGTCGGCATCGCGCTGCGGACGCCGTACCGGCGGGCCTCGTAGCTGGCCGAGCTGACCACCCCGCGCGGGCCGACACCGCCGACGACCACCGGCCGGCCGCGCAGCTCAGGGCGGCGGCGCACCTCGACGGCGGCGAAGAAGGCGTCCATGTCGACGTGCAGGATCGGGCTGGCGGAGTCGTCGGCGTCCGGCCCGAAGCGCGGATCGTCGCCCCGGGGCAACGACTGGCTGCGGCCCATCCCGGCAGGTTAATCCGGAGGTACGACACCACCACCGGCCAGCGGGCGAACCGTCCCCGGGTCAGCCCCGGACGACCAGCAGCGGCACGGTCAGCTCCGCGGCGGTGTCCGACCCGTGGTAGGCCACCAACTTCGACGCCATCGGCCGCTCAGTGCGACTGGCCATGACCGCGTACGTGTCGTTGCAGATCACCACCACGTCGCCGATCCGGCCCAGGTGCTCCTCGGGCACCGGCCCGAACCAGCCGGTGGCCACCACCTCGTCGCGGGTGCGTACCCGGGCCGCGGCGCCCAGCACCTCCGACCAGGCGGCCCGCACGTCGTCGACCGCGCCCGGCTCGACGTGCAGGTAGCGCACCCTGGCCTCGCCGGCCACCAGTCGCACGCCGGCGCGCAGTCGCGGATCGATGTCCAGGTCGAAGCGGTGCGCGGCAGGGATGTCGAGCTGCCCGTGGTCGGCGGTCACCAGCAGCGCCGCGTCCGGGGGCAGCCCGTCGACCAGTCGGGCGACCAGGGCGTCCACCTCGGTGGCGGCGACCCGCCAGAGTGCCGAGTCGACGCCGCTGAGGTGGCCGTGCCGGTCCAGGTCGGCGTGGTAGCCGGAGACCAGGGTGGGCCCGGTGCCGGCGGCCAGCATGGCGGTGGCCACCGCGTCCCCGCCGACGGCGCCCCGGAAGTCGCCACCCCGGTTGGCGGCCACTGTCAACCCGGTGCCGCCGAACTCCGGCCGGCTCACCACGGTCGTCGTCACGCCGGCGGCGCGGGCCCGCTCCAACTGGGTGGGCACCGGCTGCCAGCGCAGTGGCGACGGATCCGCGGCCCAGTCGGTGTGGGTGAGCACCCGATCGGTGCCGGGCACCCGCACGGTGAAGCCGAGCACGCCGTGCGCGCCCGGCGCGACGCCGGTGCCCAGTGACACCAGGCTGGTCGGGGTGGTGGACGGGAAACCGGCGATGAGCGGTCGGGCCACCGTCGCGGCGAGCCCGGCGAGGGTCGGCGCGTACGGCGCCGCGGTCGGCAGCTGGTACCACCCGAGCCCGTCGACGAGCAGCACGGCGATCCGGCGTACCCCGGCCAGCGCGGGCCGGAGCCCGAGCGGGTCGGTCGAGCCGGGGACCCCGAGCACGGCCAGCGCGCTGGGGAGCACCTCGGCGAGGCGACCGCCGCCGTGGTCCGGCCCGAGGATCTCCAGCGGCGCCGGCCGGCCACCCGGCTCGGCGGTCATGCCGGCCGGCGGGCGAACAGGTGCAGTTGGGCGGCCAGGTCCCGGTACGGCGGTTGGGCGGCCAGCGCACGTTCCAGCTCGACCACGGCGGCGGACTGCCCGTCGGCGACCGCGGCCGGCAGCAGGTCGGCCAGCACGCGTACCCCGTGGATCTCCTCGACCACCAGCCCGGCGGCACCGAGCAGCGCGGCGGCGCCGGGGGCGTCGTAGCGTCGGCGCAGCGTGTCGCGCGGGCCCGCGGTGCCGGCCGGATCGGCGGCCAGGGTGGTCGCGACGTCCAGGTGCCCGTTCATCGCGCGGCCCAGCACGGCGGCGGCTCGGCCGGCCACCAGCACACTGGCCGCGCCACCCGGGCGCAGCGCGGTGGCCAGCGCGGTCACCACCGGCGTCGGGTCGTCGACCACCTCCAGGACGGCGTGGCAGAGCACCAGGTCGACGCCGGCCGGCTCGACCAGCCCGGCGAGGGCGTCACCGTCGCCCTGCACGGCGGCGATCCGGTCGGCCACCCCGGCCTCGGCGGCGCGGCGGGTGAGCGCGGCGAGCGCGTCGGGGCTGGCGTCGACGACGGTGACCCGATGCCCGGCGCGGGCCAGCGGAACGGCGAAACCGCCGGTGCCGCCTCCCACGTCCAGCACGGTCAGCTCGGCGTCGCCGCGCCGGTCCAGCTCGGCGCGGAGCACCGACCAGATCACGGCGGTGCGGGGTGTCAGCGGCGGCTCGGCGAACCGGCCTCGGGTCTGCTCCACCCGGCCGAGCCTAGTCACTCGGCCCGGTGGTGGCGTGGGCGTGTGGCGGGGGCGCCCACCACACGCCCGATCGGTGCGTGGCGCGGCGGCCGGTCAGGCCTCGGTGCCCTCGGCCTCGTCCTCCGCCCGGGACCGGCGCTCGTTGGCCACCGGACCGTTTGTCACCTCGTACTCGCGGGGGTCGGCGAGGTGCGACGGCACCCAGCCGTTGCCCAGTCGGGTCCGCCGGGCGTTGGCGATTCCACCGGTGTACGCGTGATTTCCCGTCACTGTCGTTCCCCCTCACGGATCACGGGCGGCTCTGCCCGCTCGGGACGAGTCTCCCGCTCGACGGCTCGGGAAACCGTAATGTGGATCACTGGATCAGCGGAAGTCGCGGGAGGCCGGACTCACCGGCGGCTCGATGGCGTCCAGACGGTCTGCGACCAGGTTGGTCACCCCCTCGTGCCGCTGCAACCGCCCCCGGACCACCAGCGCGGCGCTGGTCCGCGCCACCCGCCGGTAGCGCTGCCACAGCCCCGGCGAACAGGTGACGTTGAGCATCCCCGTCTCGTCCTCCAGGTTGAGGAAGGTGACCCCGCCCGCGGTCGCCGGGCGTTGCCGGTGGGTGACGATGCCACCGACCCGGATCCGTTGCCCCGGCTCCACCCGACCGAGCCGGGCGATCGGCACCGCGCCGAGCACGTCGAGCTGACCCCGGATGAACCGGGCGGGGTGGCTCTCCGGTGACAACCCGGTGGCCCACACGTCGGCGACCAGCCGGTCCACCGCCTCCATCCCGGGCAGCGTGGGCGCCGCCGCCCCGGTCACCGTGCCGGGCAGCCGACCCGGCCGGTCCTGGGCCGCCGCACCGGCGGCCCACAGCGCCTGCCGTCGGGTCAGCCCGAAACAGGCGAAGGCGTCCGCGGTGGCCAACGCCTCCAGTTGCGCGGCGGTGAGACCGAGCCGCCGGGCCACATCCGGCATGTCCCGGTACGGCCCACCGGCGACCCGTTCGGCCTCGATCCGTTCGGCCACGTCGGCACCGAGGGTCCGCACACTGGACAGGCCGAGCCGGACGGCGGGGCCGCCCAGCCCCCAGGCGTGCGGCGGCTCCCCCGGCCCGCTGCCCCACCGGGTCTCCGGGGTCGACTCCAGCACCGCCAGCGCCCCGCTGGCGTTGATGTCCGGACGACGGACCTCCACCCCGTGCCGGCGGGCGTCGTCGACCAGGGTCTGCGGCGAGTAGAAGCCCATCGGCTGGGCGTTGAGCAGCGCGGCCAGGAACGGTGCCGGGTGGTAACGCTTGAGCCAGGAGCTGGCGTAGACCAGGTAGGCGAAGCTCATCGCGTGGCTCTCCGGGAAGCCGTAGCTGGCGAACGCGGTGAGCTTGCGGTAGACGTCGTCGGCCAGCTCACCGGTGATGCCCCGCTCGGCCATCCCGGCGTAGAGCCGGTCGGCGATCCGGGTCATCCGTTCGACCGAGCGTTTGGCCCCCATCGCCCGGCGCAACTGGTCGGCCTCGGCCGCGTCGAAGCCGGCCAGGTCGATGGCGAGCTGCATCAGCTGCTCCTGGAACAGCGGCACCCCCAGGGTCTTCTCCAGGGCGTTGCGCATCAGCGGGTGCGCGAAGGTCACCGGCTCCTGGCCGTTCTTGCGGCGGATGAACGGGTGCACCGAACCGCCCTGGATCGGGCCGGGGCGGATCAGCGCCACCTCGACCACGAGGTCGTAGAACTCGCGGGGCTTGAGCCGGGGCAGGGTGGCCATCTGGGCCCGGCTCTCCACCTGGAACACCCCGACCGAGTCGGCCCGGCAGAGCATGTCGTAGACCTCCGGGTCGTCCAGGGTCATGTCGCCCAGGTCGAGCCGGGACCCGATCATGTCGTAGCCGTAGTGCAGGGCGGAGAGCATGCCCAAGCCGAGCAGGTCGAACTTGACCAGACCCACCGCGGCGCAGTCGTCCTTGTCCCATTGCAGGACGCTGCGCCCGGGCATCCGCCCCCACTCCACCGGGCAGACCTCGATCACCGGCCGGTCGCAGATCACCATGCCGCCGGAGTGGATGCCCAGATGCCGCGGGAACGTCTGCAGCTCGTTGGCGTACTCCACCACCTGCTCGGGGATGTTCTCGACATCGACCGTGGCGACCGAGCCCCACCTGTCGATCTGCTTGCTCCAGGCGTCCTGCTGCCCCGGCGAGTAGCCGAAGGCCTTGGCCACGTCCCGTACTGCCGACCGGGGCCGGTAGGAGATGACGTTGGCGACCTGGGCGGCGTGCTCCCGGCCATAACGGGTGTAGACGTGCTGGATCACCTCCTCCCGGCGGTCGGACTCGATGTCCACGTCGATGTCGGGTGGGCCGTCCCGTTCCGGGGCGAGGAACCGCTCGAAGAGCAGTTGGTGCCGAACCGCGTCCACATTGGTGATCCGCAACGCGTAGCAGACCGCCGAGTTGGCCGCCGAACCCCGACCCTGGCAGTAGATGTCCTGGTCGCGGCAGAACGTGACGATGTCGTAGACCACCAGGAAGTAGCCGGGGAAACCCAGCTCCTCGATCATGTTCAGTTCGTGGTCGAGTTGCGCATACGCCGTCGGGTGCGCCTGCGGCGGCCCGTAGCGCTCGTGCGCCCCGTCAGCGGTCAGCTTCCGCAGCCAGCTCATCTCGGTGTGCCCCGGCGGCACCGGGTACGCCGGTAGCTGCGGCGCGACGAGCTGGAGGTCGAAGGCCAACTCGGCGCCGAACTCGGCGGCCCGCGCCACCGCACCCGGGTACGCGGCGAACCGGGCCGCCATCTCCGCGCCGCTGCGCAGGTGGGCGGTGGCCGCCGCGGGCAACCAGCCGTCGATCTCGTCCAGGCTGCGTCGGGCCCGGACCGCGGCGACGGTGGTGGCCAGCCGACGCCGACCGGGGCTGGCGTAGTGCACGTTGTTGCTGGCCACCGTCGGCAACCCGGCCGCGGCGGCCAGCTCGGCGAGCGCGTCGTTACGGTCGGCGTCGATGGGATGGCCGTGGTCGGTCAGCTCCACGGCCACCGTCTCCGCGCCGAAGAGCGCGGTCAGCCGGTCCAACTCGCGGGCCGCCGCGTCCACCCCCTCGGTGAGCAGCGCCCCCGGCACGTGCCCCTTGCGGCAGCCGGTCAGCACCAGCACATGGTCACGCAGCTCGGCGGCGACCTCCTCCAGGTCCCCGTAGTCCGGGCGGCCCTTCTCCCCGCCACGTAGCTGGGCGCGGGCGATGGTGGTGGCCAGCCGGGCGTACCCCTCGTGGCCGTGCGCGAGCACCAGCAGGTGCGCGCCGTGCGGGTCGGGCTCGCCGTTCTGCGGGCCGGGCAGGCCGAGGGACAGCTCCGCGCCGAAGATGGTCGGCAGGCCCAGCGTACGAGCCGCCTCGGCGAAGCGGACCACCCCGTAGAAGCCGTCGTGGTCGGTGACGGCGAGCGCGGTGAGCCCCAGCCGGGCCGCCTCCTCGGCCAGCTCCTCCGGGTGGCTGGCGCCGTCGAGGAAGCTGAAGTTGGTGTGCGCGTGCAGCTCCGCGTAGGGCACCACGCCGTCGGGGCGGGTCAGCTCCGGTGGCTGGTACTGCTCGCGGCGGCGGCTCCAGGCCGGGGAGTCGCCGCCATCGGCGTCCACGGCGAGCGGGTCCACCACGTGCAGGTGCCGCTCCTCGCGCGACCGCCCACCGCCCGACCGGCCGGAGCCGCCGCTGGCCCGCCCGGAGAGCACCCGCTCCAGCTCCGACCAGGGCATCTTCGGGTTGTGGAAGCTCATCGGGCATCCGCCTCCGACCCGGGGAGCACCGGCTCAGTCATAGATCGCCTCCACCAACCACTGACCGGCCTCGACGGCCAGCAGCAGGGCGGCACCGTCGGCCAGGCTGACCTGGAACCGGGCCCGGCGGCGGGCCTCGACCGGCGCCCACCACCGCTCGTCCACCGGCCACGGGCCGGCCCAGCCCACGATCTCCGCCGGCTGGCCGGTGCCGACCACCAGCCGAGCAGGTGGGGCGCTCACCGCCAACCGCGCGCTGATCACCACCGGCTCGCCGGCGGCGTCGTGCACAGTCGCCGCGAGCGGACTGGGCAGCACCACCGCCGGCGCGGGCGCCGGCAGCCGGCCCGGCCACGGCGGAGCCCCGCCTCCACCCCGGCCGGTGGCCGGGTCGGCGCCGGCATCGGCCGGCGGGCCAGGGCGGGCGGGAACGCGTTCGTCGCCCCACGGCACCAGTCGCACCTGGTCGGCCGGGGAGCGCCCACCACCGAGCACCGCGGTGACCACCGCTTCCGGACCGAGGATGCCCTGCACCCGGCTCAACGCCCGGTGCGCGCGTTCCCGCTCCTCGCCGGTCTCCCCCCAGAGGCCGGCCTGCAGACCTGCCTGGGCGATCACCCCGTCCGGGATCAGTCGCAGCCGGATGATGCCGGCCGTCGGTCGGGCCGGTCGGGCACCGGCGCGGCCGTTGCTGCCGGAGAGCCACCCGTCGAGCTGCCAGCGCACCCGGTCGGCGATGGCCGCGGCGGTGAGCAGGCCATCGTGCCGCCACACCCGGTGCAGCTCCTGCCCGTGCTCGGTGACCGCCTCGATGCCGAGCCGGGTGCAGGCCAGCCCGTGCCCGGCCAGCCGTTCGTGCAGCCGCTCGGCCAGCGCCCGGGCCACGAACGCCGCCGCGTCGACCCGGTCGATCGGCTCGTCGTGCTCCGCGGTCACCGTCAGGTCGGCCGGCGGCTGCCGGACGGCGAGTGGGCGGTGGTCCCGCCCGGCGGCCAGCCGGTGGGCCAGCGCACCGTCGAACCCGAACCGGGCCAGCACGTCGCCGGCCGGTAGGGCGGCGAAGTCGCCGAGGGTGCGTACCCCCAGCCGGCGCAGCAGGTCGGCCAGCGCCGACCGGCCGAGCGCCTCGACCGGCAACCCGGCCAGGAACTCCGGTGTCCCGCCCGGTGCCACCACCCGGCCAGCGCGAGCGGCCAACCCGGCCGCGAACACCCCGTCGGCGATGCCGACCTGGCTCTCCACCAGGCACGACTGCGCCACGTGCTCGATGATCCGCTCGGCGGCCGCCTCCTCGCCGCCGAGGTAACGGCCCGGCCCCCGGGCGGCCACCGCGCAGGCTCCCGGACGGACCACCTCGACGCCGGCGACCAACTCCTCCACAGCGGCGACCACCGGCTCGAACGCCCGGGCGTCCCGGCCGGGGTCGTACTCCACGACGGTGAGTTGCGGGCAGCGCCCCTGCGCCTCCCGCTTGCGCAGCCCTCGACGCACCCCCTCGGCGCGGGCCCGCTCGGAGCAGGCGACCACCCTGTTGGCGTGCAGCACGGCGACCGGGCCGGTCGCCGGCACCCCGTCGACGATCTCGGCGGCGAGCACCGGCCAGTCCGGGCACCACAGCAGCAGCGTGCGTGCCGGCGCGCCGGTCACCCCCGACCGACCAGGGCGAGTGGCACGGCCGATCGACCCACGGGCGACGGCAGCGTACGAGGGATCACCCGGGTCAGCTCGTCACCCGGGAGCCAGACCTTGATCTCCTTGGGCCGGGCGGCCGCTCCGCGCCCGCGCGCCGAGACGGTGATCTCCCGGCGGCGCAACCGCCCCCGGCCCAGCCCGAGCCCCTCCCACACTCCCCGAACCACCTGCAACGTCACGTCCGCGCCGTCCCACCGGCCGTACGGGACGAGCACACTGCCGCGCTGCCGGGCCCGGGCGGCCAGCCGGGTGGCGACCGAGGCGGAGACCGAGGCCGGCACGGTGGTGACCACGACGTCCACCCCGTCGATCAGCGCGGCGACCACGGTGGCCCACTCGGGGCCCGGGTTCGGCACCAGGGCCAGCCGGTCCAGGGCGATGCCCAGCTCAGCCGCCGCGCCCGCGCCGAACGTCGGCACCCCGACCACGGCGCACCACGAGCCGGCCCGGGACGCCTCGGCGAGCAGGGCCAGCATCAGAGAGGTGCCACCGCTGCGGCGGGGCTGGCCGGCGGCGACCGCGATGGTGCTGCCCCGGCGCAGGCCCCGGTTGGGCAGCAGACCGGTCAGCTCGGGCACCACCGGCAGCACCCGGTGGCCACCGACCGGGTCGGGTGCGCTCGCCGGGCGCACCAGATCGGCCAGCGCGGCGGAACCGACCACCATGCGGCCCGCCATTGGACCAACTCCCCCGTCGTTGCTGTGGATCAGATCAGGACCGGCACGCCGTGCCACCGGCCGCCCGGCTCCCCCCGCGGGCGGCCGGTGGCACGGCGGGATCAGGCGGCGAGGCCGTCCAGGGCCGGTTGGTGGGCCACGCCGAGCGCGGTTTCCACCACCGTGACGAACTGTTCGGCAGCGCGGAGCAGGTCGTCGGCCTCCCGGGCGCTGACCACCCGGGGGATGCCGGCCTCGGCGGCGGCGCGCTTGCTGGCCCCTGCGGCGAAGAACCGGGACCACTCGTCGAGCTCCGGAGCGACGGCGCAGAGGAGGACCCAGACGCTGGTGATCCGGTTGCGTCGACTCGGCGCGGGTCGGGCCCGGGCGGCGAGCAGGGCCGCCGCCGCGCGCAGGGCGGCCAGGTGGGCAGCCGCGTAGCGCAGACCGTCAGGTCGGGTCTGGCCGGCCTCGACCAGCCCACGGCGGGCCAACGTGAGGAGCTGGGCGGGGGTGCGGTGCGGCAGCACGTGCGCCGGCACCGTCGGTGCCTGAGCCGGGTTGGTCGGCATGGATGTCTCTCCTCCACGTGGCCGAGACGTCACTGCGGCGGCTGATGCCGCCGACGAGACGCCGAGGTCGGGGTGGTGCGGAGGAAGACGCACCGGGTGTGGCCGGCCGGGTGTGGATGCTTCCCCACACCACACCCGGCCGGCGGACCGGCGGGTGCGTCGCCCGCCGCCCGGGGGTCGTGGGCGGCGGGCGACGCTCCTGCCTGTTGGGACCAGGCTCGCGACTGCCCGGAAACCCAGGTGCGGCCCGCGGAGCCGCACCGCCCGGAGGTGGCGCCGCGAAACGCCGCGCTCCGGCTGGTTGGAACGGGCGTTCGAGGCAATCGAACACTCGTTCTAACTGCTGCTGACAGTACACCTCCCCTCCGACGAAAATGCAACGTGTGACGCGCCGAGCGTGCCGGCCGGCTGAACCGGCCATCAGCGGACCGGGAAGAATGGCGGGATGCAGCCACACCCGAACGTACGGGCGGTGCAGAACGCGCTCACCGCCGCCGGCACGCTCGACGGCGCCGGTGAGCCCAGCATGGTCCGTCTGCTGCCCGACGCGGTGCACACCGCCGCGGCGGCCGCCGAGGCGCTCGACGTCGAGGTCGGCCAGATCGCCAACTCACTGATCTTCGACGCGGACGACGCGCCGCTGCTCGTCCTCACCTCCGGCGCGCACCGGGTCGACACCGCCGGCCTGGCGGCATCGATCGGCGTCACCCGACTGCGCCGGGCCACCCCGGAGTTCGTCCGGGCCCACACCGGGCAGCCGATCGGCGGGGTCGCCCCACTCGGGCACCCGCACCCGCTGCGCACCCTGGTGGACACGGCGCTGGCGGCGTACCCGGAGATCTGGGCCGCGGGTGGCGTACCCCAGGCGGTCTTCCCGACCACCTACCCCGAGCTGTTGCGGGTCACCGCCGGCACCCCGGCCGAGGTGGCGTGAGCGAGCGAAGCGAGCGCGCCAGCAGGCCCAGCAGCGACGCCAGCGCGGCTCCGGAGCTGGTCACGCTGCACGTGTGGCGGACCTCCCACGGTGCGCTGCCCCGGGCGCTGACCCGGATGGCGGTGGACCCCCGCCGGTTGCGGGCCCTTCCCGGCGTTCGGTTCGGCAAGCTGCTGGGCACCGGGACCGGCACCGACTTCGGGCCACGGGACGCCGACCTGACCCGGTGGGCGGCGCTGACCGTCTGGGACTCTCCCGCCGCGGCGGCCGGCTTCGACGACTCGCCGGTCGGGCGGGCCTGGGCGCGCATCGCCCACGCCCAGGCGCGAATCGACCTACGCCCGCTGACCAGCCGGGGCGAGTGGTCCGGCCAGCGGCCGTTCGGCGACCCGTCGGGCGGTCGGGTCACCGGCCCGGTGCTGGCGCTGACCCGGGCCCGGCTGCGGGCCCGCCGGGCGGCCACCTTCTGGCGGGCGATCCCGCCGGTGGCCGCCGCCCTGCGCGACGCGCCCGGGCTGCTGGCCCGGTTCGGGGTCGGAGAGGCCCCGTTGGGTTGGCAGGGCACGGTGAGCGTGTGGCGCGACCCGACGGACCTGGTGGCGTTCGCGTACCGTCACCCGGAGCATCGGGCGGCGATCATGCGAACCCCCACCGCGGGCTGGTACGCCGAGGAGCTGTTCGCCCGGTTCGAGGTACGCGGCGTGGTCGGCGACCGGTCGGTGCTCGGATGGGTCGCCGACGGCGGCCCGGAAACGGTGAAGGGTGGACGGGCATGAGGTTGGTGCGCTGGACGCCGGACGATCTCGTCCGGCGGCTGGACGACGTGGTGGCCGTCTACGGCGAGGCGATGGGATACCGCACCGACCTGCTGGAGGCCCGGCGCGGTTACATCGCCACCCACGTCCGCCGCCCGGGTTTCCGGGCGGTCGCCAGCCTGACCAGCGAGGGTCAGCTCGCCGGCTTCGGCTACGGCTACCTGGGCGCCTCCGGTCAGTGGTGGCACGACCAGGTGCACCGCGCGCTGGACGCCCCGACTCGCACGCGCTGGCTCACCCACTGCTTCGAGGTGGTCGAGCTGCACGTCCGGCCACCGGCGCAGGGGCACGGCCTGGGCGCCGGTCAGCTGCGCGCACTGCTCGGCATGGCGGAGGGCGACACCGTGCTGCTGTCCACCCCGGAGGCCGACGAGCAGACCTCGCGGGCCTGGCGGTTGTACCGACGGTTCGGCTTCGTCGACGTGCTGCGCGACTTCCACTTCCCCGGCGACGAGCGACCGTTCGGCGTACTCGGTCGGGACCTGCCGCTCGAGCCACCGGCGTCATGACCCGCCGGATCTCCTGGACGCTGCTCGCCGTCCTGGTGCTCGCCCAGATCTGCTACCCGCTCACCACCGGCGCCACCCGGGCCGGGCTCACGGTGGCCACCGTCGTCCTCGGTTGGCTGCTCTCGGTCGGCCACGCGCTGCTCAGCCGGGGCCCACGGGTGGCAGCGGCGCTGGTCGCTGTGGCCACCGGCGGCGGGTTCGCGATCGAGGCGATCGGGGTGGCCACCGGCGTGCCGTTCGGCAGCTACGACTACTCCGGAGAGCTGGGCCCCAAGCTGGCCGGCGTGCCGCTGATCATTCCGCTGGCCTGGACCTGGATGGCCTGGCCGGCCTGGCTGGCAGCGGTCCGACTGACCGGCGGCAGGGCCGCAACGGCCAACGGCAGCGGGACGACGGCCGGCGGCAGCGGGTCGACGGTGGGTCGATGGGTGGGGCGGATCGCGCTGGCCACCGTGGGGCTGGCCACCTGGGACCTCTTCCTCGACCCGCAGATGGTGGCCGAGGGCTACTGGGTCTGGCGCGACGCCACCCCGGCCCTGCCCGGCCTGGCCGGCATCCCGGTCAGCAACTACCTGGGCTGGCTGCTCTTCGCGGTGCTGATGATGAGCGCGCTGCGCCCGCTGGCCGGGCCGGCCGCCGAGCACACCGATCGGCGGGACCACCCGATGGTCGCGCTCTACCTGTGGACCTACTTCTCCAGCATCCTGGCCCACGCCGTCTTCCTCGACCTGCCCGCCTCCGCGCTCTGGGGGGCCGCCGGCATGTCGGTGACCGCCGTACCCCTGACGGTGACCCTCCTGCGTGCCCGCCGGGGCGGTGACCCCGGTCGGGAGGCCCACCAGCTCCACCGCCCCGGCGTCGACGCGACCCGATGACCGTCCTGCTCGCCCTGCTCATCGCCGTCGCCGCGTTGACCGGGCACACCTGGCTCAACGCCACCCGGTGGCTGCGCCGACCCACCGACCGGCCAAAGGACGTCGACGAGCCGGTCACCGTGCTGCTGCCGCTGCGCGACGAGGCCACCCGGGTCACGCCCTGCCTGCGCGCCCTGCTGGCCCAGCGCGGCGTACCCGGGCTGCGCGTCGTGGTCCTCGACGACGGGTCCACCGACGGCACCGCCGACGTGGTCCGCGCGGTGACCGGCGACGACCCCCGGGTCACGCTGCTCACCGGGGTCGCCCCACCGCCGGGCTGGCTGGGCAAGCCGCACGCCTGCTGGCAGCTGGCCAGCCGGGCCGACCCGGACGCCACAGCGCTGGTCTTCGTCGACGCCGACGTGGTGCTCGCCCCGCACGCCGTGGCCGCTGCCGTCACCGAGTTGCGCGCCGCCCGGGCGACGCTGCTGTCGCCGTACCCCCGGATCGTGGTGGCGACGGCCGGCGACCGGTTGGTGCAGCCGCTGTTGCAATGGCTCTGGCTGACCTTCCTGCCGCTGCGCGCGATGGAGCGCTCGTCGCGGCCGTCGCTGGCCGCGGCGGGCGGGCAGTTCCTGGTGGTGGACCGGGCCGGCTACACCGCCGCCGGCGGGCACGCCGCGGTCGCCGACAAGATCCTGGAGGACGTCGAGCTGGCCCGGGCGGTCAAGCGGGCCGGTGGGCGGATCGCCCTGGCCGACGGCTCCCGGCTGGCCACCTGCCGGATGTACGACAACTGGCCGCAACTGCGCGACGGGTACTCGAAGTCGCTCTGGTCGTCGTTCGGGCACCCGGGCGCGGCGGCAGCAGTGGTGGCGGCGCTGCTGCTGCTCTACACCGCACCACCGCTGATCGCGCTGACGAGTGCGGCGGCTGGCGCACCGAGGGTGGCCGCGGTGGGCCTGGCCGCGTACGTACTCGGGGTGGCCGGACGGGTGGTCACCGCCCGCGCGACCGGTGGCCGGTGGTGGCCCGACGCGCTCGCACACCCCGTGTCGGTCGTGGTCCTCGGTTGGTTGACCCTGCGGTCGTACCATCTGCGAAAGCGACGCCGCCTGACCTGGCGGGGTCGCCCGGTCAGCTAGGGAGGACGCGGCATGGCGCGGATCGTGGTCGTCGGCGCCGGGGTGGGTGGCCTCGCCACCGCCGCCCGGCTGGCCGCTACCGGGCACCAGGTGACCGTCTTCGAGCGGGCCGACACGGTCGGCGGCAAGCTCGGCCGGTACGCGCACGACACCCCGGCCGGGTCGTTCCACTTCGACACCGGGCCGAGCCTGCTCACCCTGCCCGAGGTCTTCCACGACCTGTTCGAGGCGACCGGGGCGAAGCTCGACGAATATCTGGACCTGGTCCCGCTGGACCCGATCGTCCGGCACGTCTTTCCCGACGGTGGCCCGACCCTGGACTCGTGCGCCGACCCGGTGGAGTTCACCGCCCGGATCGGGGCCGCGTTCGGTGACCGGGCGGCAGCCGACTGGCAGCGGCTGTGGCGCCGGGCGGCGCGGGTGTGGCAGGCCTCCTCACGGGACATCCTGCGTCGTACCGTCGACTCTCCCCGCGACCTCGCGTCGCTGGCCTGGCGTGTCGGCGACCTGGCCGCCATCGCCCCGGGCCGCAGTCTGCGCGGCCTGGGCCGCCGGCACCTGTCCGACCCGCGGCTGCGGATGCTGCTGGACCGGTACGCCACCTACACCGGCGCCGACCCACGTCGGGCGCCGGCGGCGCTGGTCGCGGTCCCCTACGCCGAGCTGGCCTTCGGCGGCTGGTACCTGCGCGGCGGGCTGGGCACGCTCGCCGACTCGCTGCTGACCCGCTGCCTGGACCTCGGCGTGGTCGTACAGACCGACGCCACGGTCACCCGGATCGACGCCACCGGCGGCCGGGTGCACGGGGTACGCCTCGCCGGCGTCACCACCCCGGTGCCCGCCGACGTGGTGGTGGCCAACGTGGACGCGCTCACCGTCTACCGTGACCTGCTGCCGCACCCGCGTCGGCTGGCCGGGCTGACCGACCGCAGCCTCGCCGGCTTCGTGCTGCTGCTCGGCGTCTCCGGCAGCACCGGGCTGGCCCACCACAACGTCTTCTTCCCGGACGACTACGACGCCGAGTTCGACGCGGTCTTCGGTGACCCCGGGCGCGGCGTTCGGGCCCGACCGGCGGCCGACCCGGCCGTGTTCGTCACCGTGGCCGACGACCCGATGGTCCGCCCAGCCGGACACGAGGCGTGGTTCGTGCTGGTCAACGCCGCCCGGCAGGGCACCGCGGCGGGCGCTGTCGACTGGCGACGCCCGGGGCTGGCCGACGCGTACGCCGACCGGATCCTGGACGTGCTGGCGCGGCGCGGCGTGGACGTGCGCGACCGGCTGCTGTTCCGCGAGGTCCGCACCCCGGCCGACCTGGACGTGGCGACCGGCGCGCCAGGTGGCTCGATCTACGGCACCGCCGGTGGGTTGCTCCGCCCGGCGAACCGGGGCCCGGCGAACGGGCTGTGGCTGGTGGGTGGCTCCACCCACCCGGGCGGCGGGTTGCCGATGGTGACCCTTTCCGCGCAGATCGTCGCCGACGAGATCGGCCCCGCCTGGTAGACCCGGCCTGCTCTACCGGTGTCTGTCTCGGCAGGCGCCTTTCAGTCGGCGCCTGTTTCGGTCGGCGTCCGGCTGGCCCGCTCAGTCCGCGTCGAGCAGGGCGCGGCGGATGCTGGAGAGCAGTTGCCCCAGGCCGAAACCGGCCAGCAGCACCCAGACCGCCGTCGCCATGGTGATGGTACCGGCGGCCAGGTCCGGCTCGATCAGCCCGGCCAGCCCGGCGACCAGCAAGCCGGCCAGCGCCACCGAGACCCGGGTGGGGCGTTCGCCCACGGTCACCGCGCCGATCTCCCGCATGCCGGCGGCGACCGCCCGCGCCCGGACGTACTCGTGCAACCAGGACAGCGCGCCGCCCGCGACGACCAGCCCACCCGGCGCGCCCACCAGCCAGAACGCCAGCAGCCACGCCACCTCACCGAGCCGGTCGGCGACCGAGTCGTAGACGTAGCCGAGCCGGGTGGTGCGGCCGGTGGCGACCGCCACCGCACCGTCCACGCTGTCCGCCACGGCGGCGAGCAGCACGAACAGCGCGCCGAGGAACGGCCCGTCCCCCGGCCGGCCCACCAGCAGCGGTACGCAGAAGCAGAGCAGCACCCCGGCCACGGTGACCGCGGTGGGGCTGACCCGCAGCCGGCCCAGCACGTATCCGACGTGGTAGGCGAATCGCAGCCAGGCGCGCACCACCGGCGCCGCGACCCGCGGGTCGAACCCGCCGTGCAACCGCGCCCACGCCGTGGCGTACTGATCCCAGTTCAGCTGTGTGCTCACCACGGATCAACCGTCGTGCCGGGCAACAGGTGTCGCAGACGCAGCGTTCACACGCGGGCGCCGGCCTTCAGGTTCTGCCAGACTTCGCGGGTCGCGGTGGACCGGTTGAGGGTGATGAAGTGGATTCCCGGCACGCCCTCGTCCAGCAGCCGGCGGCACATCTCGCTGGCCTGCTCGATGCCGAGCCGGCGGACGGCGTCCGGGTTGTCGGCGACGCGCTCGAAGCGGGCCGCCAACGCCGGTGGAAACGGCGCACCGGACAGCTGCACGGACCGCTCGATGGTGCTGAACTGGGTCACCGGCATCACGCCGGCCAGGATCGGGGTGTCACAGCCGGCGGCGGCCACCCGGTCACGTAGCCGCAGGTAGTCGTCGGCGTCGAAGAACATCTGGGTGACCGCGAACTCCGCGCCGGCCCGACACTTGCGGACGAACTGAGCGGTGTCGCTGGCCACGTCGGGCGAGCGGGGGTGCTTGTACGGGAAGGCCGCCACGCCGACGCTGAAGTCACCGGCGTCGCGCACCAGCCGGACCAGGTCCTCGGCGTAGTCCACGCCCTCGGGGTGGCGGATCCACTCGCCGCCCGGGTTGCCCGGGGGATCACCACGAACGGCCAGCACGTTGCGCACCCCCACCCCGGCGAGCCGGCCGACCACGTGCCGCAGCTCGGCCACGGAGTGGTTGACCGCGGTGAGGTGGGCCATCGGCAGCAGGGTGGTTTCCGTGGCGATCCGCTCGGTCACCGCCACGGTGGTGTCCCGGGTCGAGCCGCCGGCGCCGTACGTGATCGACACGAACGACGGGCGCAGCGACTCCAACTCGCGGATGGCCTGCCAGAGCAGTTGCTCCCCCGCCTCGGTCTTGGGCGGGAAGAACTCGAACGAGAAGGTCGGCTGGTGCTCACGGATGAGCTCCCCGATCGCCGGCTGCGGATTGGGGAGTGTCGAGGGAAGACCGAGCGCCACGACCCGACTCTAGCGGTCGATGGCACCAGGACCCAGGCCCTTCCCACCCCCGACGGC
>NZ_QGSY01000092.1 GCF_003857035.1 Micromonospora arida
GTGGGATGGCGAGGTATGGGATGCCGACATCGAAGTCCCGGTGGTCACCGTCGACGCGCTGATCGAGACGTACGGCGTGCCGACCTTTGCCAAGATCGACGTTGAGGGTTTCGAGGACGAGGTGCTGGCCGGCCTGAGCCGCCCACTGCTCGCGTTGTCGTTCGAGTTCACCACGATCGCGCGTGCGGTCGCCGCCCGGTGTCTCGATCGGCTGACCGCGCTCGGCTTCGACGGCTTCGACGTGGCGTTGGGCGACGACAAGTCGATGACGTTCCGACGTTGGATGTCCGCGACCGACCTGGCGACGCATCTGCACGAACTACCGCACGCCGCGAACTCCGGCGACGTGTACTGCGTGTCCGGGAGCCAGGCGGCCACCACCGACAGCTGACCGGAGCAGTCGTCACCCGCTTCGGTCCGGCGGTGAACGGCACCGGGCCCGACGATCAGATGATCGGCCGCTGGCGGTGGGACGGGCTGGCGCGGGATGATCGTCGTTCGTCTCGACGCCGAGCCGAGCCACGCGATCGCGGGGGAGAGGGTGACGCCGGTGACCCCGACACAGCTGCGCGCGTACGTCGCCGTGGTCCGGCTGGGCTCGGTCAAACAGGCCGCTGCGGAGCTTCAGGTCTCCGAGTCGGCGGTGTCGCTGCACATCGCCCAGCTGCGCAAGGAGTTCGGCGACAAGCTCTTCGCCCGGACGGCGGCGGGCCTCGCGTTCACCCCGGGTGGGCTGCGGCTGGCCAGTCGCGCGGCGGAGCTGCTGGGCCTGCAGGACCGCACCATGCTGGAGGTCAGCGCCGCGACGCGCGGGCGACGGATGCTGCGGGTCGCCGCGTCGAGCCTGTTCGCCGAGTTCGCCGCGCCGGGGCTGATCGAACTCTTCGCGAAGCGGGCCGCCGACCTCGACGTCGAGTTGAGCGTGCGCAACCCAGGCTCGTTCGAATCGCTGTTGTTGACCCGCGCCGCCGACATCGCGATCGGGCCGCAACCCTCGGTCGTCGACAGCGCCATCGGCTGCCGGCCGGTGATGAACTACCGGCTCGTGATCGCCGTCGGTCCGGAGCATCCACTGGCCGGCCTGGCGGCGTCCCCGGGGCAGCTGCGGGAGCAGACCTGGCTGCTCGGGCCGTCGGCCGCCACCGAGTGGGGCGCGGTCCCGGCGCTGCTGCGCCGGCTGGCCGTGCCGGAAGAGCGGCAGCAGATCTTCCAGAGCCACGCGGCCGCGCTGGGGGAGGCCAAGCGGGGCAGGGGGGTGGCACCGGCCCTCGCGTTCACCGTCGCGCCGGACATCCGTCAGGGCCAGCTCGGGCAGGTGGTGGGGCCGCACGCGACCATGGAGGCGGTGTGGCACGCGCAGGTGCTCGCCACCCCCGGTTCGATGTCGGCCGCCGAGGAACTGTCGCGCTTCTCGTCGACGCCGAGGGCGATTCAGGCGATGATGCGGGGCGCGGGCGTCAGCGTCGGCCACTTCCGGCCGTCGGTGCACGTGACGCTCTGGAGCTGACGGGCGACGACCAGCAGGTCCTGGAAGGTGCCGGCCGGCAGCATCCGGTCGCAGTAGGGGAGAGCGGCGGCCATGCCGCCGACCCGGGGCGTGAAGCCGGGCGCGCCGGCGCGGGGATTCAACCAGACGATCCGGTACGCGCGGCGGCTCAGCCGGGCCATCACCGCCGCCAGTTCGTCCGGCGGGTCGCTGTCCCAGCCGTCCGATCCGATCACCACCACCGCCCCGCGTACGGCGTCCGCGTGGTGGGAGGTGAGCAGGGAACGCAGGTTCGTGGCGATCCGGGTGCCTCCGTACCGGTCGGTCACGGCGGCGCTGGCCTGCGCGACCGCCTCGGCCGCCGACGTGTGTCGCAGCCCCACGGTGAGCCGGGTCAGCGTCGTCGCGAACGCGAACACCTCCGCGTCGGCGACCACCGTGAACGCCCGCATCAGATGCAGGTACGCGGTCGCCTGCGCCCGCATCGACTCACTGACGTCGCAGAGCAGCACGACCCGGCGTGGTCGTCGCACCGGTCGCTCGCGGACGACCTCGACGGGTTCCCATCCGGTGCGGCGGGCCCGGGCGATGGTGGGCCGCAGCGCGACCCGGGCACCGGTCGTGCCGATGGCGAACCGCCGGGTACGCCGGGTCGGCCAGCCGGCGACGGCCGCGCGCAGGGCGTCGCCGAGTTGTGCCACCTGCGCGCTGTCGAGTTCGTCGAACGGACGGTCGGCGAGCCCGCTGAGGGCGCTGGGGCGCCGCTCGGGCAGCAGCAGCGCGGTGTCGTGTGCCGGTGTCTCCGTGACGGCCGGCGGCAGCGTCGCCCACGGCAGGCCACCGCCGGAATCCGAGTCGTCGGTGTCGGCTGGCACCCGCACGTACACGTCGTCGTGAGCGTCAGGTGGGGACGCGGACCGCGACGGCCGGGGCAGCGGGGGCGGGTCCGCGAAGATCGCCGCGAAGACCCGGTCGAAGGCGGCGAGGTCGGCGTGCCGTCGGACCAGGCAGATTCGGGCGGTCCAGTAGAGCGACGACATCGAGTCGGGTGGGCTGGCGGCGAGCGCCCGGACGAAGTCGTCGACGTCGGTGAGGCCGGCCGCGACGCCGGCTCGTCGCAGCCGGCCGGCGAGCGCCACCGCGAACGCGGCCCGGTCGACCCCGCGCAGGACGCCCTGGCTCACCGGCGCGAGGCCAGCCAGGCGATCACCGCGCCCACGGCGACGAGACCGACAACGACGGGTACGAGGCGCTTGGTGATCGAACCGCCGGCGATGCTGAGCAGGTCGAGCGCCTCCGGCTCGGCAGCCGCCGCCACGCGGGTGGAACCGCCGGGCGACTCGACCGCCGACGCCGACGCCGCCGACGCCGCCGGGGCCGCCGGCAGTGACGGCGAGATCGGCGACGATGCCGCCGTCGAAGAGGCGGGCGACGGCGCGACGGGTGAGGGCTCGATCGGTGACGGCGCGACGGCGGCGGTCGTGGGTGCGGTGGCGACCGCTGTCGCGGACGCGGCGGGAAGCGTCTCGGGAGCTCCGGACGGCGGCGCGACGGGCTCGGAGTCCGCGCGTGGTGCCGGCACGGCCGGGGCCGAGTGGTCGGCCGCGAGCTTGGCCTCCAGGTTGGCGACGAACTGGGCCACCAACTTGCCCGACACCTCCTTGATCATGCCGCTGCCGAACTGGGCCAGCTTGCCGGAGATCTTCAGGTCGGTGTCCACGCTGACCAGCGTCCGGTCGCCGTCCGGCCGCAGGTGGGCGGTGACCAGCGCGGACGCGTTCCCCGTCGACCGGGCGTCGCGGCCCTTCGCGTCGATCACCCCGCGGTAGGCGGCGTCGTCCTTTTCGACGAACCGGGCGGTGCCCGCGAACTCCGAGATCACCGGCCCGACCTTGACCTTCACCCTGCCCCGGTAGATGTCACCGTCGACTCCGGTCAACTGGGCGCCCGGCAGGCACGGCGCGATCCCCTCCAGATCGGTGAGCACCGCCCACGCCTCGTCGATCGGGACAGCGACCGCGAACTCGTTCGTGATCTTCATAGCTGGCTCTCCTGGTAGGCGCCGAGCGCGGCGGCGACCACGGCGCGGTCGTCGGGGGTCTTGGCGATGGTGCCGATGGTCAGCGCGACGTCGTCGGCGGCGAGACCGGCGACGCCCAGCACGGACAGCGCGGCCACCCAGTCGATGGTCTCGGCCATCCCGGGCGGCTTTTCCAACTCGCGGCCGCGTACGCCGCCGACGAACTGGACGGCAGTCTGGATCAGCGGCTCTGTTGCGCCCGACACGGCGCGTCGGACGATCTCGACGGCGCGGGCCGGTTCGGGAAAGTCGATCCAGTGGTACAGGCAGCGGCGGCGCAACGCGTCGTGCAACTCCCGGCTGCGGTTGGAGGTGAGGACCACGACCGGCGGCTTGGCGGCGGTGAACGTGCCGAGTTCGGGGATCGTGATGCCGGCCTCGCCGAGGAACTCGAACAGCAGTGCCTCGAACTCGTCGTCGGCCCGGTCGATCTCGTCGATCAGCAGCACCGGCGGGACCGGCCCACGGTGGCGTACGGCCCGCAGGATCGGCCGTTCCTGGAGGTACTCGGCGCTGAACAGGTCAGCGTCGGTGAGCCGGGTGTGGTGCGCCTCGGCAAGCCGGATCGCCAGCAGTTGCCGCTGGTAGTTCCACTCGTAGAGCGCCTCGCCCGCGGTGAGCCCCTCATAGCACTGCAACCGGATCAGCGGTGTCTCCAGCGCGCGGGCCAACGCCTTCGCGGCGGCGGTCTTGCCGACCCCCGGCTCGCCCTCCAGCAGCAGGGGCCGGCCGAGGCGCAGAGCCAGGAACAGGGCCATCGCCATGCCGTCGTCGACCAGGTAGTCGACGGCGTCGAGGCAATGCCGGACGGCCTGGGCGTCCTTCATGCCTCGCCCGCCAGCAGGCGCTCGTAGTCGGCTCGGGTGTCCACGTCGATCGGCACCGGCCCGTCGACGGGCACCTCGGTCACCGGGTGACGCCCGGAGTGCAGGAGCTTCCAGACGGCCTTGTCGCCGTGCAGGTCGTACAACTCGGGCAGGACCTCGCGGCCGAAGCGGAAGGGGTGGCCCAGGCCGTCCGCGTACCGGCACACGGCCAGCGGGGTGCCCGCAGCGGCGACCCGGCGGACGTCCGCGGCGCGGACGCCGGGCTGGTCGCCGAGGAGCAGCACGAGCGCGTCGGCGCGCGAGTCCACCGCACGCGCGGCCGTGCTGACCGACGAACCGCAGCCGGTGCTGAACGCCGGGTTTTGCACGACCTGGCACCCGGTCAGGTCGACCCGGTCGCGTACATCGCTCGCCGCGCCACCCAGGGTGACGAGCAACTGGTCGAAGCCGCACGAGCGGGCCAGGTCGAGGGTGGCGTCGAGCAGCGTCCGCCCCCGGTACGGCAGCAGCTGCTTCGCCTCGCCGAGCCGCACCGACGCGCCCGCGGCGAGCACCAGGCCGGTCAGGAACACGGGTCACGCCGCCGCGTAACTCGCGAGGCAACCGGCGCAGCAGAACCAGAAGTCCTGCCCGTCGACGCGCGCGTGCGGCGTCTCCGTCCCGACCAGCACTGTCATCCCGCACACCGGGTCGACGGCCTGCTGCGGTCGGGCAGCCGGCGCACCGGAGGCCGGGGCCAACCCGTCCACCCGGATGGCCCGGACCACCTCACCCATGATCGCCAGGGCGATCTCCGCCGGCGTACGCGCGCCGATCTCCAGCCCGGCCGGGGTGTGGACGCGGGCGCGTTCCGCGTCGGTGAGGCCCAGTTCGTCGAGCAGGGCCACGCCGCGTTTGCCGCTGGCCACCAGCGCGATGAAACCGACGCCGGCGTCGAGCGCGGCCCGGATCGCCTCCGGCTCGCCCTTGCCCAACCCGGCCACCACCACCGCGGTGCACCCGGTGCTGTCGTCGGCGGCGACGACGTCGAAGTCGAGGAACGCTGCGAGGGTCGCCACGGCGGCGCTGATCGGGGTGTCACCGACCACGCGCAGCGCCGGTGCCGGCAGTATCGGTCGGAGGAAGACCTCGATCGCCCCACCTGAGTGGCACGGGTTGACCACCACCCGCGCCCCCGGCGAGTCCGGAAACGGGGCCGCGCCCTCCGGCAGCACCCGCAGCAGCAGGGCGGTCCCGTCGCGCAGGGTGTCGAGGGCGGCGGCCCGCACCGAACTCTCCGCGCACACCCCGCCCACGAAACCCTCGATCGAGCCATCGGACCGGATCACCGCGTCGTCGCCCGGCCGGGCCGACGTCGGATCCTGCGCGCGGACCACTGTGGCGTGGACGAACGGCTCCCGGGTGTCGGTCAGCTCCCGGGCGCGTTCGGCGATGGTGGTCATCCTCGGCTCCTCAGATCGGCGGCCGGGCCTGGCCGCGCATCGCGTCCCAGACCCGCGACGGCGTCAGCGGCATGTCGGCGTGGCGGACGCCGAAGGGCTTCAGGGCGTCCACGACCGCGTTGACGATCGCGGGCGGCGAACCCACCGTCGCGGACTCACCCACGCCCTTCGCGCCGATCGGGTGGTGCGGCGACGGGGTCACGGTGAAGCCGGTCTCCCAGTCGGGCACTTCGAGGGACGTCGGGATCAGGTAGTCCATCAGGGACGCGCCGAGGCAGTTGCCGTCCTCGTCGAACGCGATCATCTCCATCAGCGCCATGCCGACCCCGTCGGTCAACCCGCCGTGCACCTGCCCCTCGATGATCATCGGGTTGATCCGGGTGCCGCAGTCGTCGACCGCGATGAACCGTCGTACCGTCACCTGTGCCGTGCCGGGGTCGATGTCCACCACGCAGATGTACGCGCCGTGCGGATAGGTCAGGTTCGACGGGTTGTAGCAGATCTGCGCCTCCAGGCCACCCTCGATGCCCTCGGGCAGGTCGCCCGCGCCGTGCGCGCGCAGGGCGATGTCCTGGATCGTGACGGACCGGCCCGGGTCACCGGCGACGTGGAACGCGCCCTTCTCCCACTCCAGGTCGGCGACCGACACCTCGAGCATCCCCGAGGCGATGATCCGGGCCTTGTCGCGGACCTTCCGGGCTACCAGGGCCGCCGCCGCGCCCGAGACGGGCGTCGAGCGGCTGCCGTACGTGCCGAGGCCGAACGGCGTGTTGTCGGTGTCGCCGTGCAGCACCTCGATGTCCGACGGGGGGATCCCGATCTCCTCGGCGACGATCTGCGCGAACGTCGTCTCGTGCCCCTGACCCTGCGACTGCACGCTGAGGCGTACCACTGCCTTTCCGGTCGGGTGAACGCGCAGCTCGCAGCCGTCGGCCATGCCCAGCCCGAGAATGTCCATGTCCTTGCGCGGCCCGGCGCCGACGGCCTCGGTGAAGAACGCGATGCCGATGCCCATCAGCTCGTCCCGGGCGCGCTTCTCGGCCTGCTCGCGGCGCAACTCGTCGTAGCCGGCCATCTCCATCGCGAGCCGCATCGTCGGCTCGTAGTTGCCCGAGTCGTACACCCAGCCGGTCTTCGTCGTGTACGGGAACTGCTCCGGCTGGATGAAGTTCTTCAAGCGCAGCTCGGCCGGGTCCATGCCGAGTTCGTCGGCGAGGCAGTCGACAATCCGCTCGACCAGGTAGACCGCCTCGGTGATCCGGAACGAGCAGGCGTACGCGACACCGCCGGGCGCCTTGTTGGTGTAGACCGCGGTCATCTTGCAGTACGCGGCCTCGATGTCGTAGCTGCCGGTGAAGACCCCGAAGAAGCCGGCCGGGTACTTCACCGGGGCGGCGGTGCCGTTGAACGCGCCGTGGTCGGCCAGCACGTTCGTGCGGATGCCGAGGATCCGGCCGTCGCGGGTCGCGGCGATCTCCCCGCGCATGATGTAGTCGCGGGCGAAACCGGTGCTGATCAGGTTCTCCGAGCGGTCCTCCATCCACTTCACCGGCTTGCCGGTGACGATCGAGGCGACGATCGCGCAGACGTACCCGGGGTAGATCGGCACCTTGTTGCCGAACCCGCCGCCGATGTCCGGCGAGATCACCTGGATCTTGTGCTCGGGCAGGCCCGCCACGATGGCGTAGAGGGTGCGGTGCGCGTGCGGGGCCTGGGTGGTCGACCAGAGCCGCAGCTTGCCGTCGACCGCGTCGTAGTCGGCGACCGCCCCGCACGTCTCCATCGGCGCCGGGTGCACCCGCGGGTAGACGAGATCCTGACTGACCACGACGTCCGCGCGGGCGAAGACCGCCTCGGTGGCCGCCTCGTCGCCGGTCTCCCAGTCGAAGCAGTGGTTGTTCGTCTTGCCGTCCAGATCGTCGCGGATCAGCGGTGCGTCCGACTCCAACGCCCGGCGCGCGTCGATCACCGGGTCGAGAACGTCGTACTCGACGTCGATCAGCTCCAGCGCGTCACGCGCCGCGTACCGGTCCTCGGCGACGACGAACGCCACCTCCTGGCCCTGGAAACGCACCTTGTCGGTGGCGAGCACGGCCTGCACGTCGTTGGAGAGCGTCGGCATCCAGGCCAGGTTCTGCTGCGCCAGCATCGCCCCGGTCACCACCGCCTTCACACCCGGCGACGCCTCGGCGGCGCTGGTGTCGATGCTGACGATCCGGGCGTGCGCCACCGGCGACCGGAGGATCGCGAGGTGCAGCATGCCGGGCAGTTGGACGTCGTCGACGTACCGGCCACGACCACGCAGGAAGCGCGGGTCCTCCTTGCGCAGCATCCGGCCGTACCCGACGGGCTTCTGGTCGTTGTCGTGGAACGTGTCCACGCGCTCGTGCACAGTGGTCATGCCACGGCCTCCGCGGGTTGGCCGGCGTTGTCGATCTCGCCGGCCTCGGACGATTCGGTGGTCTCGGTGACCTGGGCGGCGGCCTGCGCCTCCGCCACGGCGGCCCAGCGGACCGAGCGCACGATGGTGGCGTAACCCGTGCACCGGCAGATCTGACCCGAGATCGCCTCCCGGATCTCCGTCTCGCTCGGGTCGGGGTTGCGGTCGAGCAGCGCCCGAGCGGTCATCATCATCCCCGGGGTGCAGAAACCGCACTGCAGACCGTGGCACTGCATGAACCCCTGCTGGATCGGGTCCAGCTCGGCGCCCTTGGCGAGGCCCTCGACGGTACGTACCTGGTGGCCGCCGGCCATCGCCGCGAGCACCGTGCACGACTTCACCGGCTCGCCGTCGAGCCAGACCACGCAGGTGCCGCAGTTGCTGGTGTCGCAGCCCCAGTGCGTGCCGGTCAGACCCAGCACGTCGCGCAGGAAGTGCACCAGCAGCAGCCGGGCCTCGATCTCCCGGGTGACCTCGACGTCGTTGACGGTCATGGTGACCTGCATGCTCAGCTCCTCGCCCGTTCGACGGCCCGGCGCAGGGTCCGCCGGGTCAGCTCGGCGGCCAGATGCCGCTTGTAGTCCGCGCTGCCGCGCTGGTCGGTCACCGGGTCGCAGCTGTCCGCCGCGATCGCCCCGGCTTGCTCGTAGAGGCTCTCCGAGGGTTCCCGCCCGCGCAGCGCCGCCGAGATCGCCGGGATGCCCGTGGTGTTGGGGCCGACCGCCGCGAGCCCGACCCGGGCGTCGACGATCGCGCCGCCGTCGAGCCACACCGCCGCGCCCGCCGACACCACGGCCCAGTCGCCGGCCCGGCGCTCGACCTTGGCGTACGCGCTGCCACAGCCGGGCCGTACCGGTAGCCGGATCTCGACCAGGATCTCGTCGTCCGCGACGGCCGTCTCGTACGGCCCGACGTGGAACTCCTCCATCGACACGACCCGCTCCGCGCCGCCCGGACCACGGATCACGCACCGCGCGTCCAGCGTCGTGCAGACCGCAGACAGATCCTCGGACGGGTCGGCCTGGCACAGCGAGCCGCCCAGCGTGCCCCGGTTGCGCACCACCGGGTCGGCGATCACCCGTTCGGCGTCGGCGAAGATCGGGAACGCCGTCGCCAGCACGGGGGATTCGAGGAGTTCCCGATGGCGGGTCAGCGCACCGATGCGGACCTCGTCCGGGCCCGCCTCGACGTAGCCCAACTCGCCGTGCAGGTCGTTGATGTCGATCAGATAGTCGAAGTTGGCCAGCCGGAGCTTCATCATCGGCAACAGGCTGTGCCCGCCGGCGATCAGGCGGGCTGTCCCGCCCAGCCGCTCCAGCAGGCTGATCGCATGGTCCACACTGGTGGCTCGCTCGTACTCGAACGGTGCCGGCACCTGCATGTCGCACCTCCGCAGTCCGGCAAAATCTCTGCCCGGCGGTGGTCAAAGTCAACGGCGACCTAAGCAACTGCTTAGGTCGCCGTTGACGGTGCCGCCGGGGCTCGCGGATCGTGCGGCCATGCGGGACATCGTCGACGGGCTGGCCGGCTGGCGCGCCGCGGGCGTCGCGTTCGCCGTCGCGACCGTCGCGCGGACCTGGCAGTCCGCGCCCAGACAACCTGGCGCGGCGATGGCCGTCTCGGCGCACGGAGACGTGGTGGGCAGCATCTCGGGCGGCTGCGTCGAGGGCGCTGTCTACGAACTCTGCCGGACCGCGATCCAGACCGGCGCGGCGCACACCCAGACCTTCGGCGTCAGCGACGACGACGCGTTGGACGTCGGTCTGACCTGCGGTGGCACCATCCAGGTCCTGGTGCAACCGAGCGTCGCGATGACCGAGTTCGATCAGGTCCTCGCCGCGATCCGCGATGGCCGTCCGGTCGCCACCGCATCGGTCGAGAACGCCCAACTGGTGATCTGGCCCGATCGGGTCGCGGGGAGCCTCGGCGCACCCGACCTGGACGACGCGGCGGCCCGGCAGGCGACCGGGATGCTGGCCCTCGGCGTCACCGGCACGATCCACCTGGGCCGGCAGGGGCAGCAGCGCGGCGACGAGGTGGCCGTGTTCGTCCAGTCGTACGTGCCACCACCCCGGATGATCATCTTCGGTGCGATCGACTTCGCCGCCGCGATGGCCCGGATCGGCAAGTTCCTCGGCTACCACGTCACGGTCTGCGACGCCCGCCCGGTGTTCGCCACCCGTGCGCGTTTCCCGGACGTCGACGACCTCGTCGTCCGCTGGCCGCACGCGTACCTGGAGTCGACGACCGTCGACGACCGCACGGTGCTCTGCGTCCTGACCCACGACCCCAAGTTCGACGTGCCGCTGCTCCAGGTCGCCCTCGCCACGCCCGCCCGTTACATCGGCGCGATGGGCAGCCGGCGTGCGCACGACGATCGGATGCGCCGGCTGCGCGAGGCGGGTGTCCCGGAGAGCGCGCTGGCCCGCCTCTGCTCACCGATCGGGCTGGACCTGGGCGCGCGGACGCCGGAAGAGACGGCCGTGGCGATCGCCGCCGAGATCACCGCCCAGACCTGGGGCGGCTCGGGTCGCCCGCTCAGCGACCTGGCGACCCCGATCCACCACACCTGACCGAGGGTCGATTCGTCGGCGCGGTTCGGTCCCATCGATCATGGAGATGTGGTGCCAAACTTCGCACTGTAGAAGCGACTTTGTCGCCCACCACAACTGCATGATCGTCGAGGCAGGGCGGGTTGACGACCGTTGACGCTAGATCATGCGCAGGATCAGCGCGGTGGAGACCGCCAACTCGCGGTCGAGCACCTCGTCTCGGGGGATGAACACCATGGCCTGCCCTTCGCCGACCACCACGTCCTCCTGACGAGCCGTGGTGCTGCCACGGAACACGTGGACGGTCACGGTGTGCGGAAAACCCGCTTCGTACGGCCGGGGTCCGCTCCACAGCGGGTGCAGCTCACCCGCCGTCAGACCAGTTTCCTCCAGCAGTTCGCGGCGGGCCGCCGCCTCCGGTGACTCGCCGGGCTCGACATGGCCACCCGGCAGGCTCCACTGGCCCGGCGAGACGACCGCATCCTCGTCGCGGTGTTGCAGCAACACCGCGCCCGACGGATCGACGAGCAGCACGAGGGCGACATCGTAAGTGGCCATGATCAGACCGTGCCACGTCGCCGCGAGCATGTCGACGACGGTCAGTCCGGCGTGCTGGGTCGCGTACGCTCCGCGGATGGACCTCGACGATCTTCCGCTTGCCGAGTTCGCGTTTCCGGGGCCACTGCGCGACAAGCTCGTGGGCGCGATCCTGTCCGGGGCGAAGACGTCGACGACGGGCCTGCTGATCGGGTACGAGTGCGCGAACGAGCCGCTGCCCGAGGTGGGTCAACTGTCGGCCGTGGTTGACTCCACCGGCCGGCGGATCGCCGCCATCGAGCTGACCGACGTACGGGTGGTCCGGCTCGCCGAGGTCGACCTGCCACACGCCCTGGCCGAGGGGGAGGGCGACGAGTCGGTGGCGCGGTGGCGTGCGGGGCACGAGGCGTTCTGGCACAGTGCCGAGGTGCGCGCCGAGCTGGGCGACCCGCACTTCACCGTGGACGACGACACCCTGGTGGTGACCGAACGCTTCCGGCTGGTGCACGTCGTCTGAGCGTCCATCCTTTGTGGACCGCCTAGCGGCGGGCCACGCGGTCGTGCAAGGTCACCTATGCTCGGCGCGTGATCCCCCCGGCACTAGAGATCCGTGGCCTGGTCAAGACCTTCGCGGCGCATCGCGCGGTGGACGGCATCGATCTGACCGTCCACCCCGGCACCTTCCACGGCATCGTCGGGCCCAACGGCGCTGGCAAGTCCACCACCATCGGGATGGCCGTCGGCCTGGTCACCCCGGACTCCGGGCAGATCCGGATCCTCGGCCACGACGCGCTGCGCGAGCGCGGCCTCACCCGCGCGCTGACCGGCGTGCTGCCCGACGGCCTCGACTTCCCGGAGCGCCTCACCGGTGCCGAACTGCTGCGCTACAGCGCCGGCCTGCGCGGGCTACCCCGGGCCACGGCAACCGACCGTGCCGCCGAACTGATCGACGTGCTCGGCCTGGCCAAGGGCGCGGGCACCCCGCTGGCCGACTGTTCCACCGGCACCCGCAAGAAGCTGGGCCTCGCCCAGGCGCTGCTGCACGCGCCCCGGCTGCTCGTGCTCGACGAACCGTTCGAGGCGGTCGACCCGGTCTCCGCGGCCACCATCCGCCAGGTGCTGCGCCGGTTCGTGGTCGGCGGCGGCACCTGCGTGCTGTCCACCCACTCGATGCTGCTCGTCGAGCAGATGTGCGATGAGGTCACCGTGATCCATCAGGGCCGGGTGGTCGCCGCCGGGTCGGTCGCCGAGGTCGCCGCCGGCGGCAGCCTGGAGGACCGGTTCGTCGAGTTGGTCGGCGCCGAAGCCTCCGGCAGCGCCGGTCTGGACTGGCTGACCGGGGCACGATGAGCACGCAACTGACCGCCCCCGGCCAGCTGGGCGGCACCCTCGGCGCGATCATGGTGCCGGCCCGGATGCGCGCGACGATGCTGCGTCGCTCGCTGCGCGAACACCCTGGCCCCACGGTGGCCGGCCTGGTCGGTCTGCTCGCCGCCGCCTGGTTGATCCGGTACGCGCTCCGCGGTGACCAGCACACTCTCGGCCTGCTGGCCGGGGCGTGGGTTCTCGGCTGGATCGTCCTGCCGTTGCTGCTCGGCGGCGGGCGCGGCCGGGTCCGCCCGGCCCACCTGCGGTTGGAGCCGATCGGCGGGGTCCCGGCAGCGATCGGCCTGCTCGCCGCGTCGGCGATCGGTATCGGCCCGGCCGTCTCGCTGGTGGCACTCGCCGCGCTGCCGGTGCACGCCGCCCGGTACGGCACCGTCGCGGTCCTCGTCACCGCCTTCGGCGCGGTGCTGCTCTGGCTGCTCGGGCTGATCGGCTCGGCCATCGCGCTGGAGGTCGTCGGCCACGCCGGCGGTCCGGCCGGTGCGCTGCTCACCGGCGTCTTCACCGGCACGGCGATGGGTGTCGCCGGGTCGCTCTGGGCGGTCTTCCCGTGGGTGTCGGTCCTGCTCGTGGCAGCGCCGGGGGAGGTGGTCCGGGCCATGGCGTACGTGCCGAGCGCCTGGCCGATCGCCGCCGTGACTGGGCCATCCGGGCAAGGGGTGCGCCTGATGGCGACCCTGGTGGGCATCGTGGCGCTCTGCGCCGCCGCGTACATCATGCTCGTCCGAAGGGTGATCGCCGCCGGTGCGCCGTTCCGGCCGCGCCGGACCACGGCGGCGTCACCGGCCGCGGCTGAGCGCGAGTGGCTGGGGTGGGTGCCGGCGGCGACGCGGGCGGTCGTCGGCCGTGAGCTGCGGGCCTGGGTGCGGCATCCGTTGCGGTTGCAGTATCTGGCGTTCGCTGTGGTGTACGGGGCGCTGCTCGCCGGACTGCCGCTGCTGTCCGACGTGGACCTGCTGCTGCCGTGGGCGGGACCGCTGGCCGTGCTCGGCGCGGCGGCGATGTCCGCCGGGCTGGTCGGGCTGGACGGCACCGCGTTGTGGCTGCCGCTCACCACGCCCGACGGCGAACGGGCCGAGGTCAGGGGTCGGGCCTTGGCGTGGTTGGTGCTGGTCACCCCGATCGGCGTGCTGCTCACCGTCGCGGGCATCCTCCTCGCGCCCGACATCGACCCCTTGGCCGCGCTTTCCACCCTGCCGGCCCTGCTCGGCGCGGGCGCGTCGGTGCCGGTGTGGGTGTCGCTGCTGCGCGTACGCCCGGTAGCCGACCCGCGGCACCCCACTGCGGCCGACAACCCGACCGACATCGTCAGCGTGCTGGTCGCCACCGCTGCTGGGCTGCTCGCCGCCGCGCCGGTGCTCGCCCTGGTGATCTGGGGCCCGCCGGAGGCGGCACCGCTGCTACCGGTGGTCGGGCTGCTGTCCGGGGTGGCGACCTGGTGGGGTGGCGTGTGGCTGGCCGACGAGCGGTTCGCGCGGCGCGGCACGGCGGTGCTCGCCGCGGCCGGTCAGCGGAGCCGGCCCCCGGAGACGGTGCTCCCGCTGACCTGGGACATGCAGTGGTATCGGGAGAACAAGTCGACCGCGTGGGCGCTGGGGTTGCTGACGGTCGGGTGGATCCCGGTGATCCCGCAGGGGCTGATGCCGCTGGTGTTCGGGATAGACAGCGGGTGGATCGTGGCCGGTCACCTGAGCGGGAGCGCGCACACGGCGGTGGGGTTGGCGATGGTCGGTCTGGGCGTCGCGATGCTGCTCACCGGCCTGGTGCTGTGGGATCGTCGACCGCAACCGGGCGGCCCCTGATCCACAGCTCTACCACAGCTCGAGCTGGCCTTCGATCTCGTCCGTGTGTGGCTCGCGTAACTGCCAGAGCCGGACCACTCCAGCGTCGGCGTCGTGCGTCATCCACCGTCCGTCTCCACCGGCGGACCGGATCGAGTTCTGGGGCATGTCGATGCCGTAATCCATCACGGTCTGCGGGCGCAGGGTGCGGGTGGAGAGTAGGAGATGCTGCTCGGCGTCGCTCTCGTCGGTTGCGACGCCGACCATGACCCAGTCGTCGGATACGACTGCTGCGGCCTCGTACATCCGGTAGTCGTCGGAGTCGCCGAACTCGGGGACGTCGTCGTAGCGGCGCTCCACCCGGGCGCTGTCGTCGGCAACATCGCGTATCGCGATCCAGCCGCTGCCGTGCGGCATGGAGAGGTAGAAGCTCCCGCCGGCGTTGATGTCGGCCAGGCAGCCGTTCATGGTCTGCCCGGCGAGCAGCCGCCGAGCAGCCGCCGATCAGCCGTCGTCCAGCGGTAGCTGAGGCAGGTCTCCGGTCCCACCGCGATGTGCAGCCCGACGTGTTGTCGATTGGCGTCCAGGATGAATGTGGCAGAGCCTTCAACGGTCTGAAGGGGGCGCCGGTCCACCTCGGCACCGCCACTGGACGCGTCCAACACGACGAGTTGGTCGCCGGCAGCGTCGGGCACAAACAGCCAGAGAAGATCGTCCCCGGCCAGGTGACAACTCGGCCGGGGCCAACCTGTCGACAAGACCCTCCCGTGCTCGACCGCCCACCGGACGCGGCCATCAGCGCTGCGGACCTGCACCTGTCGTGGTCCCACAAGCGCGAACCGCGACCGCTCCGGAGCCACGCCGACGGCCAGGATCGGGTCCGCGTCGGAGGGCTCCCATGCCAGCGCGACGGTCAGGTCCGAGTGCAACACGCGCAGCGAACGATGGCTCCACACCAGTAACCCCGTGCCGGTCAGCCACTCGACGAAGGTCGACGGCGTCATCACTGTCTCGGCGATCAGCAACGGGCGCACAGCCGTGAGCCTACGCACGACGAGAAGCCGCGACGGCACTCGCCATCTTGTATGGGCCGGCCTACAGGACCTGCCGCCCGTGCCAGACCCCGCGACGGGGGACTCCCTCCCGAGGCGTCCGGGACAGAACACTGATTAGACGGCGATGCCTACGTTCCGGTCGCGGCGCGGAGCACGGCTACATCGACACTGACCACGCCAAGGGCGGGCCGCCTTCAGGGGTGCGACTACAGCATTTCGACGGGAACCAGATTGACGCCGTCGACGCCGTCGAGCTTCATCAGGTGTGACACTCCAGAGCCCTTGCCGTTCAGGGGATGCGCGAAGCGCCACGACTCGTGCGGCATCGGTGGTTTGAGCTGCGTGCTCAGGTCGCCCTTGCCCCGGCAGCGCTGACGCAGGCGCTCGTACGCGGCGTCACGGTCCTCGAACCCGACCGACGTCGCGTGTGGCAGTCCGCCGACAGCGGCCTGGATCGCGGCTCGTTGCTCGCTGGTCGCCGAGGATTTCAGCCGAACGATGACCCCGATCCGGGAGGGCCGAGGCTCGGCGTCCGCGATCCTGAACGACACCCCATCGACACCGTCGACCTCGGCCATCACCAGCTCGATCGCCTCGGCGATCAAAGAGTCGGTGACGGTGGCGTGAACCAACTCGGGCGCGTACTCCGGCTTGAGATTCGCCAGCAGGTCGGGCTGGTCCTTGAAATCGACCTTGGAGCGCTCGTACACCTGATCGCGGGTTTCGAGAGCCACCCCTTCGACACTTGGCATCGACCGAAGGCGCTGCTGCACGGCGTCTCTCTGCGTCGCCGTCGCGTCGTCGTTCAGAAAGACGGTCAACGCGACGTCCCCAGCATCGATGGGCTTCCCGGTGCAGGTCGACAGGGCCAGTAGGAGTGTGAGTGCCAGGGATCGTGCCACGCGACGCATGGGCGGATCGTAGGTGATCGTGAAGCACGAAGACGTCCCCGTCGGCTGCGGGCGACGCTGGGGAAGGTCGCCGGTTATGAAAGATCGCTTAGTCTCGGCTCGTGGATGACGGACTCCTTCGCCGGCTCCGGGCTGAACAGGCCCGAGCGCTGCTCGACGACGCCGACCCGCACCACGCGGTGATGCTGGCCTGCGACCTGTTGGTGGCTGGCGTCGACGGCGACGCCGTGGTGGCACTCGCAGCGGAGTCAGCTCGGACACTGCCGGCGCATGACGCCAGCCGGCGCCTTGCGGCAGTCAGTGCCGAACTCGGGCTTCCGGAACCGGACCTGCCAACCGCGGTGGCGCTGGTCGCGGCCGACACCTGCGAGAGGATCCTCGACGGGAGCGCGCGCAGGTGCGGAGTCGTCACGACCTCAGTCCCGTGGCTGGTCTTCGTAACCTTGGTCCGCCAGACTGCGCGGTATGGGTGATCGTTGGCGCCGGTGGGCGTGGGTCGGTGTGCTCGTCATCGGGCTGATCCTTTATCTGGCGGTGCTGCGGACCCTGGTCAGCACCAAGAATCCGAACTTCGTACCGGCGTTGATCCTGCTCGGGGCGACGTTGGTGCCATTGACGTTCCTGACGTTCGCACAGGCCCGGACCGGGCGGTGGCAGGTGCCGGCGCCGGTGCTGGTGACGTCGGCGTTCTTCGGTGGTGTGATCGGCACGGTGGTCGCCGGCACCCTGGAGTACGACACCCTGCGCGGCCTCGGCACCCTGCCGATGCTGTTCGTCGCGTTGATCGAGGAGTCGGCGAAGCTGATCGTCCCGGTGGTGCTGCTGTTCACGGTGGTGGCCCAGCGTCGGCGCCGGGTGCCCTCCGACGGGCTGATCATCGGCATCGCCGCCGGCATGGGGTTCGCCGCGCTGGAGACGATGGGCTACGCGTTCAGCGCGCTGCTGAGTTCGCAGGGCAACATCGGCGCGGTGGAGCAGACGCTCTTCATCCGGGGCCTGACGGCGCCCGCCGGTCACACCGCCTGGACCGGGCTGACCGCCGGCGCGCTCTGGGCGTTGCTGGCGAGCCCGAGCGTCGCTCGGCTCTTCGGGTTCCTCGGCACGTTCCTCGGTGTCGTCGTCCTGCACACCCTCTGGGACACGTTCTCCGGTTCGCTGGTCTTCGTCGTGTTGGCGATCATCAGCATCGGTTGGTTGTTCTGGGAGCTGCGCCGCTACCGGACCTTCAGCGACCAGCACATGGGCCAGTTACAACCGCACTGACCAGCGCCGTTACCCCATGCCTCTCCCGGCCCGCACCACAGGCTGGGGGAGGCATGACTGTTCGTGATCCCGCTGCGACCGGGCCGGCACCTCATCTAACGTCAGAGTGTTCATATTTGGCGGGATTGGTCGGGAAGGTGCGGCGATGGGGGTGCGCAGCTGGTTCGAGGGCTGGCCGGTCTACCGCCAACTCACCGGCACGGACCCGCTGGGCCGGGGTGCCGCGGCGAAGTCCGACGGGTCCCGCGCGCTCACCGCCCGCACCGATACCGCCGATTCGATGGCGCGGTCCGTCTGCCCGTACTGCGCTGTTGGTTGTGGTCAGCGGGTGTTCGTGAAGGACGGGCAGGTCAGTCAGATCGAGGGCGATCCGGACAGCCCGATCTCGCGGGGCCGGCTCTGCCCGAAGGGTTCGGCCAGCAAGAGTCTGGTCACCAGCCCGCTGCGGCAGACCACGGTCCGCTACCGCCGGCCGTACGGCACCGAGTGGGAGAACCTCGACCTCGACACGGCGCTGAACATGATCGCCGATCGGGTCCTGGCCGCCCGGGACGAGACCTGGGAGGACGTCGACGCCGAGGGTCGACCGCTCAACCGGACGCTGGGTATCTCCAGCCTGGGCGGGGCGACGCTGGACAACGAGGAGAACTACCTCATCAAGAAGTTGTTCACCGCGATGGGGGCTCTTCAGATCGAGAACCAGGCCCGTATTTGACACTCCTCCACCGTCCCCGGTCTGGGGACCAGCTTCGGTCGTGGCGGCGCCACCCAGTACCAGCAGGACCTGTCGAACTCCGACGTCATCGTCATCCAGGGTTCGAACATGGCCGAGGCGCACCCGGTGGGCTTCCAGTGGGTGATGGAGGCCAAGCGTCGGGGGGCGAAGGTCTTCCACGTCGACCCGCGGTTCACCCGTACCAGCGCGGTGGCTGACTCGTACCTGCCGATCCGGGCGGGCACCGACATCGCGCTGCTCGGCGGGGTGGTGCACTACATCCTCGACAACGAGTTGGACTTCCGGGAGTACGTCGTCGCCTACACCAACGCAGCGACCATCGTGACCGAGGAGTACGCCGACACCGAGGACATGCACGGCCTCTTCTCCGGCTTCAACGACGACAATGCCACCTACGACCAGGCCAGTTGGCGGTACGAGGGCCACCCGCAGGACCAGACGACCCGCGACAGCGAGACGCAGCGGGAGACGGCGGCCGGGCTGGAGAACGAGTCGCACGGCGCGCCGGTCGGCGGCGAGACCGAACGTGACGAGACGTTGCAGCACCCGCGCTGCGTCTACCAGATCCTCAAGCGGCACTTCGCCCGCTACACCCCGGAGATGGTGGAACGGGTCTGCGGCATCCCGCAGGAGAAGTTCCTCGAACTGGCCCACGCGTGGACGGAGAACTCCGGCCGGGACCGGACCGGCATGCTCGTCTACTCGGTGGGCTGGACGCAGCACAGCGTCGGCGTGCAGTACATCCGCACCGGCGCGATCATCCAGCTCCTGCTGGGCAACGTGGGCCGTCCGGGTGGTGGGGTGATGGCCCTGCGCGGGCACGCCAGCATCCAGGGCTCCACCGACATCCCGACGTTGTTCAACCTGTTGCCCGGTTACCTGCCGATGCCCCACCATGCCGAGCACCCGACCCTGGACAAGTGGGTGGACAGCATCGCGCACCCCGGGCAGAAGGGCTTCTGGGGCAACGCCCGCACCTACGGCGTCAACCTGCTCAAGGCGTACTGGGGTGATGCCGCCACCGCCGACAACGACTACTGCTACGGGTACATGCCGCGGATGACCGGCGACCACGGCACCTACCAGCAGGTGCTCGACATGATCGACGGCAAGATCAAGGGCTACTTCCTGCTCGGGCAGAACCCGGCGGTCGGGTCGGCGCACGGCCGGGCGCAGCGGCTCGGCATGGCCAACCTCGACTGGCTCGTGGTCCGTGACCTGTTCATGATCGAGAGCGCCACGTTCTGGCAGAACGCGCCGGAGATCGAGACCGGCGAGATCGTGCCCGAGCGGTGCCGCACCGAGGTGTTCTTCCTACCGGCCGCCTCCCACGTGGAGAAGGAGGGCACCTTCACCCAGACCCAACGGCTGTTGCAGTGGCGGGAGAAGGCCGTCGAGCCACCAGGCGACGCCCGCTCCGAACTCTGGTTCTTCTACCACCTCGGTCGCGTCATCCGGGAACGGCTGGCGACGTCGACGAAGCCGCGCGACCGTGCGCTGCTCGACCTCACCTGGGACTACCCCACGCACGGCCCGCACGCGGAGCCGAGCGCCGAGTCGGTGCTGCGCGAGATCAACGGGTACGACGTGGCCACCGGCCGTCCGCTGGCGTCGTTCACCGAGATGAAGGACGACGGCTCCACCGTCGGCGGTTGCTGGATCTACACGGGGGTGTACGCCGACGGCGTCAACCAGGCGGCCCGCCGCAAACCCGGCTCGGAGCAGTCCCTGGTGGCACCCGAGTGGGGTTGGGCGTGGCCGGCCAATCGGCGCATCCTCTACAACCGTGCGTCCGCCGACCCGGACGGCAACCCGTGGAGTGAGCGCAAACGTTACATCTGGTGGGACGCGGACAAGAGCGAGTGGACCGGCTACGACGTGCCGGACTTCGAAAAGACCAAACCGCCGTCCTACCGGCCGGCGCACGACGCCTCGGGTGTGGCGGGCATCGCCGGCGACGACCCGTTCATCCTTCAGGGCGACGGCAAAGGCTGGCTGTACGCGCCCACCGGCGTCCTCGACGGACCGATGCCCACCCACTACGAGCCGGTCGAGTCGCCGGTGCGCAACCCGCTCTACCGGCAGCAGGCCAACCCGACCCGCAAGGTCTACACCCACCCGATCAACACGCTCAACCCGAGCCCGCCGCAGGAGCACAGCGACGTCTTCCCGTACGTGTTCACGGTCAGCCGGCTCACCGAGCACCACACCGCCGGTGCGATGAGCCGCAACGTGTCGCCGCTGGCCGAGTTGCAGCCCGAGATGTTCGTCGAGGTGTCGCCGGAGTTGGCGGCCCTGCGTGGGTTGAGTCATCTGGGCTGGGCCCACCTGGTCACCAGCCGGGCGGCGGTCGAGGCGAAGGTGCTGGTGACCGACCGGGTGACGCCGCTGCGAGTGGATGGCCGGATCATCCACCAGGTCTGGCTGCCGTACCACTTCGGTTTCGAGGGCCTGGTGACCGGCGACTCGGCCAACGACCTGTTCGGCATCACCCTCGACCCCAACGTCCTGATTCAGGAGAGCAAGGTCGGCACGTGCGACGTCCGACCCGGACGACGCCCCAGAGGACAGGACCTGGTGGACCTCGTCGTCGACTACCGGCGGCGGTCGGGAAACCTCGTCCACCGCTACCCGCCGATGGTCACGACCGACGTCGCCGACAGCAGCAGCGACCAGGAGGCCTGACCGATGCCCCATGCCAACGCCCTGTACGGGCCGCTGGACCCCGCACCGGACGCCGGCTACGAGAACGCGCCGCCGCGGATGGGGTTCTTCACCGACACCAGCGTCTGCATCGGCTGCAAAGCGTGCGAGGTGGCCTGCAAGGAGTGGAACGGTGTCCCCGAGAGCGGGCTCGACCTGCTGGGCATGTCGTACGACAACACGGGCGCGCTGACTGCCAACTCGTGGCGGCACGTCGCGTTCGTGGAGCAGCCCCGCTCGGCCGGCTGGGCAACCCCGGCATTCGCGGGTGATCCGGACGGGCCGGCGATCAGCCCGGCGACGGCGGCGGTCGGCGCGCGTACCAGCACCGACACCGGAACGGACCCCGGCCTGCCCACCGGCTCGCCCGCCGCGGCGGCCCGCATGTCGGGCGGGCCGGAGTTTCTGGGGATGCCGGGTGCGCAGCCGCCGGGCCGGGGTTCGGGTGCGGAGGGGCGGACGGACTTTCGCTGGTTGATGATGTCGGACGTGTGCAAGCACTGCACCCACGCGGCCTGTCTGGATGTCTGCCCGACAGGTTCCCTGTTCCGGACGGAGTTCGGCACCGTGGTGGTGCAGGAGGACATCTGCAACGGCTGCGGTTACTGCATCTCCGCCTGCCCGTACGGCGTGATCGATCAACGCAAGGATGATGGTCGGGCGTGGAAGTGCACGCTGTGCTACGACCGGCTCGGGGTCGGCATGACGCCGGCGTGTGCGCAGGCGTGCCCGACGGAGTCGATCCAGTACGGGGAACTGGACGAGTTGCGGGAGCGGGCCGCCGCGCGGGTGGCGAAGCTGCATGAGCGGGGCGTGCCGGAGGCGCGGTTGTACGGGCACGACCCGAACGACGGTGTCGGTGGTGATGGTGCGTTCTTCCTGCTGCTGGACGAACCGGAGGTGTACGGGCTGCCACCGGACCCGATCGTGACCACCCGCGACCTGCCGGCCATGTGGAAGCGTGCCGGCCTGGCCGCGATGACGATGGCGGTCGCCACGGCGGTCGCGTTCCTGGGCGGGCGGCGATGACCCGCGGCGGTGAACGACTCACGGTGCCGCCGGCCGACTTCGCCTCCTACTACGGCCGGCCGGTACTGAAGCCGCCGGTGTGGAAGTACGACATCGCCGGCTACCTGTTCACCGGAGGCCTCGCCGCCGGAAGTGCGCTGATCGGCGCGGGCGCCCAACTGACCGGACGACCCGGGCTGCGCAAGGTGGGCCGTTGGACGGCCCTCGGCGGCGTCGCCGCCAGCACGTACCTGCTGGTCCACGACCTCGGCCGGCCGGCCCGGTTCCATCACATGCTCCGGGTGGCCAAGGTGACCTCGCCGATGTCGGTCGGCACCTGGATCCTCGCCGCGTTCGGCCCGCTGGCCGGCGTGGCCGCGGTCGCCGAGCTCGCGCCGCTGCTCCCGCAGCACGGTGTGCTCGGCCTCGCCCGTCGGATCGCACCGCCCATCGGCAACGTCGCCGGCCTGGCTGCCGCGGCCACCGCGCCCGCGCTGGCGACGTACACCGGGGTGCTGCTCGCCGACACGGCCGTGCCGTCCTGGCACGACGCCTACCCGTCGCTGCCGTTCGTCTTCGCCGGCAGCGCGCTCGCCGCGGCGTCCGGGGTCGGCCTGATCGCGGCACCGGCCGCCGAGACCGCCCCACTGCGACGACTCGCCCTGGCCGCCGCGGCCATCGAGTTTGGCGGAGGGCACCAGCTGGAGCGGCAGGGCCTCACCAGCGAGCCCTACACGCACGGACGCAGCGGCCGGCTGGTCAGGGCGGGACGCGCCCTGCTCGCCGTGGGCACCGCCACCGCCCTGCTCAGCCGGCGCAGCCGGGTCCTGTCGGCGATCTCCGGCGCCGCCCTCGTGGCATCGTCGGTCGCCACCCGGTTCGGCGTCTTCGAGGCGGGACGGGTGTCGGCCCGCGATCCGAAGTACACGGTCGTGCCACAACGGGAGCGGCTCAACGAGAACCGGTCGGTGACCCCGCTCTGAGCGGATCGGCGAAACGGAAGGCGCCCCTTTCGAGGGGCGCCTTCCGTTGCGATGCGAGAGGTCCGGCGGCGTCGGGCCGCCGCGCGTCAGCCGGTGAACAGCTTCGCGGCGGTGATGGCGGTCTGGACGATGCCGTAGCCAAGCAGCACCGCGACCAGCAGCCACGACAACCAGAGCCGCCCGGTCTGGCTACCGACGTGCGGCGGCGCGGGCGGCTGGCTGTCCGGCCCGAGAGCGACCGGCTCGGTGACGGTGGCCTTCGCCACGGGCGAGGTAGGCCCTCTGTTCGGTTCGTGGAACCGCTCGGGCACGGAACGCACCAGCAGGTTCGCGATGAACCCGATGGCGAGGATGCCGACCATGGTGAACAGCGCGGGCCGGTACGCAGCCGCCGTGAGGGTGCCGGGCTTGCCCTGTGTGTCGAGGATCCCGTTGACGATCAGCGGGCCGGCGACACCCGCGGCCGACCAGGCGGTGAGGATCCGGCCGTGGATGGCCCCGACCTGGAAGGTGCCGAACAGGTCACGCAGGTAGGCGGGCATGGTGGCGAAGCCACCGCCGTAGAAGGAGATGATCGCGGCGGCGATCAGCACGAAGACCGCGGTCGCGGAGTGGCCGGCCACGGCGAGCAGCACGTACAGCACCATGCCGACGCCGAGGTAGACCATGTAGATGGGCTTGCGGCCGATGAGGTCGGACGTCGTCGACCAGACGAACCGCCCAGCCATGTTGAACAGCGACAGCACCCCCACGAAACCGGCCGCAGCCGACACCGAGACCGCGGTGGCGGTCCCGTTGTCCCGGAAGAAGTCCTGGATCATCGGGCTTGCCTGCTCCAGGATGCCGATGCCCGCGGTGACGTTGCAGAACAGCACGATCCACAGCAACCAGAACGACCGGGTACGCACGGCGTTCGACGCCGACACGCTCGCCGTCGTCACCAGGGGCTTGGCGGCGACGCTCGCGGGGTCGAACCCGGCGGGCCGCCAGTCCGGCGCCGGAACCCGGACGTTGAACGGCCCGAACATCATGATCACGAAATAGCCGATGCCGAACGTGACGAACAGCGCCACGAGGGCGCTGCCCGATGCCACGGCGGCCGGGTTGTTGGGGTTGTAGCCGGAGTCGTAGAGGGAGAGCAGTTGGCGCGCGAGCGGGCCGGCGACCAGGGCGCCGCCGCCGAACCCCATGATGGCCAGCCCGGTGGCGAGGCCGGGGCGGTCCGGGAACCACTTGATCAGGGTCGAGACGGGCGAGATGTAACCGATGCCGAGCCCGATGCCGCCGATGACGCCGTACCCGAGGTAGAGCAGCCACAGCTGCTGGGTCGCGATGCCGAGCGCGCCGACCAGGAACCCGACGGCCCAGAAGCACGCCGAGACGAACATCGCCCGGCGCGGTCCGTTCTTCTCCACCCAACGGCCACCCACCGCCGCGGACGAGCCCAGCATGACGATGGCGATACTGAAGATCGCCCCGATCGCCGTCTGGCTGGTGTCGAAGTGCGCGATGAGGGAGTTCTTGTAGACACTCGTCGCGTAGACCTGGCCGATGCACACGTGCACGGCCAGTGCGGCGGTCGGGATGAGCCAGCGGCTGTATCCCGGGGGAGCGACCGTGTGCCGAGGATTGAAGACCGACAGCATGGGCATCGTCCACACCTCCTGCGGCCGAACAGGCCGCGACGTTGCCGAGCTGTCCGACCCGGCAGTTGGCCGAGCGGCGCCGCCGCAGTGGCGGCCCGGCGCACGTCTGGCGTCAGCCGTTGACCGGCTCAATCTCACTTTACGTGGCAACGCGTTCACACCATGTCGTTACCGAGAAACGCGAAACGGGGGCGGGCCAACCGGCCCGCCCCCGTTCTGCTGGCGTACGACTCAGTGAATCGCGACCTTTGCCGCCGCCTCCTCCTGGACGCGTCGTTCCTCCCCGCTGAGGGTGTGCAGCGGCTTCTCCTTGATGAACAGCACGACGACCAGCGCGAGCAGCGCGAACGGCGCGCCGACCAGGAAGAGGTCCGCGGTGGCGATGCCGTACACGTCCTGCACGATGCGCAGCACCGGCTCGGGCAGCGTGGACAGGTCGGGTACCTCGGCGGAGCCGCCGCCGGCGGTCGCCGCCGGGCCGAGCCGCTCGGTCGTCAGCGAGGTCACCCGACTTGCCAGGACCGCGCCGAGGGCGCTGACTCCGATCGCGCCGCCCATGCTGCGGAAGAACGTCAGCACGGAGGTGGTGACGCCGAGTTCGTGGGCCGGTACGTCGTTCTGCGCGGCGAGCACGAGGTTCTGCATGAGCATGCCGACGCCGATGCCCAGCACGGCCATGTAGATCGACAGCACGACGACGCTGGTGTCGGCGTCGATGGTGCCCAGGAGCAGCATCCCGACGCTCATCACCGCGGCGCCTGCCACCAGGTAGGCCTTCCACCGGCCGTACTTCGTGATGAGCTGTCCGGCGATCGTCGACGAGACGAGCAGGCCGAAGATCATCGGAAGGCTCATCAGGCCGGCGACGGTGGGCGACTTGCCCAGCGAGATCTGGAAGTACTGGGACAGGAAGACGGTGCCGCCGAACAGCGCGACACCGACCAGCACGCTGGCGACCGTGGCCAGCGAGACCGTGCGGTTGCGGAAGATGCCCAGCGGGACGATCGGCTCGGCGGCGCGCGATTCGACGAGCACGGCCAGCGCCAGCAGGACCAGACCACCGACGACCATCAGGGCCGTCCAGCCGGAGGCCCACTCGAACTTGTTCCCGGCCAGGGACGACCAGATCAGCAGCGTGGAGACACCAGAGGTGATGAGCAGGGCGCCCAGCCAGTCGATCTTCGCCTTGCGGCGGATGACCGGCAGGTGCAGGGTGCGCTGGAGCAGGGCGATGGAGATGATGCTGAACGGGACGCCGATCAGGAAGCACCAGCGCCAGCCCAGCCACGACGTGTCGACGAGCAGGCCGCCGATCAGCGGACCGGCGATGGTGCCCACACCGAAGACCGCGCCGAAGATGCCGGCGTAGCGGCCCAGCTCACGCGGCGGGATCATCGCCGCCATGACGATCGTGGCCAGCGCCGTCATGCCGCCGGCGCCGATGCCCTGGACGACACGGCTGAGCAGCAGCACCTCGACGTTCGGCGTGAAGCCCGCGATGAGCGAACCCACCACGAACAGTCCCAGCGACAACTGGATCAGCAGCTTCTTGCTGTACAGGTCGGCCATCTTGCCCCAGAGCGGCACCGTCGCCGTCATGGCGAGCAGTTCGCTGGTGACGATCCACGTGTAGACGGTCTGGCTGCCGTTCAGGTCCGCGATGATCCGCGGCAGCGCGTTCGCCACCACCGTGGAGGCGAGGATGGACACGAACATGCCGACCATCAGGCCGGAAAGGGCCTGGAGAACCTCCCGACGCGACATGCGCGTGCCGACCTCGGCGGTGTCGGCGGGCGGGACGGTGGTGGTCATTGACGCTCCCTTGGCGGGTTTGTGGCGGGGTGACTGGCCCCGGAGCTGATGCGGCGGGGCGGGG